>DATLFO010000195.1:0-2865 GCA_035541035.1 Actinomycetota bacterium
CCTGCGGCGACGGAGACCCGCGACGACGAGGCGGGCGAGGCCGGTGCCGCCGGCGTTGAGGGCGACGCAAAGGACGAAGGCGACACAGACGGCGAAGGCGATGCAGACGGCAAAGGCGATGCAGACGGCGAAGGCGATGCAGAAGGCACGGGTGACTGGCCCGCCTCGTCGTCGCGGGTCTCCGTCGCCGCAGGAGTCGCGGAAGAAGCCGTCTCGGATGCCCGCGCCGGGGAGGCGGCGAACGAGATGACGAATAGCGATGCGACGAACACGGGAAGGCGCGGCATCACCGCGATGCTGCCACCTGGAAGCAAACGCGGTCAACGCAGAATGCTTGCTAAAGCAAGCAAGTTTTTTCTCCGGATGCGCCGATCGGCTTGCTTCGCCGCGGAGCGCGGCACCGAATCGCGGATCAGGATCCTGTTCGAGGGAGGAATGAGCCTCGACATCCGGGAGCTGAAGGGAAGCGGCCGTGCCGTCCGCGCGCTCATCAGCGTGGGCACGCTCATCACCTGGATCGTGGGCGCGGTCGCCGCCCGGATCTTCCTCGACATGGACTGGGACGTCGCGATCCTGCTGGGCGCGATCCTGACGGTGACCGGGCCGACCGTGATCGGTCCGCTGCTGCGACATATCAGGCCAACCGGATTGTCCGCCTCGGTCCTTCGATGGGAAGGCATCCTGATCGACCCGATCGGCGCCATGCTGGCGGTCCTGGTGTTCGAGGCGACCCTCGCCGGAAATGCGCGGATCGCGGCGAACATCTTCACGCAGGGCCTGCTGCAGACGATCGGCTCCGGGCTCGGGATCGGAATCGGCGCCGCGGCGCTGATGGTCGTTCTGCTTCGGCGCTACCTCGTGCCCGACCCGCTGCACGGCGCGCTCGCCCTCACTCTGGTCGTCGGCGCATTCGTTGCGGCAAACGAGATCCAAGAGGAGTCGGGCCTGCTCGCGGTGACCGTCATGGGCATCACGCTCGCCTCGCAACGGCTCGTGCCGGTCAAGCACATCCTGGAGTTCGAGGAGAACCTGCGAACGCTGCTGATCTCGGTGCTGTTCGTGACGCTCGCGGCACGTCTGACGCGAGGAGACCTGCAGATGCTCGGCCTGGGCGCGCTCGCGTTCGTGGTGTCGCTGATCGTGATCGCGCGTCCGCTTGCGGCGATGGCTTCCCTGGCCCGTACCAAGCTGACCTGGCGTGACCGGGCGTTTGTGGCCGCGATGGCGCCGCGCGGCATCGTGGCCGCGGCCGTGTCCACGCTGTTCGCGCTGCGGTTGGAAGAGGCCGGCAACGTCGACGTGTCCCTGCTCGTGCCGGCGACCTTCGCGGTCATCGTCGGGACGATCGTGGTCTACGGCCTGAGCGGTCCGTGGCTCGCCCGGCGGCTCGGTCTCGCCGAATCGAAGCCGGGCGGGCTGCTGATCATCGGCGCGCACGCAGGGGCCCGCTCGCTCGCTCAGGCGCTGCAATCCAAGGGCGTTCGGGTGCTGCTGACCGATACCGAGTACGGGCACGTCAGCGCGGGGCGTCTCGCCGGGCTGCCGGTCGTCTACGGCAGCGTCCTGTCGGAGGACACCTTGGCGACGATGGACTTCGGCGGCATCGGATCGATGCTGGCGCTCACACCCAACGACGAAGTCAACGCACTCGCGGCCCAAACGCTCGCTCCCGTCGTCGGACGCCGAAATGTCTATCAGCTCGCACCCAAGGACGGGACAGGCCGCGGACGCCACGCGCTGGCGGCCCATCTTCGCGGCCGCACGCTCGCCGCGCCCGATCTCACCTTCGGTGCCATCGCCGCGCGGCTGGATGACGGAGCGGGCTTCAAGGTCACCAAGCTCAGCCACGAATTCGACCTAGACTCGTTCCACCGCGAGCACGGCGATGGCGCGATCCCGCTCGGATCGATCGATTCCGCCGGCCGGCTGACGCTGTTCGCGGCGGGCGAGAAACGCCCCGTCAAGGCCGGCAACCTTCTGCTGGCGATCGTTCCCGCGCGCGTTCCCGAGCGCAGCGCCTAGCAGCGTCTAGCGGCGCGAGCCGCGCTTGGCCGCGGGCCGCTTCGACGCGGATCGCTGGGCCTTGCCGCGAGGCCGCACCGTTTCCTCCGCCGCCGGGTCCGCGAAATGAAGCGTCCGCTGCGGGAAGGGGATCTCGATGCCTTCGTCCCGGTAGCGCTTGTGCAGCCGCTTCACGAACTCGTGTTTGAGCAGGTACTGCTCCGTGTAGGACTGGCAGCGCAGGATGACCGAGAAGTTGATGCTCGAGTCGCCGAAGGTGTGGTAGCGGACAAACGGCTCGAACGTGCGGATCGCTCCCGGGACCTCGCGCATGGTTTCCGTCGCAACCTCGATCGTGACGCGCTCGACGTGCTCGAGGTCGGTGTCGTAGGCGACCCCCATCTGAAAGACCACCGCCATCTCGGTCTGCGGCATGTGGAAATTCGTGATGATAGCCGTCGCGAGCCGCGAGTTCGGCACGATGACGATGTTGTTAGGAAGCTGGCGAAGCGAGGTGTTGCGCCAGTTGATGTCGATGACCTCGCCTTCGTCGCCCGAGTCGAGCCTGATGAAGTCGCCGAGCCGGACCTTCTTGGCCGCGAGCAGCTGAAGCCCGGCGAACAGGTTCGCGAGCGTGTCCTGCAGAGCGAGCGCGATCGCCAGGCCCCCGACGCCCAGCGCCGTCAGCATCGGCGTGATCGAGACGCCGAACGTCTGCAGCAGCACCAGGAACCCGACGATGAACACGATCAGTCGCGCGATGTTGATGAAGATCGAACTCGACGGCAGAACGCCGGATCGCCGGATCGCGTACAGCTTGAGCCCGTCGCCCACGATGCGCGCGAGCACGAACGTCACGCTCCT
>DATLFO010000196.1:0-9215 GCA_035541035.1 Actinomycetota bacterium
GGCACGATCGGCGCGCTCGGACTCGTGCAGGTCGCCGAGCCGCATCTTGACCACCGCGGGCGGGACCATAGACAACGCAACGACGGGAGCAAGCGTCGACAGCGCCACGCCGATGACGGCGGAGGACGCACCGGGCGGAAGACCCGGACCGATGGCGTGCACGATAGGCCGGATCAAAAAGACGAGCGCTCCGCCGATCCCGAAGCCGGCCGCGATGACCACGCGGGGGAAGGCCCCGTCGGCGAGCCGGCCGCCGATCGAGGCGCCGGCCGCGATCCCGAGCAGCGCCACGCCGATCGCGGCGGTGTGCGACTCCAGCGTCAAGCCGACGTACGGCGCGACCAGCCGCGCGGCGAGCGTCTCGATGACGAGAACCACGGCGCCGGCGACGACGACCAGCAGACGCGCGAACCAGGGTGCCAGCGTGGCGCGCGCGAGTTCGGGACCGGGCATCCGCTCAGGCTAGCGTGTCCGGGAACGCAACGACGCCGCCCCGAGATGGGACGGCGTCGCGGATGCTTTTCGGATCGATCAGCTGGGCGGGCCGCCCGAGCTGACGTTGAACGTGCGGGTCGGCGAGTCCGCGCTGGAGTCGCCCACGGCGTTCGTGGCCTTCACCACGAGGCTGTGCGTCCCGTCGGACATCGGCGCGCCGGGCGTGAACACCCAGTTGCCCGCACCATCGCACGTCGTCGTCCCGATGCCGGAGCCGTCGAGCGTGACGGTGACGGTCGAACCGGCCGTGCAGGTGCCGCTGAACGAGGCGTTCGGCGCGACCGTGGCCGCGTCCGCGGGGCTCACGATGACCGGTGTGGAGGGCACCGCCGCGACGGTGAAGTTCGTCGAGGCGCTCGGACCGCTGATCGTGGCGATCCCGTCGGTGTACTGACGAAGGTGAACGGTGTGGGAGCCCGCGCTCAGCGTGACGCCGTTGTTCGAGCACGACCAGGTGCCGCCGGCGGCGACCACGGCCTCACAGTGCGGTGTCGCCGGATGATCGGAGCCGTCCAGGTAGACCCGAACGCGGCCGTTGCCACCGTTGTGCTGCGCGCCCGTCCCCGAGAATGTCGGCTTCGTGCTCGTCTCGCCGCTCACCATCGGGCTGATGCCCAGCGTGCCGCTGACGGGCGGCGGCGCGGATGCGGTGTAGTGGATCGTGACCGTGACATGATCGACGCTCGCGAGCTTGCCCCCGCCGGTCAAGCTTCCGCTGTTGATACGAACCCCGAACGTGGTCGCGTTGACCTGTGCGGGGGTGAAGGTGGTTCCGAACAACTGGGTGGCGCCACCGTTATCGACGAAGATCGTCGACGAGCACGCCGTGGTAACCGGGTACGTTCCGGTCGATGCCGTCGGGGACGGGCTCGTGGCGCCTCCGAGGATGACCAGGTCCATGGCGCCCCCGTTGTTGGATTGCCTGGCGCCCTTGACCGAGACCGTGATGCCGTTGATCGACGATCCCGTCGGAACGGAGAACCCGAACCCCGTCAGGTCGAGCACGTTCGATCCGCCGCTGTCGGTCGCGCAGACATTGTCCTGGCCGATCGCATTCGTTCCGTTGACCCAGCCTCCGAGCGCGGTAGTCGGGCTCTTGGTGACCGAGACCTGACGGACGTCGCTCAGGACGGGGTCTCCTTGAGAGAGGTAGATCGCTCCGACTCCGGCCAGCATGGCGCCCACCGACAGAATCGCGACGGCATTGCGGCCGGTCCGGCCGCGCCGGCGACGGGCGCGCTTGATCGAGCGCGACACACGTTCTTTCGAGATCACAGGTTCCCCCTTAACCCCGCCCCCCGGAGCGGAGGACAAAATGGTTGCAACTATCCTAGTTCGACCGGGCGAAATCAAACCCTGCGGGCCTTGGCTTAAAGCTGACTGAAGTTCGCGCCGCGGCAGAATCAGGCGAGCCGGCCTCGTATCCTGTCCGCAGCCCCGCAGCCGGCACCCGTGCGGTTCGTTAAGACATTTCGTTAAGACAATGATGACCATAACCCATCCGGCGACCGGCTCTCGACGCCGGAACTCCGGCTTTTCCCCTCTTCGCCGCATCCGACGGCGCATTCGCCGTTGGGCCAAGCACCACCGCCCGGCGATGGCCGCGCTCGCGGTGCTCACAGTCGTGGTCGCGGCCGGGGTCTTTTCGTACGCGCGCATCGCCTCGATCCGGTCGGGCCTTCGCGCCGCCGAGGCGAACCTATCCGAGGCCCGATCCCTCGCGGCCGGCGACCGGTTCGAGGAGGCCGCCGCCAAAGTCCGGCTGGCCGTGGCGGACGCCGACGCCGTGCGGCGCAAGACCCGCGGACCCACGATGCGGATCATGTCCGCGATGCCGCTCCTGGGGCCGCAAGCCCGAACCGTGCGTGCGATCAGCGAGGCGGCCGCGCAGGTCTCTCGCGCGGCCGACCTGCTCATCGACGCCGCCGCCCGAAGCCCTCTGCTCAACGGCGTGGCAAACCTGGGCATCCGCGGCCTCGCCCTCGATCCGCTGCTGGCCCAGATCGCTCCGGTGATCCCGACGCTTCGTGAGGCGAGCGCCATGCTCGAGCGGGCGAGCCAGAGCATGAGCCTGGCCCCGAAGCGAGGCGTCGGTGCGGCGTTGTGGGACGTGCGCCGCGCGGTCGAGACCCAGCTCGCACAAGCTCGCACACAGGTGGACGTCGCGCTGCACCTGCACGAGTTCGGCACCACCGTCGCCAACGGCAACCCGCTTCGCATCCTGATGCTCTCGCAGCTGACCTGGGAGGTCCGCCCCGCCGGCGGGTTCATCGGCTCGTACGGGATCCTGCGCCTCGATCGGGACGGCCTTGCGCTCGAGGAATACGACGACGCCGTCGCGTTTCCCGCTCCCGACCCGCCCTACGTCGCGCCCGAGCCGATCCGCTCGGCGCTCGACAAGCCGTTCGGCCTGAGCCAGACCGGCTGGTGGCCGGACTTCCCCACCGCCGCGAAAGCGGCCGCCGAGATCTTCCGCCACTCCGGCGGCGGCGAGATCGACGGCGTGCTCGCGGTGACGCAGACGTTCCTCGAGGACATCGTGCGTGGCCTCGGCGAGCCGGTCACCGTGCCCGGCTACCCCGACGTGCTCACACCCGAGAACATCAGCGAGCGGACCCTGCATCACATCGAGCTCAAACGGCCGCTCGACCGGCCGCGAAAGAAGTTCCTGATCGAGCTCAACGATGTGATCTTCGATCGCCTGCGGGATGTGCCGGCGGAGCGGTCCGGTGCGGTCGCGCGCGCGCTCGCCGACGCGCTGCGCAGCCGGCACGCGCAGATCTGGTTCGCCGATCCCGCGCACCACCGTCCGTTCACGCTCGCGGGCTGGGACGGCCGGCTCGGTCCGACCGGCACCGACCTGCTGTCGGTGATCGACGCGAACATGACCGGCAGCAAGTCCAACCGGTGGGTTCGCAAAAAGATCGTCTATCGCGTCTACCGCTTCGGCAGCGAGCTGCGCGGCACCGTCACGGTTCGCACCGAGCACACCGGCCCGGACATCCCGACCAACCATCTTTTCAACAGCTACCTGCGCGTCTACACCATGAACGGGTCGGCCTTCCTGCCGGCAAACGACCGCGAGAAGCACTCGACCATCGTCAAGGAAGACAACGGCCTCATCTCGCTCGGGACGTGGCACGCGCTCCGGATCGGCGAGAGCGACGAGCGAACCTTCAACTGGCGAATCGGCGATGAGGCCGTGCGCGACTGCACGTATCGTCTGCTCGTGCGTCCGCAGGCGAGCGCGTCCGCCGACGACTACGAGGTTCGCGTGGATCTCGGCGGCGAGACGAAGGTGTTTCGCTTCAAAGGTGACGCGGGTGACCAGACGATCGAGGTGCCCATCGAGGTGCCGCCCGCCGGCACCCGCCTCGGGCAGCTGGTCGACGGCCTGCGCCGCCTGTTCCGCCCCCGCTCCTGCTAACGACGGGCGACTGCCTTACACGCGCCTCTCGAGCGCCCTCGCGCCAAAGGCACGATCGGCTGATCAGCGGGCACCTCGTAGGGCGTACGGCAGAGGGGCTCCTCGAGCGACGTCGGTGCCGAGCGCCGGTCCGGCGGGGGCATGCAGAAATACACAGATCGAGCGGTCTCCGGACACGGACCGGCACCCCCCAGGTGCGAGACACTTCCCGCAGCCGCCGGGCGCAGGGCCCGGCACGATGGGGAGGCTACAGATGGGACTCAAGCGAATCTTCGGCAGCACGCTGGTGATGGCCGCGCTCGCGGCGGCCGCTTTGGTTCCGGCGACGTCGTCGGCGCACGTCGGGCCGGCGCACATGATCTACGGCTTCGGCACCGCCGGCGCGAACAGCGTGGTCGTCAACGGAGCCAACCAGGCACTCGACTCCGGCACGGCCTTCGTGGGCTCGACCGTTGTGACACTGTCGTGCGTCGAGGTGATCGCCTCCGGACCGACCACGCACCTGGCCGCCATGTACGGCACCGGCGGCGGCCTCCGATGGACGATCCTTGTCCGGCAGTCGGCGGCCGGCGACTTCTTGGTCGTCAACAACGTTCCCACGACGTCGGCTCCGGCGGACGCGAATCTGTGCGGCATCGGCAACCCGGGCGCGACCGGAGCCGGCACGTTCTGGATCATCTAAGCGGAACGGGTTTCTCGAATGCGCGGCGGCTTCGGCCGCCGCGCATTATGCGTCTTTGTTGCCGGCGGTGCTCGAGACTCGCTGGCACCGCGCGCGACAATCAATCGAGTCGTCGGGGATTCCCTAGTCTAGGGGACCCGGGCGAACAACTCCGGGTACGCGAACAGCCCGGGCAGGCCACCGGTGTGCACGAACATGACACGATCGCCGGCCGCGATCCCGCCGTTCCGGCACATCGCGACCATGGCCGCGGCCGCCTTTCCGGTATAGACGGGATCGAGCACGAGCCCCTCGGTGCGAGCGAACAGATCGATGGCCGCGACCGTTTCGGGCGTCGGGAGACCGTAGCCTTCGCCGAGCCACTCGCCGTGCACGCGAAGCCGGCCCAGGTCCTCGGTCGCCACGCCGAGCTCGCGCGCGATGCGCTCGATGTCCTCGCGAGTGCGTTCGGCGTCGTGGTAGACGGCGACCGCGTGCAGGGCCGCGTCGATCCCCGTCATGCCCAGGCCGGCGAGCAGACCGGCCGCCGTCCCGCTCGAGCCGGCCGCGACGAAGATCCGGCCCGGCGGCTCGGGCATCTGCTCGGCGATTTCGAAGGCGGCCTGCACGTACCCGAGCGATCCGGTCGCGTCCGAGCCGCCCGGACCGATGCCGAACATCGCTTCGCCGTGCTGCTCGTAGAGGTCCATGAAGCACTCCGCCGCTGCCTGCTCGTCGTCCACCACGTGAATCTGCGCGCCGAGCACCTCGTCGAGCAAGACATTGCCGCTCTGCTCGTACGCATCCGTGCTGCGCGGCACGACGCGCACGAGGATCAGCTCGCACGCGACCCCGAGCCGCGCGCATGCGGCAGCGGTCTCGCGCGCGTGATTCGATTGCATGCCGCCGAATGTGACGGCGACGCGCTTTTCTTCCGCGAGCATGCGGCCGAGAAGGAACTCGAGCTTTCGGACTTTGTTGCCTCCGGCCGCTCCGCCGGCGCAGTCGTCGCGCTTGATCCAGATCTCCGCGCCGCCCAGCGCGGCCGAGAGCCGGCCTGCCCGTTGGACGGGCGTCGGCAGATGAGCGAGCCGAACCCGCGGGGCCTCCTCGATGCGCATGCTCAGAACCTAGCAGCTCGATTTGCCTTCGATCCTCCGACATGCACCATTTCCGCTGCGGGCCATGACTGCTTGTTTCCCCGCGCGCCGCTCCGAGCAAAACGACGTCTTCGCAACGCACATCATGATGGCGGGGTCGATCGGTATGGAGCGCACAGATCACGAAAGCGGCCTGCTCGATTGTCCGAGCAGGCCGCTTCTTATCAAGTGAAATCAGAGTTGATACGCAGGAAGGTTGCACTTCAAAGCGTTGAGGTCGTCCGGCCTTTTGAGGCCGAGCTCGAAGGAGGAGCGAACCAGCAGCGAAGAACCGCCGCCGGCGACCACCGCGAACACATCGCCTCCGTCGCCCGTCAACGACGGTGAGCCGTCGCGCAACGAAAACACCGGTGCGGTTTGGAACGGGTTGTTGGCATCGGTGTTCGGATAGTTGCACAGGGCATCGAGATCGTCCTGCGGCCCGAGACCCATCGCGGCTGCCGGAAAATCGATCACCGGCGTGCCGAACGGCACATCCACCCGCAAGATGTCTGCCGGCGTGGCCCCGATTGCTGCAAGCGTCGGCGAACCGGCTGCGAGAGAGAAGTAGATCGGGAACATGCTCGGAATGTTTTCCGGATGCACCATGCAGTTCACCGGGATGATCGGCTCCCGGGCAGGGCCAGGCGTGCCTCCGTCGCACTTCACGACCGAGTTCAAGTCCGACATCAGCGCGTCTAAGTCGTCACTGGGCAACGGGGGCGCCGACGTGTCCAGACCGAGCGCCGTACCCGGCATGAACAGATGGTTGCTGAAGTTGTTGAAGCTCGACCACTCGAACTCGTCCATGGATGCTTCTTGCGGGATCTTTGCCGGCGCGCTTTCACTTTCGACACCCGAACCGGGGGCGCCAATCGACCCCTCAGCGACCGAGAACCGCAATGCCTCTCCGCCGGCCTGTCCCTCGTGCTTTCCGCCGGTCATCGGATCGATTCCGGTTGAGATCGCGTCCACATCATCGGCAAAAGCTTGAAGCCCGAGCATGGCCGCCGGCACCACCGGGACCGGCGGGGCGAATGCCTGGAGTGCGTAATAGAGCGATGCGGGATCGAGTCCCGAACGGTTATTCGGCTGCACCGAAAAGAACGGCCATTCGGGAAGCGGAACGTGCATCGCGTGAATGATTTTGCCGACGCGATCACTGTCGGTCGTTCCTGATGCTCCCGCATACAGGTCAATCGCCAACGGAGCGTTGATGGGCGGGTGATACGCCGCGCCCGACGGCGGGATCGAGTTGATGTGCGAGCGCATCGGAACCGGGTCGCCGTTGGCGTTGTGCGCGAGCATCGGCAGGTGCGCCTCGACATAGACATCGAACGTGCTCTCGGCCGGGAAACAGCCCGAATAGAGCTGCGTGATGCGACCCGTGGATGCGAGCAACGGGCTTTCCGTCAGTTGAATCGGTCCGAGCACGGTGCTGACGCCTTGCAGATCCATGTTGAGGATCTCGGTATCGATGTACTCCTTCCCACCGATGGTCCCGCCGCCGGATAGTTGCACGAGCGTGGGACCACTGAGTTGGACCGTGTCCGTGAGCCCGCCGAAGGCGGGGTCGAGCACGATCGTCACCTTTGCGTCGGTGACGAGGAAGACGTGGAGTCCCGGCGAATAGCACGGAAGGGCGTGAGCCGCCGGAAGCCCCAGGCCCGCGACGGCAACGCAAAGCGTCGCGAGAATGCAAAACGAACGTCTGATCACGTGGATCACTCCCCCTTGGGATCCTTCTCCCGTGGTCCCGGACCGCCGGCCACCTCCCTCGCCCCCCTGCCACAGCCGCCGGTTTTCTCTTTTCGTTGGATTCGTCACCAATCTCCCATTCCCTGCTTGCTTGCCGGAAGCGGTTTTATGCGTCGACCGCGGAATCCCGCGCACAGGCCCGATAAGGGCTCATTTTTCACAAAGAGAAGGAATCGGGACAAGCGCCGCCGAACCAAGCCTTAGGGGGAATCAGAAATCGCCCCATCGGTCCGGCGTAGGGACGCCGGAGAAAGGGGGTCCGATGAGGACTCGTTTCGCGGTTGCCGCGGTTGCGGCAGTAGCAATGGCGCTTGTGTACACCGGTGCCGGCGCGCAACACCAAAGCTACACCGGCTTCGGAGGCCACTACACGCTCGGGCTCGGGTATATGGCTCCTCCCGGGTCGCCGACGCTGCCGTCGAATGCCACCGGCATCGAGGAGCCCGTGTTCGGGCTGATCGTGTGTGAGAACAAAGATCGCCAAAGCCCCACCGGAATGCCCGGAGGCGGCGCAGGCGGCCAGTGCCCGTCGGTGACCGTCGGCACGGGCGACAAGGTCCAGGTGTTCGTGCAGGACATCAAGAACGGATCCGGTGAAGTTTCGTTTGCGGCCTGCGTCGATACCGACTACGACGGCAACTGCCGCCCCGAAGACCCGGACGACTACCTGCACTTCTACATGTGCAGCGGTCTGCCGAATCCGGATGGTCGTGGCCACTCACGGTTGTCGTTCACGCACAACGGGCCGCCGGGACCGCTCGCGTTCTTCATGATGCAGCAGGTGGACCAGACCGGCATGTGCGGCGCCGTTGAGGGCTACCTCGAGGGCTTCGTCCTGACGGCGACCGGACAGCCGCCGCAATGCTCGGACGGTCGTGACAACGATGGCAACGGCATAGCCGACTGGCCGAACGACCCGGGCTGCAGCGACCCCAACGATGATTTCGAGTGGGTGCCGCCGCCGGGATACACGCACTAGCGAACACACGTGATCGTTACGGCCCGGGCATGACATGCCCGGGCCGTAACGCTTCCCATCAGACGCGGGTATTCGGACAGTCGATCCGTCGGACGGCCCCGCTACGTTGCGCCGTCCGTGGCCGCGCGCGCGAGGGCGAGCGATGCGATCGCATAGCCCATGTCGAGCCCCGTCTCGTTGTCGTAGCGCGCGTGGATGCCGCCGTAGAACCGTGACATGGCGGCGTCCGTCGCCATTGCCTTGAACGCAACGGCCTTGTCGGGGAAGAACCCCGCCAGCAGCGCCATCGTCCCGCCCGAGAACGTCGAGTGACCCGATACGTAGCCCGGGAACGGAGGCGTGCCGATGTACGACGTCCAGTTCGGATCCCACAGCCGGCGAATCGTGGTCACGGGCCGGTCCCACCAGTAGGTGAACTTTGCGTCCCAAGCGGCGATCGCGGCATCGGCGATCACCGCACCCGCATAGGCAAGCACCCGAGCCTCGCGCATCGTAGACAACCCGCGCTGATGCGTCTCTTCCATCGCCGTCCGCAAATTCATGCCGGGCGGCGTTTCGGTGCCGGGCCCGCCCGCCCAGTACTGGGCGATCTCTTTCTGTCGCGGGCTCAGCGTGAGCGAAGCCTGATACACGTCGCGCGCAGCGGCGAGGTATTCGTCAGAGTCGCAAGCAGGCGGCGCGGCCGGACGCACCTGACTCCCGGTGCTCAGCACCCACGGCCGGACGCCACCCCACTTGGGCTCGGCCGGCGCCTGC
>DATLFO010000197.1:0-12858 GCA_035541035.1 Actinomycetota bacterium
CAGTTCCTGCTTCATCTTCGCGAGCAGGTCTTCCCGGGTCTTGACGCCCCGTTCGGTCGTGGCGTCGATGTCCTCCATGATCTTCTTCATGGTCTTGTGGTCTTGTTTCAACAGTGAGATGGCATCCATGAGGCGTCCTCCCGGGTCCGTTGTCGTCGGAGATCGAATACCCAATCGAGCAAGCAGTCACACGGAAGGTTCGCGGTACTCGACCCGCGGTAGCCGCCCGGGCAGGTTGCTCGCCGGGGAAGCAGATGTGTGTGCTCTCCAAGGATTGAGCGGCTTTGCCGGACACAGCGGGGCGTTCGGTGCGCTCGGGGCGTTTCACGGCGACGACGGTCTATGAGGGCTTCTATACTCGCTGCAATGAGCTCACTTTCCCGGAACAACGTGCGCGTCTTCGGAAATCCCGCCGGCAAGCCCATGATCTTCGCCCACGGGTTCGGCTGCGACCAGAACATGTGGCGTTACGTCACCCCCGCTTTCGAGGACGAGTACCGCGTCGTCCTGTTCGATCACGTCGGCTCGGGCGGCTCCGATCTGGCCGCCTACGATTTCGTCAAGTATTCGTCGCTGCAGGGCTATGCCGACGACGTCGTCGAGATCTGCCGCGAGCTCGAGCTCGTCGATGTGGTCTTCGTCGGACACTCGGTGTCGTCGATGATCGGTGCGCTTGCCGCGACGGCCGCTCCGGACCTGTTCGAAAGTCTCGTGATGGTCGGGCCGTCCCCGCGCTACATCAACGACGACGGATACGTCGGCGGATTCGGCCGCGAGGACATCGACGATCTTCTGGTCTCGCTCGAGAGTAACTATCTCGGATGGTCGTCGCAGATGGCGCCGGTGATCATGGGCAACGGCGATCGCCCCGAGCTGGGTGCCGAGCTGACGGAGAGCTTCTGCCGCACCGATCCCGAGATCGCCGCCCACTTCGCCCGGGTGACGTTCCTGTCGGACAATCGCGCAGACCTTGCCGGGGTCAAGACGCGAACCCTGGTGCTGCAGTGCTCCTCCGACGTCATCGCACCGGAGGAGGTCGGTCGGTACGTGACCGAGAACCTGCCGGCGGCCGAGCTGGTGGTCATGAAGGCGACCGGTCATTGTCCCAACCTCAGCGCGCCCGAAGAGACCATCGCCGCGATCAAGGCGTTCCTATAAAGCCGATGGCCGGCGGGGATGAGCGGATCGTGGCCGACCCGGTCGTTCTCGACGTGATCGAGGAGAGCGCCGAGGATCTCTACGAGAACGCTCCCTGCGGGTATTTGTCCACCCTCGGCGACGGCACCATCGTCAAGGTCAACGAAACCTTCCTGCGTTGGACCGGGCACCGGCGCGAGGACCTCGTCCGGCGCAAGCGATTCCACGAGCTGCTGACCGCCGGTGGGCGGATCTACTACGAAACCCATTACGCGCCGCTCCTCCGCATGCAGGGAACCGTGCGCGAGATCGCGGTGGACCTCGTCTGCTCGGACGGCCGCCGGCTCCCTGCGTTGATCAACGCGATGCTGATCCGCGACGACCGGGGAGAGCCGCTGGCCATCCGCACGACGATCTTGGACGCGACCGAGCGGCGAGGCTACGAGCAAGAGCTGCTACGCGAGCGAAAGAAGGCACGCGAGTCGGAGACGGAGGCGAGGCTTCTCGCGCGGACGCTCCAAGAGAGCCTGATCCCGCCGGAGCCGGCACGCATACCCGGCCTCGAGGTCGCGGCCGCCTACCGGCCCGCCGGCAGCGGCGAGGCCATCGGCGGCGACTTCTACGACGTGTTCGAGACCGCCAACAACAACTGGGTTGCCGTCATCGGCGACGTGAGCGGAAAAGGCGCGGATGCGGCGCGGGTCACGGCAGCGGCCCGCTATACGCTCCGCGCCGCGGCCATGCGCAGCACCAAGCCTCGTCTCGTGCTCTCCGCCTTGAACGACGCTCTACTCCATCACGGGTTCGGCCGGTTCTGCACCGTCGCGTATTCGCACATCGCGTTCCGCGACGGCACCGTCCGCGTCACCGTCGCGTGCGCGGGTCATCCGCTTCCGGTCATCGTCTCGCCCGACGCAACCATCCGCACCGAAGGCCGGCCGGGCACGATGGTCGGCGCGTTCGAAGAGGTTGTCCTCGAGGACACGACCTTCGAGCTCAAGCCCGGCGAGGCGATGATTCTCTACACCGACGGCATTCCCGAGGGCCGTCGCCGCGACGGAGCGTTCTACCGCGAGGATCGGCTCCACGCGGTCGTCGCCGCAAACGCCGTCCGGTCCGCAGCCGAACTGTGCGCTGCCATCACCGACGACGTCGTGTCGTTCCAGGGCGGGCATCCTCGCGATGACATCGCCCTGCTCGTCGTGCGAGCGCCCGGCCGGTAGGAGTTCGCGTTAGCATGGCGCCCATGTCCGATCCCGTCGTGCGGAACCAGCCCGAGCGCGAGCGTTTCGTGATCCTGGTCGAGGACGAACTCGCCGGGTGGAGCGACTACGAGTCGGTGCCCGGCCTGCGATCGTTCATGCACACCGCCGTCAACGACCGGTTCCAAGGCCGGGGACTTGCCGGGGAACTGATTCGCGCGGCGCTCGACGCAACACGCTCCGAGGGCCTGCTCGTTGAGCCCTACTGCCCCTACGTCCGAGGGTTCATCGAGAAGCACCCCGAGTATCTCGACCTGGTCCCGGCCGACCGCCTCGACGAGTTCGGTCTTTCGGCCGCCGCGCCGGGATCCTGACGGCGCCGGCTACCGCACGCGGAACGAGAGATCGATCGACGTGCCGTCGTCGAGCGCGATGCGGAGGCGGTGTCGGCCCGGCGAGCGGCGCGTGCGCGGAGCCGCGTTTAGTGGCGGGCGAGGGCCGGCTCGTAGAGCCGGTCGAGCACGTTGCCGGGCACCGTGATGCCGTTGCTGCGCGCGAACATCAGCAGCGCCATCGCCCGGTCCCGGCGGTCTTCCGCTCGGCGAAGCAGGTAGTCCCAATCAATCGAGGACTTCTCCAGAACGGCGCAGGCGCTGAACCAATGCGACGGAGTCTCGCGGCTGAACGTGCGGGACTGGATCACGATGTAGTCCTCGGGGGCGATGATGCGGACGCGCCGGCCTTCGACCGTCTTGGTTCTGGCGCGTTCGAGCATCTCCTCGTCCAGGGTGATCGTGCTCGCCGCACGGAAGATCAAGTCGATCAACACCCCTTCCCGGTAGGCCTTGAGCAACCAGTCCTCGTCGGTGTCCTCGATGTGGAAGCCGTTCTCGCCAAGGATCGCGTGAGCGCGGCGAGCGTCGCTCTCGGTCAGGAACAGGTCGATGTCGGAGCCTTCCCGGGGCCACGGCCCTTCGCTGCCGCAGACGTCGGCAGCGATGCTGCCGATCACCAGATAGGGAACGGCGAAGTCGTCGAGCACCTGCGTGACGGCCGCGAAGGTCCGCGACATCGTCGGCGGGTCGGGATGTCTGATCTCGTGCGTCATCGCTGGAAGGCTTCCCCTGCTCAGGGTCGTGGTAAACCGCTCCCTGTGAATCTCGCGTGCCTCGTCTTGGCCGCCGGCCTCGGGACGAGACTGCGGCCGCTGACCGACCTGCGGCCCAAGCCGCTGTGTCCGGTGAACAACGTTCCGCTCGTGGATGCGAACCTCGCCCGGGGGGCCCGGCATGCCGAATCGGTGGCCGTCAACGTCCATCATCATCGGGATCGCATGGTGGCCCATCTCGAGGGCCGCGCTCACCTGTCGGTGGAACCGGAGCCGCTCGGGACTGCGGGCGCGCTCGGGAATCTTCGGGAGTGGATCGACGGCCGTGACGTGCTCGTGATCAACGCCGACGCATGGCATGCGGATTCCCTCGACGATCTGGTCCGCGGATGGGATCGTGAGCGGCCTCGCCTGCTGGTCGTCGAGGACCGGTCGCGACCCGACTTCCATGGCCGGTATCGGTACACGGGTGCGTGCGTGCTCCCCGCGCGGGTCGCCTTCCGGCTGCCCTCCGAGTTCTCCGGCCTGTACGCCGAGGTCTTCGCCCGCGAGCCGATCGATCTGTGTCCCTCCGCCGAGCCGTTCTTCGACTGCGGAACCATCCGCGACTATCACGCCGCGAACTTGCACGCCTCGGGCGGGCGCACCGTTGCCGGGGAAGGCGCGCGGATCCTCGGGCGCGCGGAACGCTGCGTGCTGTGGCCGGGTGTTACGGTCGGTCCCGATGAGTATCTCACCGACGCGATCCGCGCCGCCGACGACGTGACCGTCTCGGCACGCTAGTCGCACAGGTTCCCGGCCCACCGCCGACTTCTTCATCGAGAACTACGGACCCACGCTCAAGGCATTCGAAGCCGCCGGCGAGAAACGCGACGCGCTTCGTGCGGATTTGATCGCGCTCGCCGAGGCCAACAATCGCAGCGCCACCGGAACCTTCGTCAGCGATCGGGAGTACGTGGCGGTCGTCGCGAAGAAAGCCTGATCGCATCGTTGCGGGCCGGCGGCCGCCAAGACCGTCGGCCCGCGATCCGCCTCCGGGGGCCGTGCAGAGCAAGCGACCTTGACAACCAAGCCCCACCTCATTACAAAGCGGAAATTCCGGTGAAATCCATCGGATCGGTTCAACAGGGGAGGGAGCATGGGTGCACGACGTCCCGTCGTCGTTACGGTCTTGGCCGTCGCGGCCTTGTTCGTGTCGGCAACGCCCGCGTACGCACGGACCGACAACCGGTCCAAGCCGGTCGTCTATG
This sequence comes from Actinomycetota bacterium, assembly GCA_035541035.1. Taxonomy (GTDB): domain Bacteria; phylum Actinomycetota; class AC-67; order AC-67; family AC-67; genus DASWHR01. The sequence continues at coordinate 4,698 of DATLFO010000197.1, forward strand.
TCCACGGCTGGAGCTCGTCGTCGGCCACGGACTGCAACATGTGGAACAACATGGACAACCAGTTGCGCGCGTGGGGTCTAACCGGCACCAAGGTGACGGTCAAGTACTACTCGGCCGACACCAACTGCACCGACTCGCTGCTCAGCTACGGTTCGCACACCGCGCACTACGGCAGCTCGCACACCAGCCACAACAACGGCACGGACATCCGGCATCTGTCCTACCACCTGGCCCAGATGATCAACGCCAAGTTCGGCGCCAACCCGGTGGACATCGTCGCGCACTCGATGGGCGGGCTGATCACGCGCTACATGGTCGGTGAGGTCGCCCGACGAAACGCCGACTTCCCGGCGACGCTCAACGTCGAAGACATCGTGACCATGGGAACGCCGCACAACGGAACCGGCTGGGCCAACTGGTGCGGCGGGACGCAGTGCGTGCAGATGCGACCCGGCTCGTCCTTCATCAACTACGTCAACGCCAACGCGCAGAACCCGAAGGCCGGCGACACCGACTGGACGCTGATGGGCTCCGACAGCGACGGCATCGTCAGCGCGTCGTCGGCCACGTCGATGAGCGCGAATCACAAGGTGATCTACCTGAGCACGAATAGCATCGGTCACAGCGACTTCTACAACCTCACGACCGACGCGCGAACGGCCGACGTGGACTACAACGACTACGGCGGCACCTGGTACCGCTGGTACGACGCCCCGTGGCCGGTCCGTTGGAGCGATTTCGCTTTGTACGTCGGCACCTGGTAAGCGAACGACGAGAAGGGCCCGCCGCTGGTCGGCGGGCCCTTTTGCATGCGTCTAGGCGCGAAACAGCGCCGCGTGGTCGCGGACCCACGTTGCGACGCCGCGGGGCTCGCGGCCGGTGACCGCTCGGACGGTGTCGGTGGGTTGCGCCTGGGCCCCGTCGCGCAGGAACGGGAACAGATGGGCGAAGTGCGTGACAAGCCAGGCCGGCAGGCCCATCTGCTCGAAGGACTGCCGCGCGGCCTCGTCGGGGACCGGGACGAACTCCACGGTCCCGCCGATCGCAGAGGCGAGCTCTTTGGCAACCTCATCGTAGGTTACGGCCTCGGGGCCGCTAAGCGTGAGCGTGCTGCCGTCGTAGTCGCCGGTCGTCAGCGCGACGGCGCCGGTCGCGCCCGTATCCCGCGGGTCGATCATCGCGATCTTGGCTCCGCCCAGCGGTGCGATCAGCATGCCTCTCTTCGCGACCGTCTCGGCCGAGGCGAGCAGATTGGTCATGTAGAAGTAGGACTGCAGCACGACCGATTCGACGGCGGACTCGCGCAGATGCTTCTCGATGCGTGCGTTCCAGTCGAACGGCGGCCGCGGCGAGCCGATCTCGGCGGCGACCGTCGAGGCCTTCACGATCTTGCGCACTCCCGCCGCGACGGCCACGTCGATCACGGCCGTCTCGTGACCCACTTTGCCGGGATGATCGGCCGAGGACAGGAATATCGCGTCGGCTCCCTCCATCGCGCGTGCGAGCGAGGCCGCGTCGTTGAAGTCTCCAACGGCAAGCGCGACGTCCGGCCCGAGCCGCTCCGCGGCCTGTCCGGGATCGCGCACGAACGCGCGGCACGGGATTCCGCGCGCCGACAGCTCGGCGACGACGGCGCTTCCGACGTTGCCGGTCGCTCCGGTTACCAGGATCATGATCATCCACTCCTCAGCGAGATTTCGCAGCGCGCACCAGCCACGCGCTCGCAGGGAACAGCACTCCGTCCGGGGTCTGGCGACCGGCGAGCGCCTGCCGGAGGCGGTGCAGCGCGTCGCGGCGGGTCGCATCGTCGAGGTCGGCGAGCAGCCCGGTCACGATGCTCAAACGCGTGGCGCCTTCGAAGCCGCGTTCGGCGTCGGCGCCGAACCGCATCGGCTCGTCGACGGACTCGAGATCGAGCTCCTCGAATCCGGCCTCGGTCAGGATGCGTTTGACGCGATCCGGATCGGCAAGCGAGACCGGCGATGGCGCGTCCGGTGGCGGTTCGGGCAGATCGCGTCCGGCGGCCAGCGCGTCGCGCACGCTCGTGATCCATTCGTTGCGGCCCATCTCGCGCCAGACCATCAACGCAATCCGCCCACCCGGCCGCAGAGCCCGCGCGACGTTGCCGAACGCGGCCACCGGATCCGAGAAGAACATGCACCCGAACCGGCTGACGGCGATGTCGACCGAGGCCGGCTCGAACGAAAACACTTGAGCGTCGCCGTGCTCGAAGCAGACGTTCGCGAGTCCCTCCTCGGTCGCGCGCTGCCGTGCACGCGCGATCATGCGTGACGACAGGTCGATGCCGAGCGCCGACCCCTCGCGCGCCGCTCGCGCGGCTTCGCGGGTGGACTGTCCGCAGCCGCAGCCGATGTCGAGCACCTGATCGGAAGCCCGGATGGCCGCGGCCCGGCTCAGGTGAGGAGCGAGGCTGCGGACCGCGTCGTTGTACCAGTGCTCGTTGTCGGTCCAGTTGTCGCCCTCGGGTCCGTCCCAGCCGCGCGCCTGGTCGACGTTCGCGATCGCGCTCCCCGATCCCATCCCGCCTCCTCATCGAGCAAGCTCGATGCTATAGTCCCCTAGGGACTATCATGCCGTCAAGAGGGAATTCGCGGCCGCCCGCCGGCTTATTCGGCGTGCTGGGCCTGCTCGCGGTCCGACCGATGAGCACCTACGAGCTCGCAACGCACTTCGACCGGTCGCTCGGCCGGATGTGGCCGCGAACCCGCAGCAAGCTGTTCGAAATGCCGAAGCGGCTGGTCGAGATGGGCTTCGCTCGTGCCGCCAAAGGTGCGACCGGACGGCGCGCCAAGACCGTCTACACGATCACGCCGAAGGGCCGTCGGGCGCTCGCGGCGTGGCTCGCCGAGCCGGGCGGCGGGCCGGTCATCGAATTCGAGGCCCTGATGAAGGTCTTCTACGGCGACCAGGGCGGTCGCGACGCGATGATCGCCAATCTCGAGGCGGCCAAGGACTGGGCGCGAGAGCAGATCGACGAGCACATCGAGGTGGCGCGGACCTACCTCGAGGGTCGCGGTGCGTTCCAGGATCGCGCGGCCATCAACCAGATTACCGGCCGGTTCCACGTCGAGCTTGCGCTCACCGTTCATCGATGGGCCACCCGCTCCTTGGCGACCGTTCGCACGTGGCCGGCGGATCCGCGTGAAGCCGAGATGAGCCGCGCGGCGCTCGAGGACGTGCTCCGCGAGCTGGAAGTGGCACGGGAATGAGAAAGCGGGGCCCGATCGGGCCCCGCTTTCGTTCAGGTGTCTTAGTGTCCGTGCGCGTGTCCGTCGGAAACGCGAGTCTCTCGCGTGCCGAACCAGGATGACCAGAACAGCGCCGACAGCAGCAGCGCCACGCCACCCACGATCATCAAGATCACTCCGATGGTTCCGATGTTGAATCCTTCGGCGTCTGCGGTGACCGCGAAGCGAAGGATCGCACCCAACGCGATGAGCACAACTCCGATCCCGATACCGGGCATCGATATCTCCTTTCTTCGGGTCGTCTCGTGCTTGGTGTAGATCCCCACTCCCGGCCTCGCCGAAACCCGCTCCGCGGATGCGAGGATTCGTCGGATCGATCAATGCGGGCCTCGAAAATTGTCGAATCGCTCGCAGGAGCCGCCTTCCCTTTGAGCGAAGTTGATCGGAAATGAGACAAAACCGGGAGGGAAGCATGCTCAAGCGATTGTTCGTCTCCGCCGTCGCGGTGGCGATGCTGGTGCCGTTCGGCGGCGCGCAGGCCGCACCGATCGACACGTGGCCAGTCACCCACGGCATCGACTGTCTGAACGATCCGTTCAACCCGACCCGCTCGGACGGCACCAAGGACCCGGCCGGCGATCCGCTGCCCGGCACGGCCGCCTGGATCGAGCGCGACCGGCAACGGCTGGAATGCGACAACCAACGTGATCACGACCGCCGTTACCACCCCCACAACAGCTTGAACTCGGGCCGGTACGGCGAGGACTGGTACCGCAACCCGCATCGCTTCGACGGCCGTCGCTGGCGCTACGACTACATTGCCGCCGACGCGCAGGGTCTGTACGGCATCCCGGGTGTTCCCGCGGCCGAGATCTTTCGCCCGTGCAAGCCGCTCACGTGTCTGAACAAGCCGGCCGAGCTCGAGCGCTTCGCGCCGCCGTACCCGGTCGTGGTGATCCATCACGGATTCATCGCGCAGATGACGCATCACCGCTTCAACGCGCAGGTCTACGCCGAGGCCGGCTATATGGCGATCGTCGTCAACGGCATCCACCCGGTGACCGGTGTGCCGAACGTGCAGGACTCCGCGAACGGCGCGCAGGTCCTGGACTGGCTCGCATCGCCCGCCAGCGGCGAGATCGGCCGCCAGGCGGACCTGAGCCGCGTGGCGATGGTCGGTCACTCGCAGGGCGCTGCCGCGGCGCTGAGCAACCAGGGCGATCCGCGCGTGGATGCGATCGTCGCGTGGGACGGCGGAGATTCGATCTCGGATCTGAACTGCAAGGACGGGAACCCGTGTGCCCCGGTCATGTATCAGCGCACCGACGGGGCGTTCAGCGCGCCGCAGGCGACCGCGCGCGCCGGGTACCCCGCGACGCGTGAGCGTGGCGTGCCCACCTACCTCGAGCATAAGGCGCGCGACATGAACGTTTACCACATCACGATGCGCGCCTCGAACCACATCGACTGGAACGGCAACGGTGTCGGCTCGCTGGCCGGCAGCCGTCTCGCCGAGCCGTGGATCAACTACTACACGCTCGCCTGGCTCGACCTGCATCTGCGGGGGCAGCTCGTTCGTGACGGGAACGGAAACATCGTCACGCAACACGGCCGCTCGGCCTGGGACGAGCGCTGGTTCCGTCAGGGGATCGTCAACCGGGCGTTCAACATGCTCACGTCGAAGCGGTTTCTCGGCGGGACGATCGACAAGCACAACATCAGCCAGGGTTTCTACGACCCGGTGCAGATGGCGACGTCGGGTGACCCGCTGTTCGGCGGAAACGTTCCATACCAGATCGAGGACCTGTGGGTGGTGGATCGCCTCTCGCCCGAGTTCCGCAACCTGTGCTCGCTCACTGTGCCGAACTACGTCACGGGTGGAACCCTGGCCACGGCCGACACCGGCGTTGCCGGCGACATTCGCTTGACCGGCTGCCCCGTGCTGTAGCCGCACCCTGCGGCGGCAGGAGCCGAGTTGCCGGACGAAACCTTTCGGCAACTCGGCTCTCTGTCTGCCCGGGTCCTGAGCCCTCGACCTGGGCGGGGGTGGGGGGTGCCTCTCGGACACCCTGTGCAACCAAGTTGCAAGGGCGTTGATGCCGTTATCCGGTAGATGTTCCGCTCCGGCACGCTTGGGGTGGCCGCGAAGCGGAATGCGATCTTTGCAACTTCGTTGCACAGGGTCGTGGCAACTCAAGGCTTTGGGGGTATGGAGCCCTGCGCCGGTTCGGGCGCGGCGGTCTCTGCCTGGCGGTCTCTGCCTGACGGTCGGCCCGGACGGTCGGCCCGGTGTCTGGCTGACGGCTAGCGGCGGTGCTCGGGGTTGGGGAAGTCGGGGCGGCAGCCGGCATCCCATTCGCTGCGCTGGTTGCCGTGCGCGGGGATGCCGCCGGCGTCTTTGATCATGCGCGCGAGGTGCATCAGGTTCCAGGACATGAACGACGTGTTGCGGTTGGCGAAGTCGTTCTCGGGACCGCCCGATCCGGGATCCAGATAGGACGGGCCCGGTCCGGCCTCGCCGATCCAGCCCGCGTCGGCCTGCGGCGGGATGGCGTAGCCGAGATGCTGCAGCGAATAGAGGATGTTCATCGAGCAATGCTTGACGCCATCCTCGTTGCCGGTGATCAGGCAGCCGCCCACCCGTCCGTAGTACAGGTACTGACCCTTGTCGTTGAGCTCACCCGATTGCCCGTAGAGGCGCTCGATGACCTTGGTGCATTCCGACGACTTCTCGCCGAGCCAGATCGGTGAGCACAGCACAAGAATGTCCGCGGCCTGGACCTTCGCGAAGATGCCGGGCCAGTCGTCCCGGTCCCAGCCGTGCTCGGTCATGTCGGGGTAGACGCCCGGCGGAATGACGTGATCGACCGAACGGATCATCTCGACGTCCACGCCGTTGCGTTGCATGATCTCGACCGCTATCCGTGCGAGGCCCTCGGTATGCGAGACCTGGGGCGACTTCTTGAGCGTGCAGCTGATAAACACCGCACGCAGATCGGAGAAGTCGCGCGGGCGGTCTTTGGGCGCATCGTTGCGTTCGCTGGGCGTCACGTTCCCTCCTCGGCCGGCCGCTTCTGTAGTCCTCTCGGCCGAGATATCGTTACACGTCCCCCGCGCGCGCTCCGGCCCGACACCAGCAGCGTCTTCAGGACGCGCACCCACGTTCCCGGATGACCGAAAAATGAGGGTCGTACCCCTTGACCGGCTTTTGCCGCTTCGAGTAGGTTGCTTGCCTTAGTCAGCCTCGAAGTGTCCCGATCACATTTGAGAGCGCGAGACCCCCCCCGTCCCGGGCGGCTCCTAGCAGAGGGAGCGCCGTCCTCATCCAGGACGCCCCCTCACCGTCTTGCCATTCCCCGTCAAGCAGTCCACCCGTATCTGCTCAGGCAGGAGGAACGAATGAGGAGCACTCGCAAGATCGCACTGCTCGCCGTGGCGGTTCTCGCCGCGCTCACCGTCCGAGTAGCGCCCGCCGACCCGGTCAAGGGGCTCGTCGAAGTCACCGGCACGGTCATCCCCAACCAGTACATCGTGGTGTTCCACGACACGCTCGTCTCCGACGTCGGCGTGGCCGCGAGCACGATGGCCCGCGAGAACGACGCGCGCATCCAGTTCGTCTATCAGCACGCACTCAAAGGTTTCAGCGCCGAGATGAGCCCGGCCGCCGCCGCGAAGATGGCGCTCGACCGCCGCGTCGCATGGATCGAACCCGACCAGGAAATGGAACTGATCGCCACGCAGTCCAACCCGCCGTGGGGCTTGGACCGCATCGACCAGCGTGACCGGCCGCTCAACCAGTCCTACGTCTACAACGCGACCGGCTCGGGCGTAAAGTCCTACATCATCGACACCGGAATCCGCCGCACGCATGCGGACTTCGGCGGCCGGGCGATCGTCGGCTATGACGCCATCACGAGCGGCGGATCCGCGAACGATTGCAACGGTCACGGTACCCACGTCGCCGGATCGGCCGGTGGGACCACGTACGGCGTGGCCAAGTCCACCACGCTCGTCGCGGTGCGTGTGCTCGACTGCAACGGCTCAGGCTCGAACTCGGGCGTGATCGCGGGCGTCGATTGGGTCACGGCGGATCACCTGGCGGGTCAGCCGGCCGTGGCGAACATGAGCCTCGGCGGCGGCGCCTCCTCGGCGCTGGACACGGCGGTGAACAACTCCATCAACGACGGCGTCACCTACGTGGTCGCGGCCGGAAACGGCGACTTCTTCGGCAACCCGCAGAACGCCTGCAACTACTCGCCGGCGCGTGTCGCCGCCGCGATCACGGTCGGCGCGACCGACTCCAACGACGCCCGGGCTTCGTTCAGCAACTTCGGAACCTGCCTGGACATCTTCGCCCCCGGCGTGAGCATCCTGTCTGCCTGGCACAGCAGCGACACGGCGACCAATACCATCAGCGGTACCTCGATGGCGTCGCCGCACGTCGCCGGAGCCGCGGCGATGTACCTGCAGGGCAACACGAGCGCCAGCCCTGCGACCGTGAGCAACGCGCTGACCAGCAACGCATCGAGCGGCAAGGTCTCGAACCCGGGGACCGGCTCGCCGAACCTGCTGCTCTATACCGCGTTCATCGGAGGCGGCGGCGGCAACCAAGCGCCGACGGCGAACTTCACGTATTCGTGTTCCGGCCTGACGTGCAACTTCACCGACACCTCGACCGACTCTGACGGCACGATCTCGTCGCGGTCGTGGAACTTCGGTGACGGCACCACCTCCACGGCCACCAACCCCTCCAAGACGTACTCGGCGGCGGGCACCTACACGGTGACGCTGACCGTGACGGATAACGGCGGCGCGACCGGCTCGACCAGCAAATCCGTGACGGTCTCGTCCACCTCGAGCCCGTGCGGAGCGGACCCGAACACGTCGATCCCGAATCTCACGAACGGCGTGTTCACCTCGGGAACGGCCGCGTCTACGACCGTGCGTTGGAG
>DATLFO010000198.1:0-12742 GCA_035541035.1 Actinomycetota bacterium
TCCACTACGTTCGTGCGGTCGTCCTGATCCATCGTGTCCCCGAGCGACTGCAACGTTCGCGCGAATCCGAGCACGCCGGTGAGCGGCGTGCGAAGCTCGTGCGAGACGGCGGACAGAAACGCGTTCTTCATCTCGTCCAGCGATTCGAGCCGGCGGACGGCGTCATGCTCTCGCTCGAGCGCCGCACGCAGCCGGTCCTCGGCCCGTTTGCGATCCGTGATGTCGCGCACGATGCAGACGATCGACGGCTTGTCCTCGGTTCCGAGGATCTTCATCGAGACTTCGAGCTCGACACGCTCGCCGTCCTTGCGGATCAGCGCGGAGTCGTAGGAGTCCACCACCGCCGCGCCGCGCAGTCGCTCAGTGCGGCGGCGTTGCAGCCGCTCCAACTCGTCCGGCGGCGCGAGCGCCTCCAACGAGGGCATGGCCATGAGCTCTTCGAGCGAGTAGCCGGTCAGCCGGCAGTAGGCGTCGTTCGCGAAGAGCAGGCGGCGACCGTCGGTAACGAGGAAGCCTTCGCCCAAGTCGCCCATCGCTTGCACGACCCCCGCGTAGTGTTCGGCCTGATCCCGGTGGCGCGCGAGCGTCCGGACACGCTCGAGGGCGATCGCGACCGTGGACGCGAATGCCGCGACCTCGTCCGTTTCGTGCGCGTCGAACAGAGGGGAAAGCGGACCCGACGTCACGATGAGGCTCCCGCTCCCCGCTTCCAGCGGAACCGGAGCGACCACGGCGCCCCCATTGTAGTCGATCATTGCGGCTTCGCCCGGGGGAGCGGCGGCACGCAGAGCTCGGACGGTGTCCTCGTCGATTCCGTCGAGCCCGAGCACCGATCCGTCGGCGTCGACGAGCGCCGCTCCCTCGCCGCCGACGATGGTGCGCGCCCACGTCAGCGAGCGAGCGGCGAGCGAGCGTTCGTCGCCGATGTGCCGGACCATGGCGTCGAGTGCCGCTCGCGAGATGCGTTCTCGCGACTGCCAGGACCGGCGCAGCCATGATGGTGGATGCAATGCGATCCACAGCAGCGGGATGACGAACGCGACGACGATCTGGGACGCGAGAAAGATGGCGTGGTTGTCGTTGGACGGCCGCGAGATGACGGCGACGACGATCACGCCGAAGTACCCGGCGGCCAAGGCGCGGAGCCGGGCTCGTTGAATGATCGGGCGCAGCCGCGCGGTGCGCCAGAATCGATAGGTCGGCTCGCCCACGCATGCGACCCACACGGCCATCAACGACAAGGCGGCGGCCATCTGCGCGGGTCCTCGGGCGCCGGCGGCGTCGAGCCCGGTTCCGATCGCGGCGCCGGCCGCGGCGACGGATGCCGCGCCGAGCGCCCACAGAACCCGGCGATCCAGAGGGATGAGCCGGTGCCGGAACACCAGGAGGGCGAAGCCCGACGACAGAAACACGACGGCGCTCGCCCGGGCGATCACGGCGGACCATTGCGATGGAGCCGCGGCGGACAGCAGCGACAGCGTCGGGAGCGTCCCTAGGAGGCCGAGCGCGACGGCGAGCGAGCGCATCTTTGCGTTGGGACGGCGGACCGACGCCAGCACGGCGACGATCCCCACTCCTGCGAATCCTGCGGCGACGATGGCCTGCAGGACTCTGGCCCCCTGTTGCATACCCTTTCTATATCGGTCCGGACCGGGTGCGGTTAATAGTCATTCACGGCTCGCCCTTGCTCCGGGCATCCGGCCCGAAGGGGACGGAGCACATGGCCCACCGGGGGCCGGAGCAGTGCGAGGCCGGGATACACTACGCAGCATGAGCGACGCATGGACGACCGCCTTGTCCCAGCTGGACGAGGCTGCGGCGCACATGCGGCTCGATCCCAACCTGCATGAGGTTCTGCGCCGCCCGAAGCGAATCCTGACGGTGTCCATCCCGGTGAGGATGGATGACGGCCGCGTCGAGGTCTTCACCGGCTACCGGGTCCATCACGATCTATCGCGCGGTCCGGCGAAGGGCGGCATCCGGTATCACCCCGATGTCTCGCTCGACGAGGTGAAGGCCCTCGCCATGTGGATGACCTGGAAGACCGCCATCGTCGGGATTCCCTACGGGGGCGCGAAGGGCGGCGTGGTGGTCGATCCCAAGCGGCTCTCCGACGGCGAGCTCGAGCGCCTCACGCGCCGGTACGCGAGCGAGATCCTCCCGTTCATCGGCCCCGAGCGCGACGTTCCCGCGCCCGACCTCAACACCGACGAGCGCGTCATGGCGTGGATTATGGACACGTATTCGATGAACACCGGGTACTCGGTCCCCGGCGTGGTGACCGGCAAGCCGGTCTCGGTCGGCGGATCGCTCGGACGAGCGGGCGCGACCAGCCGCGGCGTGATGTTCGCGGCCTTGATGGCGATCAAGCAGCAGGGCCTGAGCGTGGACGGGCTGCGCGTGGCCGTACAAGGGTTCGGCAAGGTCGGCGGATTCGCGGCGCAACTGTTTCACGACGTCGGATGCACCGTCGTGGCGATCAGCGACTACAAGGGCGGGGTATACAACGCGCGGGGACTCAATCCCACCGCGATGCTTCGGTACCGGGACGAGAACGGGACCGTCCACGGCTATCCCAACGGCGATGCGATCACCAACGAGGAGCTGATCGAGCTCGACTGCGATCTCCTCGTGCCGGCCGCGATCGAGGACCAGATCACGCAGCACAATGCCGACCGGGTCCGGGCGGGGATCGTGGTCGAGGGCGCCAACGGTCCCACCACGCGCGAGGCCGACCACATCCTCGATGACCGGGGCGTCCTGGTGGTTCCGGACGTGCTCGCCAACGCCGGCGGCGTGACCGTGTCCTACTTCGAATGGGTGCAGGACATCGCCGCGTACTTTTGGACCGAGGACGAGGTCAACACCAGGCTGCGCGGATTGATGGAGCGAAGCTACGAGCAGGCCCGCGCCTACGCCGAAGAGCACGGCATCCGGCTGCGGCTCGCGGCTCTCGCCCTGGGCATCGGACGGGTGGCCGAGGCGCATCGCGTTCGAGGGCTGTTCCCGTGATGCCCCCGGGCGTGCGGGAAAAGTCCACTCCGGCCGCGCCGGGTGAGAAAGCAAGCCGAGCCGTCACGGAGCGCGTTCCCGGTTCCCCCCGCGGGGGCGCCGAGTGTGGCAGAATCGGGCCCGTCATGCGGGATGACATCAACGTGGACGGGGTCCGCGCGCCGGGCGAGCTCACCGAGCGTGAGCGCGAGATCCTCGCGTTCGAACGCGAGTGGTTCAAGACTCCCGGATCCAAAGAGCGCGTGGTGCGTGAGCGCTTCGGCGTCTCGGCCACCCGCTATTACCAAATCCTCGGCGCGCTCATCGATTCGCCCGAGGCCGTTGCCCACGACCCGATGCTCGTGAAGCGACTGCAGCGCATGCGCGAAGCGCGCAAACGCCGCCGCGCCGCGCAGCGCCTGGGCGTCCGGGAGTAGAAGGAGCCTGGTGCCCGGCCGGCACGCGCCCGCGTCGTCGAAGTCGTTCCTGATCTCCCTCGGAACGGCGGTCGGTGGTGCGCTCGTCGCGCTCGCGGTCGTCGTCGGGATCGCCGTCGTCGTCCTCAACGCCGGAAGCGACGCCGAAGAGCCCGGCGCGATCAACACGCCTCCCACGACGGCTCCGACCACGCCGCCGCCGGCCACGACGGCCCCCACGCCGACCGCCTCGCCCACGCCCAGCCCAACCGAGACGGCCGAGGTCACGCCGGTGTCCGAAACGACCCTGCGGATCCTCAACGGCACGCGGCGCGCCGGGCTGGCGGCCTCGATGGCCGATCGCGCGAAGGCCGAGGGCTATCCGGCTCCCAAGGTCGGCAACTCGGCGCCGGCCGCCAAATCCACTATCTACTATCGCGCCGACTCGCAGGACGAGGCCGAGGAGCTTCGACGCCGCTTCCCCGACCTCACCGAGATCGCGCCCGCCCCGTCGTCGTTCCAGACCGACGTGATGCTCACGGTCGTGCTCGGCGACGACTATCCGTCGCCCGCTCCGTCGCCTACGGCCTAGCGACCGGCCCGACGGCGCCCGGCGTCGGGTCCTGGGGCGGCGGGTCCGGCGATATCGGCTCGGCCCCCGAACCGCCACCGCTTCCGGTCTTGGGCGTCGACGTCGGCTTCTTCGTCGGCGTCGGGCTCTTCGACGGAGATCGTTTAGGGCTCGCCGGCGCCGACGGCGTGGCGCTCGGCTTCGGCGAGGCGGTGGGTCCGGCGGCCGGCGAGGTGCTCGGCGCCGGCGTCGGGACCGACGGCAGCTGACGAGGAGTTCCGTCCGAGCGGCCGATGAGCCCGATCTTGGTGGTGGTCATGATCGTGACGGTGCCGCGCTGCGGTGCGCCCGCGATCTGCATCTCGGTCGTCGCGGCCGACACGATCTCCACGGGGAGGCCGAAGTCGAACGCGAACGCGGTGGTGACGTTGGAGACCTCGCTTCCGACAAGGCGAAGCTGGTTGCCGCCGACGGTCCGGGTGCGGTCCACCGGTCGGCGAACCGCCGACTCCACGATCGCGACCCGGTATCCCTTGACGACGCGAAGCGCCGCCACCCTGGACCGCCGGGTCGTCGCTTGCGGACCGCTTCCGACGCGTGAGGCCCATCGCTCCGCCACCTTGACCGGGCCTTTGGCGATCGTGGATCCGAAGATGGTCCCGATGTCGTCGAAGGACCCGCCGAAGGCCGCGGGCTTCCCCTTGGGCCCCACGACGGACTCGACCGCTCCGTCGTCGTCGAAGACCACGGCTGCGTCCTGGCGAGGCGGCACCTCGCCCTTCGCGCCGTTCCGGACGAACGAGATCGGTACGACGGCCAGCAGCGCCCCCCGCTTGCCGTTGATGCGGCCGACCTCGATGCGGAGGTCCGCCGCCAGCACCGTCACGTCCTTCCCGCCGAGCCCGGGGATGCTGCTGGTGGTCACGGCCTCGGTCGTCATGCGATAGACGCGAAGCTCGCCGTGCGGAAGCTCCGGAGAGAGCACGGGCGCGGGCGACGCGCATGCAGCGGCGCCGACGGACAGCACGAGCACGAACCCGGTCCGTACGGCCGCAGTCTTTCCCCACCCTGTTTTCATCGCCGAGCAGTCTAGAACGAGCAAGCGCGAGCGCTGGTAGCGTGGCGCAGTCTATGCAACCGCGCGACCACCCGTCCTTGGAAGCCTTCCGGGCCGTGCCGCCCGGCCGGGCCGGCATCTTCACCGATTTCGACGGCACGCTGTCCCCGATCGTTCCGCGACCGGAGGACGCGCGTCCGCAGCGGGGAGCAGGACCGGTACTGGCCCGCCTGGCCCGGCGGTACGCGGTCGTGGCGATCGTGACGGGCCGCGCCGCCTCCGACGTGGGCCGCCGGCTCCGGGCTCCCGGGGTTCGCATTGTCGGCGTGCACGGGCTGGAGGAGAAGTTCGGCCGGCGCGTTCGGGTGATGCCCGATGCCGACGCCGCGCGGCGAACCATCGAGGACGCGGCGGTGAGCCTGGAGCGGCGCCTCGCGAGCTTTGACGGCATCGTGGTGGAGCGAAAGGGCCTGGGGCTGGCCGTTCACATGCGCAACGCTCCCGACCCCGACGCCGCGGAGCGCGCGGTGACCGAGATCGTGGCCGGCGTCGCGCGCGAGGCCGGCCTGGCCGCGCACGGCGGGCGGCGCGTCGTCGAGATCCGCCCGCTGCTGCCGACCGACAAGGGAACGGCGATCGTGCGCTTGGCCCGCGAGGCCGGGATCGAGGCCGCCTTGTTCTGTGGCGACGACATCGGCGATCTGGTGGCCATGCACGCGGTGCGGTCGCTCCCGGTGTCGAGTGTCGTCGGCGTCGCGAGCCCCGAGTCCCCCGCCGAGCTTCGGGAAGCGGCCGACGTGATCGTGGACGGGCCCGCCGACGTCGTACGGATCCTGCGGCGGCTGACGGACTAGCCCTGGCGTTCCTCGGCCGCGCGCTGCACGTCGCGGATCTGCGCGAGCAGCCAGCGGGCCGGCCGGTGAGACCGCGCCAGCCGGCGCAGCCGCTTCGCGCGCTCGCGCCGTTCGTCGGCGGGCGCGTCGATCGCGGCCCCGATCGCCGCGGCCGTCGCCTGGATGCTGAAGGGATTCACGCCGTAGGCCGCCGGCGCGAGCCGCGTGTAGGCGCCCGCGTTCTGCGACAGCACCAGCTGGCCGTCGCGGCGGTTCAGGATCGGTCCTTCGAAGGCGACGAGGTTCATGCCGTCGAAGACCGGATTGACGACCAGCACGTCGTAGAGACCGTAGGCCGCATACGCGCGGTCGATGGCATTCTCGATGTCCACGCGCACGGTGTCGGCGCCGTAGCGTTTGTTGATCCGGTCGGCCGCGGCGACGCATTGCTCGGTGTACTCGGCGTACTCGGGTACGTTGCCGCGCGACGGGGCCATCAGCGCCATGTGCGCGACGCGGCCGCGCAGGTCCGGCCGCCGGTCCAGCAGCGCCTCGAACGCGAGCATGCCTCGCAGGATGTTCTTCGAAAGCTCGGTGCGGTCCACGCGAAGGATGAAGCGCCGGCCCCCGGCCCAGTCGGCCAGCGCCTTGCGCTCTGCTCCCACGTCGGGTGATGCCGCGGCCGCCAGCAGGTGCTTGCCGTTGATGCCGACCGGATACACCCCGATGCGGGTGCGATTGCCGGCGTGCTTGACCCACTTTTCGCCGGTGCGCGCGCCGAGCAGATCCTTGCAGCCCCATCGGAAGGCGTCGGCCCACCGGCTGGTTTGAAAGCCTGCCAAGTCCGCCGAGAGCATGCCGTCGAGCAGCGCGCGCGACCATTCGTCCGGCAGCATGCGCAGATAGTCGGGCTGTGCGAACGGGATGTGCCAGAAGAGCGCGATCTTCAGGTCGGGTCGCAGATCGCGGATCGTCGCGGGAGCCAGCGCCAGGTGGTAGTCCTGCACGAACACCGATGCGCCCTCGGGGGCGGTGTCGGCGACGGCTTCGGCAAAGCGCCGGTTGACGGCGACGTAGGCATCCCACGACGCCATGTCGTCCTCGTCGAAGATCGGCGTGCGCGGCGGATCGAACAGGTAGTGGTTGACGAACCACAGCACCCGGTTCGACAGGCGGTTGTAGTACGGGTCGTAGTCCTTGGCGGGAATGTCGAGCATCCGGACCCAGACGTCGTCGAGACCCGTCTGCTCGGGGGAAAGCAAGCCGGTGCGCAAACGGTCGCCCTTGCTCATCGCGGCGGCGACCCATGCGCTCTGCCGCTCGATCAGCGCGCTCGACAGGACCGTGACCAGTCCGCCCGCTCCGCGGTGCGGCACGCCGTCGTCGTCGAACTGAATGGGTCCGCGGTTCGATACGAAGACCAGGCTGGCCTGCTCGATCGATCGCTCGCTCACGACAGCACCTCGAGCATCTCCGAAAAATCATCGATATCGCGCGGGGACAAGAGGCGCTCGCGCACGACCTCCCGGCCGGCTGCGCCCATCTCCGCAGTCGCCGTGGAATCGTGAAGCAGCGTCACGGCTCGTCCGGCGCACTCTTCTACGTTCACGAGGTATCCGGTTCGCCGATCCTGGGCGCGCAGGTCCCCGCAGCTTCCCCCGACGGGCTTGGACTTCCACCTCGCTTCCGCCACGGTCAGACCGAATCCTTCCCCGAGGGACTTCTGGACAATCACGTTCGCGGATCGTTGGAACGCGTTGATCTCGATGTTACCCACCCGATCCACGCTCGATAGAAGGTGAACGTCCGGGTCGCCCGCGGCGTGCCCGGCGCTTGGGGGAAGCGGGACCGCAGTCAGCATCGGGTCAATGCTAGTCCCGCGGGCGCGGGAGGGCGATTCCCCGCTCGGGTTGCATCGGATGCCCCTAGCGGGCGGTGAGCGCGCGCCTCGGGGCCGGCCGGCACCCGCGCCGAAGCCGCGAGCGATGAGGGTTGCGGGCGATCTCGCCCCGTGCCACGGCGCGCGCGAAGTCGCAGACGACCGGCTGCTTTCGGGCCTTGCGTCGTGTCGGGCTTTGCATCTCGTGCTCAGTATCGGAACGGCGGACCGGTCCCTTGAATGACGGGATGTCGCAAATGTCTATCGGGGGTGGACGGAGCTATGAGCCGGTGGCCGAGGCGACGATCGCGTTGATGGCGTCGGTCCAGCCCAGGTTGCCCGGCCGAGCGGTCACGGTCGCGTTCGGCACCGCGGCCGCCGCCGCCGCCAGGTTCGGGTCGTCGGCCAGCGCGTCCGCGGTGATCGCCACCACAGCGACCTCGGATGCCATCGCCAGGTCGGCGAGCGAGTCGCCGAGCGCCACGCTGCGCTCACGAGGAATCTCGCGGCGGGCGCGGTCGGCGGCGACGGCCGCGCCTTTCGATACGCCGCGGGGAAGCAGATGGTAGACGTGCGCGGTCCGCGGCGGCAGGCCGAGGTAGCCGGCATGCAGCACGCCGTTGTCCACCAGCGCGCACCATCCCATGCCGGCCTCGTCGAGCGCCGCGTTCACCTCGTCGGTGTCGGCGAGCCCGCGCATGAGCGCGGTGTACTCGCGGTTTCGGGCCCACGGGCCGTGCGGCTCCATGCGGAAGCGCTCGACGATCAGATCGACCGCGCCGCAGATGTGCATCAGCTCGAAGGGGTTCTTGGCTCCCCCGGGATACGCGCCGAGATGCTCGACGACCTCGCGGCCCCCCTGATACGACACCACCGCCCCCATCTCGCCGATCGCTGTCTGCATCCCGAGGATTCGCGCGTCGCCGGCGATGCCCGGCATCGCCCGGCCCGAGCACGGAACGATCTCGATTCCGGCCGCGAGCGCGCCCAGGAGCGCACGCGCCGGCTCGAGCGTGTGGACGCCGTCGTGGTCGTGCACGAACGATCCGGCGGCGCCGAGCATGGTGCCGTCGAGGTCCGAGTAGACCACGGCGACGCCGGGCGGCGGCTCGAAGATCGGAAACACGGGCGAATCATACGGATCGGAGGCGGTGAAGGCCGGATCGCCTATCGAAATGCGCCGGGCGCTCGAATTCCCTATTCTTGCGTGCATGGGCGCGATCGAGGGGCTGCGCTGCCGCGAATGCGGCCGGGATTATCCGGCCGCCGCGCTGCACGTGTGCGAGTTTTGCTTCGCCCCTCTCGAGGTCGTCTACGACTACGACGCAATTCGGGCGCGTCTGTCCCGCGAACGGATCAAGCAAGGACCGCGTTCGATGTGGCGCTATACCGACCTGCTGCCGGGATCGGACGAGCACCGGGTGGACATCGGTGCGGGCTGTACGCCGCTTCGTCCGGCGCCGCGGCTGGCCGCCGAGCTGGGACTGCGCGAACTGTGGATCAAGAACGACACGGCCAACCCGACGCACTCGTTCAAGGATCGGGTCGTCTCGGTCGCGCTGACGGTGGCGCGCGAGTTCGGCTACACCGTCGTCGCCTGCGCCTCGACGGGCAACCTCGCCAACGCGGTCGCGGCCCACGCCGCGAACGCCGGGCTCGAGGCCTACATCTTCACGCCCTACGACTTGGAGCCGGCCAAGATCATCGGCACCGCGATCTACGGGCCCAAGCTCGTGGCGGTCAAAGGAACCTACGACGACGTCAATCGGCTCTGCAGCGAGATCGCGGGGGAGTATCCCTGGGCGTTCGTCAACGTCAACATCCGTCCCTACTACGCGGAAGGCTCGAAGACGCTCGCCTTCGAGGTCGCCGAGCAGCTCGGCTGGCGGGCTCCCGACCACGTCGTGGCGCCCATGGCGAGCGGATCGCTGCTGACCAAGATCAAGCGCGGGCTGGACGAGCTCGTCACCGTCGGGCTCTTGGACGGCCACGCGACGCGAATCTCCGGGGCTCAGCCGGCCGGTTGCTCGCCGATCTCGTCGGCGTTCAAAGCCGGCGTGGACCACATCCGTCCGGTCCGTCCCGACACGATCGCGAAGTCGCTCGCGATCGGAAACCCGGCCGACGGCTACTACGCGATCAAGGCCGTGCGCGAGACCGGCGGCGGCATGGACGACGTCAGCGACGCCGAAGTCGTCGAAGGCATCAGCCTGCTGGCCCGGACCGAAGGCATCTGGGCCGAGACCGCGGGCGGTGTCGTGATCGGAACTTTGAAAAAACTTTGCGAGGCCGGGATCGTAGGTCCGGAGGAGCGAACGGTGGCGCTGATCACCGGCGACGGGCTCAAGACGGTCGACGCCGTCGCCGACGTCGCGCGACCCGCTATGACGATCGCGCCGTCGCTGGACGACTTCTCCACGGCAGCGAACCTGGACGGCTGAGCACGGAGGTGGATGCGACGTGAGCGTGAAGGTGCGAATCCCGACCCCGCTTCGAACGATGACCGGCGGCGCGTCGGAGGTGGGGGTCGAGGCCGCGAGCGTCCGGGAGATGATCGCGGCGCTGGAGGCGGCGCACCCGGGCTTCGCCGCGCGCATCTGCGAGGACACGGGTGAGATCCGTCGCTTCGTGAACGTCTTCGTCGGCGACGAGGACATCCGCTTCCTGCAGGGGCTCGACACTCCGTTGCAGCAGGGGGCCAGCGTGTCCATCATCCCGGCCGTGGCGGGCGGCTGATGCCGCCCTCCGTTGCTCTCCGGCCCGGGGCGCGATAGCATTTTTCCTAGGTAAAACAAAGGATTTTCGGCACATGCTTCGATTCTCGCTCCGCACCGAGTACGGGCTCCGCGCGCTGATGGAGCTCGCCTCGCGCCGCGGTGAAGGCCCGGTTCCGGCTCGCGAGATCGCCACCCACCAGCGGATCCCGCTTCGGTTCCTCGAGCACCAATTGGCGTCGCTCCACAAGGCCGGCATCGTCGCTTCGACGCGCGGCGCGGGTGGCGGCTGCGAACTCGCGCGCGATCCGTCCGAGGTTCGCGTCTCGGAGGTCGTCGAGGTTCTCGAAGGGCCGCTGTCGGCGATGTTCTGTCTCGATCCGCACGACGAGTCGTGTCCGCAGACGCATCACTGCGGTCTGCAAGAGCTGTGGACGAAGGTCGAAGCGGCGGTGCGCGATGTGTTCGAGCGCACCACGATCGCAGAGCTCGTGGAGCGTCATGTGCAGATGCAGCCGCTGCTGTGGCCCGTCATGATGCCGGCGCCTTCGGCGTCGCGCGCCAACTAGAAACGCCCGTTCGCCGCTGCTGCGCGCGCGAGAAAACCTTCCGAAAACCTTGAACATCCCGAATTTGCTGGTTAGAGTTCCCGCGGTTGCGTTTCTAAGGTGAAACGCACTTCTCCCGAACGGAGGAGGTGGCACCGAGTGCCGGCGAAGAAGAGAGCCGCGAAGAAGCGGACGGCCGCGAAGAAGACGACGGCCAAGAAGACCGCAGCGCGCAAGCCCGCGAAGAAGCGGACGACCGCGAAGAAGACTGCGGCTCGCAAGCCCGCCGCGAAGAAGACCGCGGCGCGCAAGCCCGCGAAGAAGCGGACGGCCGCGAAGAAGCGGACGGCCGCGAAGAAGACGACCGCTCGCAAGACCACGGCGGCCGCGCGCAAGACGACGGCCAAGAAGACGACCGCGCGCAAGACCACGCGTCGGAAGTCTGCTGCCAAGAAGAAGAGGTAACAGGCATCACTTTCCGCTAAGAGGGCCTCGCACACGCGAGGCCCTCTTCGCGTCCGCGGAACGGAAGCTGCGGGCTCCGGCCGCCGGCCGAAACCCGGCAGGACTTGCGAACGCCCCCGCCGTCCCCCTATAAAGTGCGTTAGCACTCTCATATGGCGAGTGCTAGCCGGGCCGGCCAGCTGTGAGGCCCGGCCCCCTGGAAGGAATTGGAAACGACCCGAACGGGGCGATCCCCCGCGGGGCGGAGTGGAAAGGGAGGGATGGATGGCAGCCAAGCTGATTGCCTTCGATACGGAGGCGCGGCGGGCGCTCGAAAAGGGTATGGACACCCTTGCCGACGCGGTTCGCATCACGCTCGGCCCCAAGGGCCGCAACGTGGTCATCGAGAAGAAGTGGGGCGCCCCCACGATCACCAACGACGGCGTCTCCATCGCGAAGGAGATCGAGCTCGAGGACCCGATCGAGCGGATCGGCGCCGAGCTCGTCAAGGAAGTCGCCAAGAAGACCAACGACGTCGCCGGTGACGGCACCACCACCGCGACCGTCCTGGCCCGCGCGATGGTCCGCGAAGGCCTCAAGAACGTCGCGGCCGGCGCGAACCCGATGAGCCTCAAGCGCGGCATCGAGAAGGCCGTCGACCGCGTCGTCGAGCACATCAAGGCCGCCGCCAAGGAGATCGAGGACAAGGACGAGATCGCCCACGTCGCCTCGATCTCGGCCAACAACGACCCGGAGATCGGCTCGATGATCGCCGAGTCGATGGACAAGGTCGGCAAGGACGGCGTCATCACCGTCGAGGAGTCGCAGACCTTCGGCCTCGAGCTCGAGCTCGTCGAGGGCATGCGCTTCGACAAGGGCTACATCAGCCCGTACTTCGTCACCGACCCCGAGCGCATGGAAGCCGCGCTCGAGGACCCGTACATTCTGATCGCCAATTCGAAGATCTCGGCCGTCAAGGACCTGCTGCCGATCCTCGAGAAGGTCATGCAGACGGGCAAGGCGCTCGTGATCATCGCCGAGGACGTCGAGGGCGAGGCGCTCGCCACGCTCGTCGTCAACAAGCTGCGCGGTACGCTGCAGGCCGCGGCCGTGAAGGCGCCCGGGTTCGGCGACCGCCGCAAGGCGATGCTCGAGGACATTGCGATCCTCACCGGCGGCCGCGCGATCACTGAGGACCTCGGCATCAAGCTCGAGAACATCAAGCTCGAGGATCTCGGCAAGGCCAAGAAGATCACCATCGACAAGGACAACACGACGATCGTCGAAGG
>DATLFO010000199.1:0-17305 GCA_035541035.1 Actinomycetota bacterium
GCTGAATCACCTTGCGCACCGCGGCGGCCTTCTTCATGCCGACGCCGGCGCCGTTGACCGCTCCGTCGATCACCTTCTGATCGACGCCGTGATACAGGCCGCGGCCGATGGCCTTGGCCGAGTACGCGGCGCCGTTGACCGCTCCGTCGAGCACGTTCTGGTTGAGCCAGTACATGGCCTTCGAAACCGAGTCGCGGATCGGCTTGACGATCGCCTTCCAGTAGAAAGTGTCCAGGTAGTACTTGTTGACCAGCAGCTTGTAGAACCAGCCCATCTTCTCGAGCGGCTCGCGGGCAGGCGCCGGCATGTAGACCTTGCGGCCCAATCCGATGCCGAGCACAGCGACGGCAACCGACACCACGATCAAAAGGAAGTCGGGATCCGGCACGTGCGTGACGCCGCCGACGGCGGTCCAGGCGCCGAAGCCCGACTGCCAGCCCGGGATGCCGATGAGGCCGACGACCATCGACAGGACCGCGAGCGCGACGAGCGGGTACTTCATCGCCGGCGGGCTCTCGTGCGGGTGTCCCTTGCCGCGGTAGGAGCCCTCGAAGATCAGGTGGAAGGCCCGCGACATGTAGAACGCGGTGAGGAATGCGGTCAGCAGGCCGACGCCGTAGATGCCGTAGGTGAAGACCTCGTTGAGGTGATGCGGGTTGTGGAACGCTTCCGCGAGGATCTCGTCCTTGGACCAGAACCCGGCGAACGGGGGAATCCCCGAAAGGGCGAGCGTGCCGACCAGGAAGGTCCAGTAGGTCGTGGGCATGATCTTCTTCAGACCGCCCATGTCGCTCATGTTGT
This sequence comes from Actinomycetota bacterium, assembly GCA_035541035.1. GTDB lineage: Bacteria > Actinomycetota > AC-67 > AC-67 > AC-67 > DASWHR01. The sequence continues at coordinate 802 of DATLFO010000199.1, forward strand.
TGGAATGCACGGCATGGATCAGCGAACCGGCGCCGAGGAACAGCAGCGCTTTGAAGAAGCCGTGCGTGAACAAGTGGAACATGGCGGCGTTGCCGGCCGCGACGCTGTGGGCTGCGAACATGTACGCGAGCTGCGAGATGGTCGAGTACGCCAGGACCTTCTTCACGTCGTCCTGGACCATCGCCAGCAAGGCCGCGCCCAGCATCGTGATGGCCGCGATCACGGCCACGACACCCAGGGTCGCAGGCGAGGCCTCAAAGATCGGGAACAGTCGCGCGATCATGAACACGCCTGCGGTGACCATGGTTGCCGCGTGGATCAGCGCCGAGACCGGGGTCGGGCCCGCCATGGCGTCGGGCAGCCACACGTGAAGCGGGAACTGGGCGCTCTTGCCCATCGCGCCGCCGAACAGCAGGATCGCGCCTGCCATGAGCGTCCCGGTCGCGATCTCGCCTCCCTCGGCGCCGTGCACGAGCTCTTGGATGTTGAAGGTGTGTCCGGCCGCGAACAGCACGAAGATGCCGATCACGAAGGGGATGTCCCCGGTCTTGGTGGTGACGAACGCCTTAATCGCGGCGCTGGAGTTCTCGTGCTCCTCCCACCAGTGGCCGATCAGCAGGTACGAGCAGATGCCCACCAGTTCCCAGCCGATCAGCATCTGGATCAGGTTGTTGCCGATGACCAGGTTGAGCATCGAGGCCGTGAACAGGTTCAGCACGGCGAAGTACCAGGTGTAGCGCTTGTCGTCGTGCATGTACGCCGTGGAGTAGATCTGCACCATCAGCGACACGAACGTCACGAGCAGGAACATCACCGCCGTGATTCCGGTGACCAGCATGCCCAGCTCGAGCGAGAGGCCGCCGCCGAAGGGGAACCACTCCAGCGACTTCTCGATCGTCGGTCCGGCGGTCTTGCCGGCGTAGTTCAGGAAGACCCCGACGGCCCAGACCAGCGAGCCCACCACGGCGGCGATGCCGATCTCGACACCCTTGCGCGGCAGCTTCTTGCCGAAGAACATGATCAGCACGGCCGCCAGCAACGGCAGCGCCGGGATGACCCAGGCGTGCTCTCCGAAGAAGTTGACCGTAAAGTTCACGGCCTCTTCAGCGTGCTGCTGCTCGACGATGCCCAGGATGCCTACCACTTGAGGATGTCCACCTCGTCCACGTTGATGGTCTCCCTGTTCCGGAAGATCAGAAGGACGATCGCCAGGCCGATGCCGACCTCGGCAGCGGCGATGGCGATCACGAACAGCGCGAAGATCTGGCCGGCCGCGAGCGCGTCCTGGAGGTGCGCGCCGAAGGCAACCAGGTTGATGTTGACCGAGTTCAGCATCAGCTCGATGGACATCAGAACCAGCACGGCGTTCCGGCGGGCCAAGACGCCGTAGACGCCGATCGAGAACAGCAGCGCCGAAAGCGTCAGCACGAGCGCGAGGTTCACTTGTCCCTCCTCGCAAGAACGATCGCGCCGACGAGCGCAGCCAGCAGCAGGATGCTGATCGCCTCGAACGGCAGGATGAAGTTCGAGAACATGCTGTTGCCGATGTCCTCGGTGCGCACGACCTGCTTGAGCGGAATCTCCTTGTCGCCGAAGCCGCGCCAGATCAGATAGGTCAGAACGCCGAACACCGACGCGGAAACGACCAACGCGAGGCCACGCTGCTGGTTGTCCACCGAGCGGGCGGCGCCGATCGGCGCCCTGGTCAGCATCAGACCGAACAGCAGAAGCACCACGATCGCGCCGACGTAGATCAGGACCTGCGTCCAGCCGATGAACTCGGCGCCGAGCAGCATGAAGATCGCGGCGATCGAGCCGAGCACGGCGACGAGATACAGCGCGCCGCGGACCACGTTCTTGGTCGTGACGACGAGGATGCCGGCGACCGCGGCAATCACCGCAAGCGCCGTGAAGATGATCTCCGGACCGTTCATCTCCCCCCGTCCCCGCCTACCCTTGCTTCCGCCGCTTGATCACGAATGCCTTCTTGGCCATCGCGCGTGCGACGCGCTCGGGCTTCCCGGCCGCGAGCTCGGCCTGGTATGTCTCCTCGTCGATCTCGACCGGACCCTCGTCGTGCTTGGCCTCGGCCGGCGCTTCCGCCTTCGCGGCGGCCGCCTCGGCTTCGGCCGGTGCCGACGCCTCGCCCGCGGGCGTGGACTCGGCCGATCCGGCCGCGGCGGGCCCGGGGGCCGCCTCGCGTGCCGGCGTGGTCGCGGTTCCGGCAGGGGCCCCCGACGCGGCCGGGGCCGCGGCGACGGCGCCGCCGGCCTCGAAGACCTTCGCCTCCTTGTCCGCCTCGGGCTCGGGCTGCGCGCCCTCGTCCAGCGGCGGCGGAGGCTTCACGTGGTTGACCCATTCGGCGAGCGTCGGCATCTCGTGGATCAGGTTGTTGATGTCGGTCTCGGAGTACTCGAAATGTGGGGACCAGAACAGCGCGTCGAACGGGCAGACCTCGACACAGATGCCGCAGTACATGCACAGGGAGAAGTCGATCGCGAAGCGGTCCAGCATGTTGCGGGTTCGCGGACGGGCGCCCGGCGTCTTGGGCGGCACCTGCTCCTTGTGCGAGTCGATGTAGATGCACCAGTCCGGGCACTCGCGGCTGCAGAGCATGCAGACCGTGCAGTTCTCCTCCTTCAGCGCGATGACGCCGCGCGTGCGGGGCGGCAGATCGGGCACCTCATGGGGGTACTGCTGCGTGACCGCCCTGCGTGTCATCGTCTTGAGGGTGATGCTCAGCCCCTTGGCCAGCCCGTAGGCGGGACCGATGACCTTCTTCTCGGCGATCTTCTTCTCGATCTCCTTGAAACGCGCGAGCATCTGCTCCTTGCGCGTGGGCTGAACCGGCTCGAGCTCCTTCTTCTCGATGGCCACTAGAACACCACCTTGAAGATGCCGGTCAGCAGGATGTTCACCAGCGCGATCGGGATCATGTACTTCCAAGCCATCTTCTGCAGCTGGTCCTCGCGAAGACGCGGGTACGTGGCGCGCAGCCAGATGATGAAGAACGCGAGCGCACCGACCTTCGCGAGCGTCCAGAGGGGGCCGGGAATGAAGTTGATGAACGGCAAGCCCTGCCATCCGCCCAAGTACAGCACGACCGCGAGGATCGAGAGCGCGACGATGCCGGCGTACTCGGCGAGCAGGAAGAAGGCGAACTTGATGCCGGTGTACTCGGTCATGTGACCGAAGATGATCTCGGAGTCGGCGATCGGCATGTCGAACGGCGGCCGCGACAGCTCGGCGAGCGACGCGGTCACGAACAAGCCGAAGCCGAAGATCTGCGGGAAGACGAACCAGTAATTCTGCTGAGCCTCGACGATGCCGGGCAGCGACAGCGTTCCCGCCTGCATCGCGACGGCCGCGCCGGCCAGCACCAGCGGCAGCTCGTAGGCGATCAGCTGGGCGGCGCCGCGGATCGCGCCGATGAGCGAGAACTTGTTGGCGCTGGCCCACCCGGCGGCGAGCATGCCGATCACGCTGATCGAGGAGATCGCGAGCGCGAAGAACAGGCCCAAGTCCATGTTCTCGACCCAGAAGCCGTTCGGGCCGAGCGGCAGCACCACGAAGAGCATGATCGCCGGCACCAGCACCATCGCGGGCGCGATCACGAACACCGCCTTGTCGGCCGCCGACGGAACGATGTCTTCCTTTTGGATGAACTTCACGCCGTCGGCGATCAGCTGGGCCCAGCCGTGGAACCGGCCGGCCTCCATGGGACCGAGCCGCGCCTGCATGTGGGCGAGAATCTTGTGCTCGGCGTAGCCCACGCCCAGCGGCGCGGTCAGGAAGAACACCATCACGGCCGCGAGCTTGAGCCCGAGCAGCACCCAGGGGTTGGAGAAGTCGAACCCGAGGAACACGTTGTGCGATTCGGCGATCGCGGGGATCATCGAAAGGTGGGTCATCGGTCCACGTCTCCAACCACGAAGAACACCGAACCCAGCACCGAGATCAGGTCCGGCACCAACACGCCGCGCAGAAGATACGGGATCATCGACACATTCGAGAAAGAGGGGGTGCGCATCTTCATGCGCCACGGCTCCTTCCCACCCCGCGAGACGATGTAGTAGCCGGTCTCGCCGAGGGAGTTCTCGGTCCGCGAGTAGATCCATCCCTCCGGCGGCTTGATGTTCTTGGGCATCTTGCCCGGCATGATCGGGCCGGCCGGAATCTTGTCGTGGCACTGCTCGACGATCTTGAGCGACTCCTCGATGCGCCGGTAGAGCACCCAGAAGCGGTCGAACGAGTCGCCGTTCTCGCCGACCGGCACCTCGAAGTCGACCTCGCTGTACTTGAGGTAGGGCTCGGTCTTGCGCGAGTCCTCGGCGACGCCGGCGGCCTGCAGGATCGGGCCGGTGCAGCCGTACTCCAGCGCGACCGCGGCGGGAAGCTTGCCGATGCCGACGGTACGTTTCTTGAAGATCTCGTTGCCGAGCAGCAGGCCTTCGTAGTCGCCCAGCCGGTGCCGCACGACCTTGGCCAGACGCGACGACTCCTTCAGGAATCCGCGCGGCAGATCTTCCTTCAAGCCGCCGATCCGGTTGTAGGTGAAGTGCATCCGGCCGCCGGTCGCGGCCTCGAGCAGCCCCTGGATCTCCTCGCGCTCGCGGAACGCGTAGAACATCGGCGTCATCGCGCCGAGCTCGAGGCCGAACGATCCCATGAACATCAGGTGGTTGAGCACCCGGTTCCATTCGGCCAGCAGCGTGCGGATCCACTGGGCGCGCTCGGGAACCTCGATCTCCATCAGCGCCTCGACGCCCAGCACGACCCCCAGCTCGTTGCCGAAGGCGCTCAGCCAGTCGTGGCGGTTCACCAGCGCGATGATCTGGCGGTAGTCGCGCACCTCGGCCATCTTCTCGAAGCCACGATGCATGTAGCCGATGACCGGCTCCGCGTCGATGATCAGCTCGCCGTCGAGAGTAATGACCATCCGGAGCACCCCGTGAGTGGACGGGTGCTGCGGCCCGATGTTGAGAATCATCTCCTCCGTCGCGAACCGGCTCGATCCCGCGACGTCGAGCGCGATGCCTTCGCCGGGTCCGCCCGGCAGCATGGTGGGATCGGACACGGCTACTCCGGCTCCTTCGCGCCCGGCCACTCCTTGGCCTCACGCGTCATCAGGACGAACTCTTTGCGCAGCGGATTCCCGACGAAGGGCTCCGCCAGCAGCAGCTTTACCAAGTGCGGATGACCGGCGAAGTCGATGCCGAACATCTCCCAGCACTCACGCTCGTGGAAGGATGCGCCGCGCCACAGGCCGGTCAGCGTCGGAACAGACCCGCCCTCGCGCGGCACCATCGTCTTGAGGTTCACGGCCTGCAGCGACGAGGCCGAGTACAGATGCGCGATGACTTCGAAGCCGTCGTCTTCCATGTCCACGGCCGACAGCCAGTTGAACATCGAGAAGTTGCAGCGCGGGCACCGGCGAAGGTGCTCGGCGACGACGTGCCAGTTTGCCGGCGTGACGTGGAGCGCCACTTGGCCTTGCGGCGTGACCTCCTCGCGCTCGACGGCGCCGGTGGCTTCTTTGACGTGGTCGATCAGTGCTTTCGCGGACATCGGCTACCGGTTGGAAAGGTCGACGGGTCCGACGGGGCCGCCGACGACGATCGCTTCGCGACGCTGGCGCTCGAAGCGTTCCTTGAGCGACTCGTCGGCGATCTGCGTCTGCAGTCGGATGATTCCTTCCAGCAGGGCTTCGGGCCGCGGCGGGCAGCCGGGCACGTAGACATCGACGGGCACGATCTGGTCCACGCCCTTGGTGACCGAGTACGAGTCCCAGAACGGGCCGCCGCAGTTCGAGCACGAGCCGAACGAGATGCAGTACTTGGGCTCGGGCATCTGGTCCCACACACGCTTGAGCGCAGGAGCCATCTTGTCGGTCAGCGTGCCGGCGACCACCAGCAGGTCGGCCTGACGCGGGCCGTGTGCGACGGGAATGACGCCCAGACGCATGAAGTCGTGGCGGCTGGTGGATGCGGCGATCAGCTCGATCGCGCAGCAGGCCAGGCCGAAGTTCATGACCCAGAGCGAATATTTGCGGCCCCAATTGAAGACGAACTTGACCGGCTGGGGCAGATTGACCTTGTCGACTACGCCCATGGCTGCGACTCCCGGATGGCGCGGCTCTCGGAGGGCTCGACCCAGTCGAGAACCTTCTTCTTGTAGGCGTAGAGCAGGCCTACGGCGAGGATCAGGATGAAGATGATCATCTCGACGAGCAGCAAGCCCGGCCGGGGGAACGTCTCGAACACGACGGCCCAGGGGAACAGGAACACCGACTCGACGTCGAAGATCACGAACAGGAACGCGTAGATGTAGTAGCGGATCTGCGTCTGGGACCAGCCCTCGCCGACGGGGTCGATGCCGCACTCGTACGTCGTGTACTTGTCGTTGGCGGGCTTGCGGGGTCGCATCAGCCGGTTCGCCGAGAAGGCGATGACGACGAAGAGAACGCCGAGAATCGCCAGCGCTCCGATCGTGCCGTACTGCCAGAAATACTGCGTCATCCGGGCCCCCCGCCCACGGCCTTCCACGGCCCCTGCGTTGTCATCTATTTCCGCTGGTCAGAGCCATCATCGAGCGTTCGTGAAAACGCTCACGTGTTCGAGTCCGCGGGATTCTAGCGCGGAAGGCCGCCGATCCCCAAAGCGGAAGGGCGCCCTCCGCTGCGGCCGATCCCGGCTCGATACGCAACGTTGACATAACTTTCCATCTCCACCCTTGCATTCGCATCCGCGAATATCGTAATAATCTCCCCACGGGAGTGCCGGAAGGGGGGCGGGTGGCCAAGTTCGGGTTCGCAATCGATCACCGCGCGTGCATTGGCTGCCACGCGTGCACGGTCGCCTGCAAGATGGAAAACGACGTTCCCCTGGGGGTCTTCCGAACCTGGGTCAAGTACATCGAGAAGGGCAACTTCCCCGAGGCGAAGCGGTACTTCTCGGTCCTTCGCTGCAACCACTGCGAGGACGCGCCCTGCACCAACATCTGCCCGACGTCGGCGCTGTTCACCCGCGACGACGGCATCGTGGACTTCGACAACTCGATCTGCATCGGCTGCAAGGCCTGCATGCAGGCCTGCCCCTACGACGCGTTGTACCTGGATCCCGGGACGCACACCGCGGCAAAGTGCAACTTCTGCGCGCACCGAGTCGAGGTGAACCTCGAGCCCGCCTGCGTGATCGTGTGCCCGACGCACGCCATCATCGCCGGCGACCTCGACGATCCGATCAGCGAGATCTCGCGCTTCGTCGCCCGGCAAGAGACCCAGGTCCGGGCACCCGAGCAGGGCACCAAGCCGAAGGTGTTCTACGCGGGGGCCGACGAGGCCGCCATCGACCCGACCCAGACCACGGTCCCGGACGCCTACATGTGGTCCGAGGTCAACCTGCTCGACGGGCAGCTGCAGCCGCGGATCGACGAGGCCGAGGCGCGCGCGCGCACGGTCTACGACGTGGACCACCCCATGCCGTGGGGCTGGAAGGTGTCGGCATACCTCTGGACCAAGTCGATCGGCGCCGGCGTGGCGCTGCTGGCCGCGGCGGCGATGCTGCGCGGCTACGGGCAGATCCCGCTGCTCGCCACCTTCGCTCCGGCGATCGCGCTCGTGATGACGGTGATCACCGGCGCGCTGCTGGTCGCCGACCTGAAGCGCCCGGAGCGCTTCTGGATGCTGATCCTGAAGGGAAATCCCACTTCGTGGCTCGTGCGCGGCGCATGGGTGCTCGGAGCGTACTCCGCGCTGCTGGTGGCCTGGCTCGGCGGCCGCGTCCTCGATCTGCCCTGGCTCGTCGACGCCGTGCGATGGCCCGCGATCCCATTGTCGGCCCTCGCCGCCGCCTACACCGCGTGGCTGTTCGGCCAGGCCGAAGGCCGCGACCTGTGGCAGAGCCCGCTGCTCGCGCCGGTGCTGATCGCGCAGGCGACGCTCGTCGGCGCGGCCTCGCTGCTGCTGGCCTCGCTGTTCGCCGGCGGCGAAAGCACGCAAGTGCTGATGACGCGGGTGCTGGTCGCGTCCGCGGTTGGATGGGCGGCACTCACGGTCGTGGAGTTCTCGAGCCATTCGACGCAGCAGGCCGCGAAGGCGGCACGCAACCTGATCCGCGGGCCGTACCGCGTGTGGTTCTGGACCGGTGTCGCGCTGGGCATGGTGCTGCCTGCCGCGCTGGGCGGGCTCGCGCTGGCGACCGGAAGCAGCGGGCCGATGGTGGCGGCCTCGATCGCGGCGCTCGGCGGCCTGGTTTTCTACGAGCACGGGTTCGTCAAGGCGGGTCAGTCGGTGCCGCTGTCCTGACGCGCGAACCCCGGCCGCTAGGCGCCGGTCAGCGAGAAGTGATGGTAGTCCTTCACCTTGGAGTAGTTGCCGCCCCAGAACCAGCCGATCTTTTCGAAGGCCCGAACCACTGCGTCCCCCGGCTTGATCATGCCGGGACGGTCCTGGGTGCGATCGACGTAGGCCTTGCCGTCCGGTGGGGTCACGCCGGCGCTCGTCACCCGAGGGTTCTGCACGGGGTTGATGTCCACGGCCAGGCCGTAGGCGTGCTGAGAAAGGGTCGAGGATCCGACCGCGGGACGGCAATTGAACGCGCTGGTGGCGTTCTGCTGCGCGCGAGCCGGGTCATTGCCGATGTAGCCGTTGGCGATCACCATGTTCGCGATCGGAAACCGCGCCTCGAAGATCTCGGCGAATGCACCCAGGACCGCCTCGGCCTGGTCCTCGTGCACGATCATCTCACCGCGCGCGACGGTGCCTTCGAACGTCCAGTGATCCATCCGGAGCACGCGGAGGTCGTGCAGCGGGACCGGGCAGCCGGGCTTCCACGACGTGCCCATCTTTGCGCGCGCGTCCGCGTCGATCACCTCGACGGCTCCTCGGAAGGCCGGGCCCGACGGCGAAGGCGCCGGCGTGGGCGAGGCGGGCGCCGGCGGCGGGGCTGCCTGGTCGGCGGCGCCGGAGCACGCGCCGAGGACGGCGGCCAGCATCAGAGGGAAGAAGCGACGCATGGAATCGCGGCCGAGCCTACCGACCGGGGCTCGGTTCCGGAAACCGGGCCCGGAAACCCTTGCATTCACATACTCGAATATCGTAATAATCCTGGCAGGAGCGTCCGAGCGGGAGGGGGACGAGGGTGACGGAGCCGACCAAGCTCGAAGGCGCCGGCGGGCGGATGGCTCAATATCCGCCGCCGGAGCGGTGGGACGATTGGGTCGAGTACGAGGGCTCCGCCTGGCCGAAGAAGGTCGAACGCCACTACATCCTGGTCCCGACCGTCTGCTTCAACTGCGAGTCGGCCTGCGGCCAGCTCGCCTACGTGGACCGCGACACGCTCGAGATCCGAAAGATCGAGGGCAACCCGGTCCATCCCGGCTCGCGAGGACGCAACTGCGCCAAGGGGCCGGCGACGCTCAACCAGATCCAGGATCCCGAGCGCATCCTCTATCCGCAGCGGCGAGCCGGTGAGCGCGGCAGCGGCCGGTGGGAGCGTGTCTCGTGGGACACCGCGCTCGACGACATCGCCGAGCGCATCGCCGACGCCATCCGCAACGAGCGGCGCGACGAGGTCGTCTACCACGTCGGCCGCCCCGGCGAGGACGGCTATGCCGACCGCGTGCTGCGCGCCTGGGGCGTGGACGGTCACAACAGCCACACCAACATTTGCTCGTCGTCTGCGCGCGTCGGGTACGCGCTGTGGATGGGCCACGACCGGCCCTCGCCCGACTACGCGAACGCCCGCTTCACACTGCTGATCTCGTCGCATCTGGAAACAGGTCATTACTTCAACCCGCACGCGCAGCGGATCATCGAGGGCAAGCTCGCGGGCGCGAAGATCGCGGTGATGGATCCTCGCCTGTCCAACACGGCCTCGCGTGCCGACTACTGGATGCCCACCAAACCCGGCACCGAGGCCGCGGTGCTGCTGGCGATGGCCAAGATCATCCTCGACGAAGAGCTCTACGACGCGCCGTTCATGCGGCGTTGGTGGAACTGGGACGAGTACATGCGGGCGCAGCGGCCTCAGGACGAGCCGACGTTCGAGAACTTCCTTCTCGCGCTGAAGCAGGAATACGCGCAGTACACGCCCGAGTACGCCGCATCCCTCGCGGGCGTTTCCGCGGACATGATCGTCAAGGTCGCGCGCGAGGTCGGCCGCGCCGGCTCGGGCTTCGCGGCGCACAACTGGCGCGCGGCCGCGGCCGGCAACCTCGGCGGATGGCAGGTTGCCCGCTGCCTGTTCTTCCTCAACGCGCTGACCGGCTCCGTGGGCACGAAAGGCGGCACCTCGCCGAACTGGTGGGACAAGTTCGTTCCGCAGCCGTTCCTGGCCCCGCCGCCGCAGAAGGTCTGGAACGAGATCCTGTGGCCGCGCGAGTACCCGCTCGCGCACCACGAGATGTCGATCCTGCTCCCGTACTTCTTGAAAGAGCGGCGGCAGAAGCTGTCGGTGTACTTCACGCGCGTCTACAACCCGGTCTGGACGAACCCGGACGGATTCTCGTGGATCGAGGCGTTGTCGGACGAGTCGATGATCGGCCTTCACGCGGCCCTGACGCCGACGTGGAGCGAGACGGCCTGGTTCGCCGACTACGTGCTTCCGATGGGCCTGGGCCCCGAGCGGCACGACACGCATTCGTACGAGACCCACTCGGGCAAGTGGCTCGGATTCCGGCAGCCCGTGCTTCGCGTAGCCCTGGAGCGCATGGGCAAGCCGGTCCAGTACACCTACGAGGCGAATCCGGGTGAGGTCTGGGAAGAAGACGAGTTCTGGATCGAGCTTTCGTGGCGCATCGATCCCGACGGCTCGCTCGGCGTCCGCCAGTGGTTCGAGTCGCCCTACCGGCCCGGCGAGAAGGTCACGATCGACGAGTACTACCAGTACATGTTCGAGCACAACGTGCCCGGCTTGCCGGAGAAGGCGCAGGCCGAAGACCTCACGCCGCTCGAATACATGCGCAAGTACGGCGTCGTCGAGATCGCGCCGACCGTTTACGAGGTCCACGAGAATCCGGTGCCCGAGAGCGCGCTCGAAGGCACGACCGTCGATCCGGTCACCGGCCTCGCGACCAAGCCGGGTGAGCCGCCCTCCGGAAAGCCGATCCCGCTCATCGGGCCGTGGAACGCGCCGGGCGTCGAGATCGACGGCGTGGTCCGCGAGGGTTTCCTCACCCCGTCCCGCAAGCTCGAGTTCTACAGCCCGACCATGGCGGAGTGGGGATGGCCGGAGCAGGCGCTGCCGAACTACATGGAAAGCCACGTCGCGAGCACCGACCCGAAGGGAGGCACCTACATCCTGATGCCGACCTTCCGGCTGCCGACGCTGATCCACACGCGCTCGAACAACTCCAAGTGGCTCAACGAGATCAGTCACCGGCATCCGCTGTGGATCCATCCCGAGGACGCCGAGCGGGTCGGCGTGCGCGACGAGGACCTGGTGAAGGTCATCACACGCATCGGTCATTTCGTGATCCGCGCGTGGGTGACCGAAGGAATCCGGCCCGGCGTGGTCGCCGCGTCCCATCACATGGGCCGCTGGCGGCTCGACCGCGGGTTCGGCACCGACCGCTGGTCCTCGGCGCTGGTGGATCTCACCTACGAAAACGCCTCGACGGAAGGCGCAACCTGGCGCATCCGCCAAAAGGAGCACGTGCAGCCGTTCGAGAGCAAGGACAAGGACTCGTCGCGCGTGTGGTGGACCGATGCGGGCGTGCATCAGAACCTGACGTTCCCGACGCAGCCGGATCCGGTGTCCGGGATGCATTGCTGGCATCAGGTGGTACGACTGGAAGCCGGCGGACCCGACGATCAGTACGGCGACATCGTCGTGGACACGAGCAAGAGCTTCGAGATCTACAAGGAGTGGCTCGCGATGACTCGTCCCGCGCCGGGGCCGGGAGGACTACGCCGGCCGCTCTGGATGTTCCGTCCGCTCAAGCCGGACGCGAGCACCTACAAGATCCCCGACTGAGGTTCGAGCAGGAACTAGATGAAGAACTGAACCGACGACTCTTTCATCTCGAGCAGCGCGCTGGCGGCACCGAGCGGCGGCTCGAGGCCGTCGATGAGGTCTTCGCGCTTGAGCCCGAGCATGTCCATCGTCATCTGGCACGGCATGAGCTTGACGCCCATGTCCTGGGCATACTCCATGAGCTCCCACGGCGCCGCGACCTTGTAGTCCTTGGCGAGCTTGAGCATCATCTTCTTGCCGGCTCCGCCGAAGTGAAGCTTCGACAGCTTCGCGCGCTTCATACCCGGCGGGTTCACCAGAGAGAAGCCCTTCTGCATCCAGTTCGACCCGGTGATCCGGACGCCGGGCTTCGCGAGCGCGAACAGTCCCCAGAACGTGAAGAAGATGGAGACCTGCATGCCGCTCGCCGAGGCGGTCGTCGCGAGGATCATGGTGGGCCAGAGCTTGTCGAGCTCGCCGGAAAAGGCAACGATCGAAAGCTTGTTGTTGTCCTCGGCCATCGGACACCTCCATGGACCCGGATGCCGCCGGGCCCCGCTGGTGGACCCCTACTGGGGTCCCGGTTCGGCCCGCTCCCTGCTGGTTTCGGGCCGACTTTCCCCCGTTACTCAGCGGGATTATAATATGCACAAGCGCGCATTTACAGGGGTGGGGGCGCGATTTTTCGGCCTATCCCGGCGTGTGGTTCCCTCGCGGAGGGGAGATACTCCCTCCGATGGGGGAGGAGGTTGATGAGCGATGGACGTATCCGTACGGAACGAGATCTACGAACTGCACGCTCGCCTGTGCAAGGCGCTGGCGGACCCGAAGCGGCTCCTCATTATCAACGCACTCCGCGACGGACAGAAATCGGTGGGAGAGCTGACTGCGGAGCTGGAGCTCTCGCAGTCGAACGTGTCGCAGCATCTGGCCGTGCTTCGCGAGCGTGGGGTGGTCGCGGCGACCAGGGACGGCAACAACGTCTTCTATACGCTCAAGGACGTCCGGGTCGTCGAAGCGCTGGATCTGCTTCGCTCGGTCATGGCCAGCCAGCTGGACCGGCGCAGCGAGCTGCGGCCGATCGCAACGGGCTGAGCGGCTAGTCCGCGCAGCGGAAGCAGCGGATCTCGAGTTCGTCGATCCGCTGCTTGTAGGCGGCGAACGCGTCGCTCCATTCCTGAAGCGTGCCCTTTTCCTCGTCCAGGCTGTTCGGCCTTAGGCGGACGAGCCAGCCCTCACCGTAGGGGTCGCGGTTGGCGATGAGGATGTCCCGCTCGAAGGTCTCGGTGTTGACGGCCACGATCTCGCCGCTGAGCGGCGATGCGACCGGGCCCACCCACTTCGCCGACTCGATGGTCGCCAAGCCCCGTCCGCGCGAGATGGTCTTTCCGACGCGGCGAAAGTCCACGGCGACGAGCTTGCCGCACCGTGTTTGTGCGGGGTCGGTCATGCCGATCACCGCCTCGTCTCCCTCGAGACGAATCCACACGTCGGCTTCGACGTCGTAGAGAAGGTCGCGCGGAATGACGCAGCCGTAGTGGATCTCTTCGGGAGCAGGTTCAAGCACGCGACGTCACCCTCCGCACTCGATGCCTTCCTCTTGCATGAACGCCTCGTACGCGTCCAGCGCGGCCTGTCCGGTCAGCAGGTCCGCGATATCGCGGTCCCAATCCTCGGGCTTGATCTTTGCGACCCATCCGTCGCCGTAGGGATCGCGATTGAAGATGGTCGGATCGGACTGTCCGGCCTCGTTGATCTCGACGATCTCGCCGGCGACCGGTGCAGGAACCGGCCCGACCCACTTGCCGCTCTCGAGCGTCGCGGTGCTCTTGCCCTTGACGACGGACTTGCCGACCTTCTTGGGCGTGAACGAGATGAACGACTTCGCGAGGTTCTGCGCCACGTCGGTGATCCCGCAGACCACGAGATCGCCGTCACGGCGAGCCCACACGTGGTTCTTCACGAGGTACAGCAGGTCGTCGGGAATATTGCAGTTCCGCACTGCGGTCACGGTGTCCCCTCCCCCGTGGGCTCGGCTTCGAGCCCGGCTTCGGCAAGCAAGTGCTCCGCTTGGATGTGATAGAGCAGCATGTCGAACGCAACCAGCTTGATCTCTTCCTCGAACTTCTCGATGAACCGAGGATCGCGAAGCCGCGGCTTGATCTCACGCATCCACGGCGCGTCACAGACCGGGCAGAGCACTTCGTAGAAGCGGCGGCCGGACTTGTCGTCCACGCGGGTCGTGACCTTCTCCGGGTGCTCGTCGGCCAGGTGCCGGTGAAGCGCGCTGCGCGCTCCCTCGAAGTCACAGTACGGGCAGCTCATGATTGCTCCCGTTCTCGCCGCGCGCCTTCAGCGCGGTCTTCGCCAGACGCCCAGCGACATCGCGCACCAGCGCCACCGTTTGCATTCCTGCCGCGGTCGCGTACACGCGTCCGGTGTCCAGGGCCTTGGAGACCAGCCCGGTTTGAAGCAGATCACCGACCCGCTCGGACACGACCAGCACCGGCAGCGACAGCGTCGCGGCCAGATCGGCGGCGGCGATGCCGTCGTCGGCCGACGCCGCCTCGAGGATCCGGAAGTTCGTGCGGTCACACGCGGCGGCGAGCGCGCGCTGCACGAAGTCGGTCGCCACCGTGGCGGCCTCCTGCTCGGTGAGGATGACCTTGGGAAGCTCGCCGGTGTCGCCCGGACCGAAGACGAAGGTGTCCACGCGCTCGGCGACCAGGATCACGTCCCGCAGCCGTTTCCAGAGGCCGTCGGCGAGCGCGCCCGCGTCGTAGTCGGTCATTCGGCACCTCCCGCCGGAACCTCCGCGACGTCGATGACGTCGACGGTTCCGGCGCCTTCCACCACGCCGACCAATGCGGGCTCCGGCGCGCCGACGACGGCACGCTCCACCAGCTCGACGATGTCGAGCACCTGAAGCTTGTCCTCGTTCCCCGTCGTCTTGACCGCGTCGCGGTACATCGTGACGTCCTTCGGGCACGCGACGATGAAGTAGTCCACGCCCAGCGCCACGGCCTCCTTGATGCGGTTCTCGCTCGGCCGTTCCTTCTGGTTGGAGTCGTCCATCCAGATGCGGCCGCCGCCCGCGCCGCAGCAGAAGGTGTTCTCCTTGTTGCGCGGCATCTCGACCAGTTCGATTCCGAGCATCTCGAGGATCTTGCGGGGAGCGTTCGTCACGCCGTTGTAGCGGCCCAGGTAGCACGGGTCGTGATAGGTCACGCGCATGCTCAGACCCTGCTTCGGCACGATCCGGCCCTGCTCGAGCAGCCGGTGGAGAAGATGCGTGTAGTGCAGGACGCGCCAGTCGCCGCCGAACTCGGGGTATTCGTTCTTGAGCGTATTGAACGAGTGCGGATCGGTCGTGACGATCTCGTTGAAGTCGCAGCCGTTAATGACCTTGACGTTGTGCTCGACGAGCTCTTCGAACAGGCCTTCCTCGCCGACGCGCCGGACGTCGTTGCCGGCGTTGCGCTCGCCGTCATAGAGGATGCCGAACGAGATGCCGGCGCGCTGAAGGAGCCGGGCAAACGTCCGCGACAGGTCCTGGAGCCGTTCGTCGTATGAGGCGTAGTCGCCGACGAACCACAGCACCTGGACGAAGCGCTTGCGTGCGTCGTGGATCTCGAAGTCGAGCTCCTTGGTCCATTTCGCGCGCATCTTCGGCGACTTGCCGAAGGAGTTGCCGTTCTTGGCGATGTTCTGCAGCGCGTCCTGGAGCGTCGGGTCCATCGTGCCTTCCTCGACCAAGGAGCGGCGCATGCCGACGATGGTGGGGACGTGCTCGATGCCGACGGGACAGACCTCGACGCAGGCCATGCACGTCGTGCAGGCCCAGAGCGTCTCGGCCGGGATGATTCCACCGGCGACGGGCGGCGGACCGTCGCCGGTGTATCCGTTCGCGGCACGTCGTTCCCAGTCCATGATCGGCCGGATCCGGTTCGACTGCTCGGCGAACTGACGAAGATCGAGGATCAAGTCTCGCGGAGAGAGCGGCGCGCCGGCCGTGCGGGCCGGGCAGACCTCGTGGCAGCGACCGCACTTGGTGCAGGCGTCGAAGTCGAGCAACTCCTTCCAGGTGAAGTCGCTGATCGACTTGATCCCGGCAGACGCGCCCGCAGGGACGCGCGGCAGTGTCAGCGTCGACTGCCGCTCCGCGAAGGTGAGGTTGGCTGCGTCGGTCAGCATGTGCATGGCCTTCGAGAACGGGATGTAGCCGATGAAGATCAGCGCCATCGCGGCGTGCGCCCACCAGGTGTACAGGTGCGCGTCCGTGGCCGTGGCGGCCGACATGCCCAGGCCGCGAATCGCGCGCGCCGTCAACCATCCGACCGGCGACCAGACCTCGTAGGCCGGGAAGTTGTTGGCATGGATGCGAAGGCCCTCCAGCAAGAAGCCGCCGACGCCCAGCCAGAACAAGAAGTGCCAGAACAGCCAGTCACCCCGCTTGTACGGCTTGCGCGAGTAGTCGGCCGAGTCCTTGTCCACGCGCGTGTAGTCGAGTGCGAACGGCTTGACGAAGCGGCGGCGATACGCGATGTACA
>DATLFO010000200.1:0-19498 GCA_035541035.1 Actinomycetota bacterium
TCGCTGGGCTCCCGCACCGCGGCGCTGTCCAAGGCCTATGCCGACGAGGCCGGCCACACGGGATTCCTGTATCGCGACGCAAAGGCGCTCGGCGATTTCTTCGAGGCCGCGACGCGCGCGGGTCTCCAGGCGGGCGTGCACTGCATCGGCGACGCCGGATGTGAGGCCGCGGTCGCCGGGCTCGAACGCGCCGCCGAGCGCGCGGGCGTCGAGGCCGTGCGCGCGATGCGCCACCGGCTCGAGCACTTCGAGATGGCCACGCCCGCGATGATCGCCCGCGCCGCCGAGCTGGGCGCGGTCTTTAGCGTGCAGCCCGCCTTCGACACGTTTTGGGGCGGCGCCGAAGGCATGTATGCGGCGCGTCTCGGCGTGAAGCGTGCCGCGCCCATGAACAACATCAAGGCCATGCTCGCGGCCGGCACCACCGTGGGCTTCGGCTCCGACTGTCCGGTGACGCCGTTCGATCCGCTCGCGGCCATACGCGCCGCGACCGAGCCGTCCAACCCCGCCCACGCGATCTCCCAGGAGCACGCGTTTCACGCGGCCACGCTCGGCGCCGCGTCGATGGCCGGCGAATCGATCCCTGCGGGCATGATCGCCCCCGGCCACCGGGCCGACTTCGTGGTGTGGGAGGCCGACCCGGTCCGCAGCCGGAGGCCGGCGATTCGTGCGACCGTGGCACGGGGATCGGCGGTCTACGGCATGCTCGGCGATCGCAAGAGCGAACGCGGTGCCAAGCCCCGCACTTCTTTGGCGCCCTGATAACCGCAGAGGTTGCCGGATGACCAAAGAATGCCGGCGGCCACCCCGGCTGCAGGGCGTTGAGAGTCGGAGCCGGTCCGCCGCGAGCAGGATTCGGCGAGCGGCTAGGCGATGCGGGTAACGGCCAGGACGACCGCGTCCAGCGCCTCGAACGTCTGCGCCAGGCGACCCGCGAGATCTTTGCTGTGAACGAGCTGGAGTCCGATCCCGTCCTCACGCAGGAACGCGACTTCCCAGACCTCGTCCAGTGTCGAGCGGACGATCATGGCCGCTGCCTCCGATGCCCACATGCTTCCGGTCCGGCCGCCGTACCCCTACGAGCGGCCTCACCGGCTTTAACGATTCGACGGACCCGGAAGTTCCCGAGTTCCCCGAATCTGTGGATAACTTACCGCGGGGGGCCGACTTTGAACACGGGGGAGGAGGGTTCCGTGCTCTCGGGACTCGTCAACTTTCTTGACGCGCGTCAACTTTCTTGACGAGTGCCTCCGAAGGATCGAGCGAGACCTGCGCGTGCGCCGTGGAAGAGGGTGGACCGCGGCCCGGCCTATGGGCGGCCCAAATCGCAGATGATCTCGAATTCTTCCTGCGTAACGGGTGTGACCGACAGGCGGGAGCCCTTCCGGAGCACGGCCATGGCCTCCAGCCCCGGCGTCTGCTTCAGCTCGGCCAGGGACACGACCCGCGGAAACGTCTCGACGTAGCCCACGTCCACCATCATCCAGATCGGGTTTTCGGGCGAAGCCTTCGGGTCGAAGTACTTCGACGAGGGGTCTTGGCCCGTGTGATCCGGATAGGCCTCGCGCACCACCTCGGCCAGCCCGGCCACGCCCGATGGCTTCGCGTTCGAGTGGTAGAAGAGCACGCCGTCCCCGGCCTTCATGGCCATCATGTTGTTGCGGGCCTGGTAGTTGCGGACGCCGTCCCAATGCTCGCGCTTCTTGCGCGCGAGGTCCTCGATCCCGAACGTGCCGGGCTCGGTCTTCATCAGCCAGTACGCCATGACAGCGGCGCAGCATACCGGGCCCGGCCGGGCAGGAGACCGCCGCCGTTGCGGCGAAACCGTCCCATATCCGGTCAATGCGGGACCGTGCAGGTGAGGGAGGAGTCTTTCATGTTCAGACGTGCTCGCCGGGTGCTGCCGCTCGTTCTGCTGGCGGCCGCGATGCTGGTGCCGGTCCAGGGCCGCGCCCAGATCCCCGGCCTCGAATACATTCTGGTCTCCGACGGAACACCGATCGCGGTGAACCTGCAGTTTCCGTCGGGCTACCAGATCGGGCAGCGCTTGCCGATCCTGATCCAGATCGACGGCTACGGCGGCGCCTCCAGCCCCATGAACCCCAACAGCGCCACCTTTGGCAACGGCGAGTACGTGACGGCGCACATGAGCCTGCGTGGCACCGGTTGCTCGGGCGGACAGTTCGACCTGTTCGACCGGCGAAGCTCCTACGACGGCTACCAGGTCATCGAGAACCTCGCCAAGCGCGACTGGTCCAACGGCAAGGTGGCGATATGGGGTCACTCCTATTCGGGCTTGACCGGATGGCTAACCGCCGCGACCCAGCCGCCGTCGCTGAAGGCGATCAGCGTCTCGGGCCTCATCGACGACCTATACCGCGGCATCGTCTACATGGGCGGCGTGTCGAACATGGGCTTCCCGCTGCTGTGGACCGGCATCTACCGTCCGTCGTCGGAGTATCAGAACGGCGTGATCCCCGGTGTCAGGTCGGGCGACCGGACCTGCATCGCCAACCAGGCGACCCGCTACCCGCCGGACGTGCTCGACAACCCGATCCTCAACGGAGCCGCCGGCGTCGAGGACAGCCAGTGGTGGGCGTCGCACTCGACCATCACGTACCTCGACGGCATCAACGTGCCGACGCACATCGTGCAGAGCTATCAGGACGAGCAGACCGGTCCCCGCGGGTCCAACCTTCTGTGGCAGCGGCTCGACGAGCGCAAGCCGGAGCTTCCCAAGCGCCTGCTGCTCACCAACGGCGTGCACTCGACCAACACCGCGCCGCCCGAGATCCGCGACGATCGCATCGCGTTCCTCGACTGCCACGTGCGAGGCGTGTGCAGCGCGGACATTCTGGATCCGTCGCAGCGCGTCAAGGTGCTGTGGGAGATGCACAACGACGGCACCCGCTTGCGTTCGACCGGCGTGACGGCCGACTCCGACTGGCCGCTGCGCCAGACGCAGTGGACGCGCTACTACCTCCAGCCGAACGGCGGCCTGAGCACGTCGATGCCCGCCGCCGCGGACACCGCGCCCTACGTCTCGGGCTCTAAGCGCGCCGGAGCGTGGAGCTATCTAGCCGGCGCGAACCAAGGCGAGCAGCTGACCACCGCCAACCTGCCCGACGAGGCGCGCTTCACCACGGTTCCGTTCACCACCGCCACCGCGTTCGCCGGGCCGATTAACATGACGCTCTTCGCGACCTCGACCGCCCCGGATACCGAGTTCTACGTCGAACTCAACGACGTGGACGCGGCCGGAAACGTGACGCGCTTGCAGCGCGGCATGCTGAAGGCATCTCACCGCGACCTCGACCCGTTGCGCAGCGACTACAACGGCGACGGCGAGATCATCCGTCCGTACCACCCGCACACCAACACCACGACCAAGGTGCTCGTGCCCGGATCGGTCTACCAGTACGAGATCGAGGTGTTCCCGGTCGGGCACGTGTTCCGTCCCGGGCACGCGCTGCTCATCCGGGTGACGCAGCCGCCGGCCAACGATTCGCTGGCGACGTACGTGCCGACCACGCCACCGGGCGTGAACACGGTGCTGATCGGCGGCGACTTCGCCTCGTCGATCCTGCTGCCGCTCGTGCCGGCCGCGACCGTCGGCGGCCCGGATCTCGGATGCGGAAAGCAGGTCGGATTGGAGCGCTGCTCCAAGCCGGTTCTGTAGGAGGTTGTTCGGGGGAGGGCCGGCACGCGAAAGCGCCGGCCCTCTTTCATTCGCCGCGGCACGGCTGGCATGATCTTGCGTGAGCCCACACCGACGCGATCACGAAGCCGCACCAACGGCCAGTCAAGATCCGCTTCTGGAGCGCTGCCGCGCCCTATAGACGAAGGCGGCGCCTGCATGAGGCGCCGCCTTCGATACGGTCGTGTCCCTTACGTCACGACAAGCTGGCCTGGATTCTTTGGAGTCGTTCGGCTCGGATGAGCCGGCTTTCCGCGTGAGATGCATGCTCGGCGCACAGATCCAGATGAAGGATCACGTCGTCGGCGCCGTTGGAGACGTCCATTCGGTCGATGGCCGGCTGGCGCGGCTCTTCGCACCAGTCGCACAGTGCCTGTTCGCCTTCCGTCACGCTACGCCCTCCTTGATCGGGGACCGTGCCGACTGACAGAAAGACTACCCCCTGTGGGGGGCGATTCGGAAGGGCGTGGAGCAGAAAAAATTCCCCGTCTAGAAACCGGGCGTCCGCTTGCGGATAATGCGTTCCGTCTTCCCCCGAAATTGTCGGAGCCCTGGGTTAGGGTGCTTCGACGTGAGAGCGAATTGGGGGATCATGGGTCGTGCGTTTCAGCTGAAACGCAAAGCAAGCATCCGGGGCTGGCAGCCTCTGGCAGGGCAGGCGCAAAACCCCCTGGTCAGGGGTCCGCGATGAGCGACTCGGCGCAGAAGCCCGTGGGACGGGTCATCGGCACCGATCCGGCCACCCCGCTGGAGTTTTGGGTCGCGGTGGGGGAGGGCGAGTTCCTCCAGCTCGACGACGTGATCGCCTGCGAGCGCGACGTGCCGGGGCCCGGTCCGGTCTCGATCTATGGAATCGTTTCCCAGGTTCGGGCGCGCCACGAGGGCGCCAAGTTCGACTCGGATGTCTTCTTGATCGAGGACGGCTTCCTGCCCGCCGAGATCGCCGAGGCCGCCCAGATCACCACCACCCGCTTCGAGCCCGAGGTCTTCGTGCCGCCGCTGCCGGGCGCCGAGGTCCGCCGCGCCTCCGGCAAGGAGCGCGACCAGGCGCTGTTCTTCGACGGCATGGACAAACGCCTCGCGGCCGGCATGAGCCGCGAAGGCGAGCCGATCTTCGCCAACCTCGAGTTCCTCGACGGCACGCGCGGGGCGCACGTCAATATCAGCGGCATCTCGGGCGTGGCGACCAAGACCACCTACGCGACCTTCCTGCTCTACAGCCTGTTCAACTCGAAGGCGCTCGGGGCGGAGGCGATCAACACCAAGGCGCTCGTGTTCAACGTCAAGGGCGAGGACCTGCTGTTCCTGGATCACCCCAACGCGATGCTCGACGGCGAGCAATCGGACCGCTACCGCCGGCTCGACCTGCCGGTCGGGCCGTTCCCCTCGGTCGGGGTGTTCGCGCCGCCGCGCCGCGGCAGCGCCGCAGCCGTGCCCGACGTCGCCTCGCGTATCGAAGGCGTCACGTCCTTCTTCTGGACGCTCGCCGAGTTCTGCGCCGAAGAGCTCTTGCCGTTCCTGTTCGCCGACGCCGAGGACGACCGGCAGCAGTACACGCTCGTCGTGCAGAACGTCGCGCAGCGCCTCAAGCACGACGCCGCGCCGCTGCCCGAAGGCGGCATCGAGATCGAGGGCGTGTTCATCCGCTCGTTCCGCGAGCTGGTGGACTTCCTGATCGACCGCGTGCAGGACGAGGACCACATGCCCTACTGGGCGGGACGCGCGATCGGCGCGGGCACGGTCGGCGCGTTCGTGCGGCGGCTGCAGGCATCGGTGCGCCACATCGAGCATCTGGTTCGCGGCGACGTCCCGTACGCCGATAAGCACAAGGTCGCGCTGGACAAGCAGGTGACGGTGGTTGACCTGCACAACCTCAACGATCGCGCCAAGCGCTTCGTCGTCGGCGTCGTGGTGCGTCGCGCCTTCGAGGCCAAGGAGCGGACCGGCGCGGCAAAGCCGCTGCTGTTCCTGGTGCTCGACGAGCTCAACAAATATGCGCCGCGCGAGGGCTCCAGCCCGATCAAAGAGATGCTGCTCGACGTCGCCGAGCGCGGCCGCTCGCTTGGGATCATCCTGATCGGCGCGCAGCAGACCGCCAGCGAGGTCGAGCGCCGCATCGTGGCGAACTCGGCGGTGCGGGTCGTCGGCCGGCTCGACAGCGCCGAGGCGGGTCGCGACGAGTACGGCTTCCTGCCCAAGGCGATGCGCCAGCGCGCGACCATCCTCAAGCCCGGCTCGATGATCATCTCGCAGCCGCAGATCCCGATCCCGCTGCTGCTGGAGTTCCCGTTCCCGGCGTGGGCGACCCGCTCGAGCGAGGCCGGCGCGAACCCGGCGGGCAGCGATCATCCCGACGATCCGCTGGACGGGCTGCCGCTGTGAAGATCCTGCACACCTCGGACTGGCACGTCGGCAAGACTTTGCGCGGCCGCAGCCGCATCGACGAGCACGAAGCCGTGCTCGCCGAGGTCGCATCGATCGCGGAGCGAGAGCAGGCCGATCTGGTGCTGGTGTGCGGCGACCTGTTCGACTCGGCCGCGCCCGCGCCCGACGCCGAACGCGCGGTCTACCGCGCGCTGCTCGCGCTCACCGACACCGGCGCGACCGTCGCAGTGCTGGCCGGCAACCACGACAGCGATCGCCGGCTGCACGCGGTCAAGCCGCTGCTCGAGCTCGGCCGGATCGTGGTCGGCATGCCGTCGGAGAACCCGGTCACGCTGGTGCAGGGCCGCGGCGGCGACACCGCGAGCCTGGTGATGCTGCCGTGGGTCGGCAAGCAGCACGTGGTCAAGGTCGAAGAGCTGATGAAGATGGACGGGGCCGAGACCCAGCAGCACTACGCCGAGCGCGTCAAGCGCATCGTGCATCACCTGTGCGCACCGATGAGCGCCGACACCGTCAACGTGCTCGCCGCGCACATGACTATCGCCGGCGCCGAGACCGGCGAAGAGGTCCGCAGCGCGCACGTGTTCGACTACGCGGTTCCCGGCACCGTCTTCCCGGCCTCGCTGCACTACATCGGCCTCGGGCACTTCCACACGCCGCAGAAGGTCGCAGCTCCCTCGCTCGCCTGGTATTCCGGCTCCCCGCTGCGGCTGGGCTTCGGCAGCGACGCCGAGGAGCGTGCCGACAAAGGCGTGGTCATCGTCGAGGCGACGCCGGGCGCGCCCGCGGTCGCGCGTCTCGAGCCGCTCACCTCGGGCCGGCGGCTGCGCACGATTCGCGGCACGCTCGACCAGCTCGAGAACATGGCCCGAAACGACATGACCGGCGACGACTACCTGCGCGTGTTCGTGCGCGAGCAGGCCAAGGCCGGCATCGCGCAGCAGGTCCGCGAATGGTTCGAGCACGCAGTCGACGTCCAGATCGACCCGCAGGACGAAGGCGAGACGGCCGCGTCCGAATCCACGCGCGCGGGCCGCTCGCCCGGCGAGCTGTTCCGCGACTATCTCGCCCACAAGCAGGCGAACGACGAGCGCGTGATCGCGCTGTTCGACCAGATCCTCGAGGAGATGCATGCGGCCGACACGGCTTGAGCTCGAAGGATTCACCGCCTTCAAACAGCCCACGGTCGTCGACTTCGACGGTTGCGACTTCTTCGCGCTCTGCGGCCAGACCGGCGCGGGCAAGTCCAGCATCATCGACGCGATCTCGTTCGCGCTCTACGGTTCGATCCCGCGGCTGGACCGCAACGACGTGCGCAGCGTGATCTCACAGGGGCTGCTCGAATGCAAGGTGCGGCTCGACTTCACCATCGGCGAGACCGCCTACACGGCGGTTCGCGTCGTGGCGCGCACCAAGATCGGCGCCACCACACGGGAGGCGCGCCTGCAGCGCGGGGCCGAGACGCTCGCGGGCGACGCGAAGGCGGTCAGCGCCGCCGTCGAAGGACTCATCGGGCTAACTTTCGAGCAGTTCACGAAATGCGTCGTGCTGCCGCAGGGCGAGTTCGCCCGCTTCCTGCACGACAAGCCGGCCGACCGGCAGGATCTCCTCGTCAAGCTGCTCGGCTACGAGCTCTACGAGCGCATGGGCCGCCGCGCCAACGAGCTCGCGCGCCGGGCCGGCGACCAGGCCGAGTGGCTCGCCAAACGGCTCGAGGACGAGTTCATCTTCGCTACCCCGGAGTCCCGGACCGAAGCCGCCGAGCGGCTCGCGACGCTCGACGCGGTGCGCGTGCGCGTCGAGGATGCCACGCCGGGAATCGAGGCGCTCGACGCCGACGCGAAGGAAGCCAAGGCCGAAGCGGCCGCGGCGCGGGCCCGGCTGGACCGGCTCGCCAAAGTCTCGGTTCCCGACGGCGCCGGCGCGCTCGCCGGTGCCGTCGCGCGGGCCCGCGACGCGCGCGAGGCCGCCGAGGCCGAGGCCGAACGCACCGACGCCGCCCGCCGCGCGGCCGAGGCCGCGCTGGAGGCGCTGCCGCAGCGCTCGGTGCTCGAGATCGCGCGGCAAGCGCACGCGGACCGCGCGAAATGCGAGACGCAGCGAACGCAGGTGATGGCGGCCTTGGAGGCGCTCGGGCGGGTCGCGGGGGAAGCGGCCGTCGCGTTCGATGCGGCCGTGGCGGCGATGGAAGCGGCCGAGCGAGCGCTCGAGGCGGCGCGCATCCAGCACCGCGCGCACGATCTGGCGCGTTCCCTCGTCGCCGGCGATCCCTGCCCGGTCTGCAAGCAGACCGTGTCGACGCTGCCCGGCGACGACGTTCCCGCCGACCTGCACGACGCCGAGCGGGCCCTCGAGCAGGCACGGGCCGCGCGCGAGGACGCCGACCGCAACCGCCGCAAGGCCGCCGACGACAAGACCCGCGCCGAGGTCACCGCCGACGAGCTCACCGCCACGCTCGACGAGCTCACCCGCCGGGTGGCCGACCATCCCGACCCGGACCAGCTCGACCGGGCGCTCACCGAGCTGGAGTCAGCCGAGCGTGAAGCCGCCGACGCGCGCCGCGCCGGCGACGCCGCCCGCCGGGCCGCCACCGACGCCCAGCGCCGCCTCGACGGCGCCATGCGCGCCGAGCAGGACGCACGCAAAGGATTCGACCAGGCCCGCGACGCGCTCGCCGACCTGTCGCCCCCGCCCGCGTCCCGCGACGATCTCGCCGCCGACTGGGAGGAGCTGGCGGCCTGGGCGGCGACGCAGCATGCCGCACAGGCCGCTGCCGCCGACGCCGCCGACCGCCGCGTCGAGGAGATCCTCGAGCAGCGCCGCGCGCGCGCGGGCGAGCTGCTCGCCGCCGCCCGGGACGCCGGGATCGAGGTGCCGCACGGCGTGAAGCTCTCCGAGGCGTGCATGCAGGCCGTCGTGAGCCAGCGCGCCGTGCTCGAGCGCATCGAAGCCGCGCTGATCCAAATGGAGGACGTCGCCGCGCAGCGCAAGACCGCCGAGGAAGAGCAGGCCGTCGCCTCGACGCTGGGCCGCCACCTGAGCGCGAGCAACTTCGAGAAGTGGCTGCTCGACGAAGCGATGCAGCGGCTGGTCGAATCGGCGAGCCGCGTGCTGCGCGAGCTGTCGGCGGGCGGGTATTCGCTCGCGGTCGACGGGAAAGGCAACTTCGCCGTGATCGACCACCGCAACGCCGACGAGCAGCGAAGCGCCAAGACGCTGTCGGGCGGGGAGACGTTCCTGGCGTCGCTGTCGCTGGCGCTCGCGCTCAGCGAGGACCTGGCCGGCATGGCCGCCGAAGGCGCCCGGCTCGACGCGATCTTCCTCGACGAAGGATTCGGTACGCTCGACCCCGAGACGCTCGGTGTGGTGCAGTCCGCCATCGAGAGCCTCGCGAGCCAAGGCCGCATGGTCGGGCTCGTCACGCACGTGCGCGAGATCGCCGACTACGTTCCGGTCCGGTTCGAGGTACGCAAGCATCCCGACACCTCACGCGTCGAGAAGGTCGACGCGTGAGGTTCACCGTCGAGCCTTGGTCGCCCGAGTACGCGGCGCCTTTCGACAGCGACGCCGCACCCGAGCCGGGCGCGCCGCCCGCCGCAGAGGTCGACGAGCGCGTCGAAGCCGAGCCCGCGGAGTGGACGCCCAAGCCGCCGCCGCACGGCGCCGTCCCGGCGAAGCGGGTCATGTTCGTCGACGGCGTGCAGCGCATCGACGCCTGGGTCTGGGTCGCGGCCGAGGACGGGACGGTGCGTCCGGGCATCTGCGCCTCCTACGCGGCCGGCGTGGTGTGCTGCGACGGCCGCGCCGACGTGCCCGACATCGAGGTGCGCCGCGGCCTGTTTTCGGCCGCGCCCGTCGAGCCGATCAACGCCCGCCGCGTCGTCTACCGCCCCTACGGCGCGACGGGGGAGAGCGTCGATCAGCTTCGTCACGCCGTCCAGCAGCGCATGGGCGAGCTCGAGGCCGACCTCGCCCGCCGCTGTGGCCCGGCGGATCTGATCGTGCTCGACGGACCGTTGCGCGGCCGGCAGAACGTTCCCGACGCGATCGGCTTCGTCAAGAGCCACCAGCAGCGCTACCTGTCCGACCCCGCGCACGCCGTGGTCGGACGGCTCGGGGCAGGGGAGCGCACGCCGCTGTTTCTGATGACGACCTCATGGACGCGATACTCGTGGTATCTACGCCTGCCCGGCCCGGCCGCGCAGCCCTGGTCCTCGGTGGTGCGCTGCGAGGCGTCGGCGGACCTGTCCGCGGCCGAGGCGACCCGGGTCGCCGATCGTGCCGCCGCGACGCTGCCGATGTTCGCCTCGGCGGCCCACAAGGATCCGCGCGCGCCCCAGAATCTGTATCCGATCGGCGGTCTCGAGCGTGCCTTGCGACATCGCCTGGGCGACCCTGCTCTTCTGTACCGCGAGCTGCGCCAGGCGGCGTCGCGGCCTCGCTCTGCGGCCGCCGCTCCCGCTGGGTAGCGCCGGCCCCGGCCGCGTCCGGGGCCGCGCCGGCGGACGCCGGCCGGACGCCGGCCGGGAGCCGGGGGAGCCGGGAATCAATCGCCTCCGATGGAGCGTTGCGTGGGGTGCTTTGGTGGTGTATAACTCGCGGCCCTAAGGGCAGGATGGTGGAAATAGTGGTCGACGACGAAGAAGAAACAGAAGCTCCGGATGCGTCTTTGGACGAGATCCTCGCGAAGCGCGCCGAAGAAAAGGGCGAAGACGAGGAAGAAGAATCCGTCATCGAGCTGACACGCGAAGAGCGTGCAGAGTCGCTTGCCATCAAAGTCCTGCCGCAGCAGGCCGACGAATTCACCTGCCGTAACTGCTTCCTGGTCAAGCACCGCAGCCAGCTCGCGGACCGCAAGAAGATTATCTGCAAGGACTGCGCCTGACCCGTCCGGCCTTCGGGCGAGGCCGCCCTTGCGGTAGTACCTTTTAAGCGTGTCCACCCCCCGGCCTCCTGCCTTCCTCGCCTTTTCCGGCTGGCCGCTCCGGCTGCGAGTTCCGCTCGCGATGGCCTCCGGTGTCGTCGCCACGTTCGCGTTTCCGCCTGCTCAGCTGCGGTTCGTCGCGTTCGCCGCGCTCGTCCCGTTTCTCCTGTCCTTGCGCCAGGCGACGGTTCGTGACGGCGCCGTCGCGGGCGCCGCGTTCGGGCTGGCGTTCATGGGCGTGCTCATCGGCTGGATCTCGATCGTCGGATGGATCGCCTGGGCCGCTCTCGTCTTCGCGCAGATGCTGTTCTACGCGGGCTTCGGCGCACTCGCCGCACTGCTGGGCCGTGCGGGACCGGTCGCGCGGGTGCTCGGCTGGCCGCTGGTGTTCACCGGCTTCGAGCTCGCGCGCTCGCGCTTTCCGCTGGGCGGGTTCGAGTGGGGCGTGCTCGGCTCCTCGCAGGAGGCGGTCTCCACCCTCACGCCGCTGGCGCGCGCCGGCGGTGTGTTCGCGATCTCGATCGCGCTCGTCGCGATCAACGCTTTGCTGTCCGAGGCGATCGCCGCCCGCCGCAAGCGCAACGCCGTGCTGGCCGTCGCGCTCGCCGCGGCCGGCGCGATCGCTCCGGCCATGATGCCGCTCGGCGCCGTTGCGAACTCCGGCACCATCGACGTCGCGATGGTCCAGGGCAACGTGCCGCGTGGATACTTCGCCGGGCTTCGCCGCGGACGCGTCGGCCCCGAGGACGAGATCATCATCGCCAACCATCTGCGTTTGACCGACACGCTCGCCGCGAACCCGCCCGAGCTCGTGATCTGGCCCGAGAACGCGCTCGACCGCGATCCGTTCACCGATCAGGAGGCGCGGCGCGCGATCGTGGACGCGACCGCCGCGACGGGAGCGCCGCTGCTCGTCGGAGCGATCATCGACGGACCCCGTCCCGGCACGTTCTTCAACGCCAACCTGCTGTTCGACGAAGGCGGCCGGCTCCTCGGCCGCTACGACAAGATGAAGCTGGTTCCGTTCGGCGAGTACGTGCCGTGGCAATGGACGCGCAGCGTCGTGCCGGCGCTCTCGGCGATCGGCAGCGACGGGATTCCCGGCGACGAGCCGGTGGTTCTCAACGCCAACGGCACGCAGATCGGCGCGGTGATCTGCTTCGAGTCTTCGCGCGCCGAGCTGGTGCGGCGCTTCGTTGAGCGCGGCGCGGAGATGATCGTGGTCTCGACCAACAACGCGACGTTCGAGCGCACGCCGCTCGCGCGCCAGCATCTGGCGCTGTCGCGCATGCGCGCCGTCGAGACCGGCCGTCCGGTGCTGCACGCGGCGATTTCGGGCATCTCGGCGATCATCCAGCCGGACGGCTCGATCGTGCAGCAGGCGGGTCTGTTCCGTCCCGCGATCCTTCGGCAGCGAATCCAGACGACGAGCGGCTTGACCCCCTACGTCGCCTACGGCGCCACGATCGAGCTCGCCTACGGCATCGGCGCCGCGGTCGCCGCGATCGTGGCGCTGCTGTTCATCCGCCGGCGTCCCTCGACGGTGGCCGAGGACGACGAGCCCGACTTCTGGCTCGCGCCGGTGACGGCGGCGCACGACGAGCCGCATCCGCTGCTCGCCCACGTCGACGACGCGGACCATTCGTCCGCGCCCCCGCCCGGGCCTTCTCCCGCGCCCTCTTCCTCTCCGGCCTCGGTGGCGACCAAGGACCCGGCCCCGCCGGCGCGGGACGAGCCGGAGGCCGAGGCCGAGCCGCCGCGCGGTGACAGGGGAGCGGAGGCCGCGCAGTGAACGCGCTTCTGGTCCTGCCGACCTACAACGAAGCCGCCAACATCCGAGAGGTCGTCGAGCGCGCACTCGCGGCCACGCCCGATGTCGACATCCTCGTCGTCGACGACAACTCGCCCGATGGCACCGGCCGTATCGCCGACGAGATCGCCGCCGCGCAGCCGCGCGTCCGCGTGATGCACCGGCCGGGCAAGGGCGGTCTGGGACCGGCCTACATCGCGGGATTCACCGACGGGCTCGCCCGCGGCTACGAGGCCTTCATCGAGATGGACTCGGACCTGTCGCACGACCCGGCCGATCTGGCGCGGTTCGTTGCGGCCGTCAAGGACGCGGATCTGGTGATCGGCTCGCGCTACATCCCCGGCGGGGGCGTCACCAACTGGAGCAAGAATCGGGTCCGGCTGTCGCAGGCCGGGAACCTGTACGCGCGGACGCTGCTCGGCTTCGGATTGACCGACTCCACGAGCGGCTACCGCTGCTACCGCCGCGGCTTGATCGAGACGCTGCCGCTGCGGCAGATCGGCAGCGAGGGCTACACGTTCCAGATCGAGATGGCGTGGCGCTCCTGGACGCTCGGCTTCATCGTCACCGAGATCCCCATCGTGTTCCGCGAGCGCACCGAAGGCTCGTCGAAGATGTCGCGGCGGATCGTGTTCGAGGCGCTGTGGCGCGTGCTGGTCTTCGCGCTGCGCTTCAAGCGTGCGCCGCGGCGCGCGCATCCCAAGAGCGTCGCGACATCGCCGGGATAGGAAGGCCCGGCAACGGCAGCGGCCGCACCCCCGATTCGAGTGCGGCCGCAGCCGGAGAGGCATCCGCCCTTAGGTCGTGCGAATCCACAGAACCTGACCGGTCGCGCCGCGCACGCCCACGATTAGCGTGCGCTCACGCGTGCCGCTGCGCTGCAGCACGGTGATGACGATGTCGCCGGTTCCGTTCGGGTTCATCGACTGCGTGTGCACGTCGCGCACGCGCTCGGTACCGCCGCCGACCAGAACCCGGGAGGTCCACGCCGGGGCGCCGTTCGCGCCGGAGGCCGTCTTGATCACCAGGCTGTCCGAGGTGCGCGTCACGGACTCTTGCACGTCCACAATGTCCGCCGCGGCGTCGCCGACGACGTTGCCGCCGACGGGCGCGCCCGGGTCGAGCGTCGAGGTGCGGCTCCACAGCAGCGCGCCGGTCTGCGCCGACACCGCCGCCTGGCTCCACTGCGTCGCGAGCCCGTCGGACGGGACCGCATTGACCGCGTGGACCATGTCGGGGTGGACGTCGGCGTCGATCCGACCGGCGGACGGGCTCAGCTTCGCCGACCAGTCGCCGATGCCGCCGCCGTTCGCGACGGGAACATCTCGCGAGTACAGGCTGGTGCCGTTCGCTCCGCCGAGCGCCCGATAGACGACCTTCGACGGGATCCGGCCCGGCGCGGACACGTGCAGGCCTTGCGTCTGCACGTCCAGGCCGGCCGCGGCGTCGAACGAGCCGCCGACGAACGCGATCGCGGCTTCGTCGAGCGTCCGGGACCACAAGCTCTGCCCCAGCGGCGCGGTGCGCACCGCGACCTGCGTCGGGCCGGTGCCCGGCACCGACGGGTAGCGGTTGATCAGGATGTCGGCGAGGCCGTCACCGTTGAGGTCGTGCCGCGCGTCGAACACGCCCACGTAGCCCGGCGCCACCGAGTCGGACGCGGCGAACAGGGGGACGCCGCTCGCGGTAAACGCGCGGTAGGTGACCAGGTTGCCGTTGCCGGTCGCAATCTCGTCGACGGCGAGCAGCCCGCGGGATCCGGTGCCGAGGAAGTCGCCGCCGACGGCGACGGCCGGGACGGCGTCACGGCCGACCGCGGTGACCGAGGCGAGCGGCGCGCCGCTCGCGGCCGCCACCGTCGTCAGGGTCGATACGACGGCGGTCGTTCCGGCGTGATGGAACGCGACCGTCTGGGTCAGTGCGAAGTCGATGCTGCCGTCACCGTCGACGTCGGCCGGCGCCGAGCCGGTCACGTAGGCGGCGAACGGAACCGGGCTGTCCTGCGACGCCGCCCGCTGACGGGCCGATTCGGTCGGCGGCGAGATCGTCGGCGTCGGCAGGCCGCTGGGAACCGTTGTCGGCAGATCGGACGGGATCTCGGAGGGGATCCCGCTCGGAAGCTCGCTGGGAACCTCGCTCGGAAGCTCGCTGGGAACCTCGCTCGGCAGGCCGGGCAGCGGCGGCAGGCCGGACGGCGGCGTCGTGGGGACGTCGCTCGGCAGGACCGACGGCAGGCCCGATGGCGGAATGCTCGGCACGGCCGGCACGCCGGACGGGATGACGCTCGGGATCGCGCTCGGGCTGACCGAGGGGATCGACGGCGGGCTCGACGGCGGCACGGTGGGAGGCGTGGTGTCGGGCGTGTCGGTCGGCAGCGAGCCGCCGGTCGCCCAGATG
Source organism: Actinomycetota bacterium (assembly GCA_035541035.1). Classification (GTDB taxonomy): domain Bacteria; phylum Actinomycetota; class AC-67; order AC-67; family AC-67; genus DASWHR01. The sequence continues at coordinate 15,214 of DATLFO010000200.1, forward strand.
TCGTTGCCGGTCGCGCCGTCCACCGCGTGCAGCGTCCAGCGCAGCTCGCGGTCGGCTTCGTGCTGCTCGAGCAGGTAGACGTCCATGGCGCCGCCGTTGATCTGCGCCGGGTACACGGCGACGTGGATCGTGGACGGACGCACGATGGGGGCCGCCTGCCAGATCGTCGACGCGTTGTGGCTCGACAGCAGGCGATAGCTCAGCGTTCCGTTGGTCGCGCGGAAGTCGATCAAGTCGGGGCGGTTGTCGCCGTTGGCGTCGCCGATGGGAACGACCAGGCGCCCCCGCGTCCCGCTGCCGGACAGCGACGCCGCGCTCTGGGCGGCGTTCACCTGCGCGGCCGAGACCTTCTGGCCGCCGGCGAGCGGCGCAAGCGCCGCGGGCATCGCGGCCGGGGTTGCGGATAGGTCGACGCGTCCCGAGGTGGCGGTGAGGATCTGGTCGAGGGTCGAGGACGTCGGGGCGCCGGTCGCGAGCGCGGCCGCGAGGGCCAGCGGGGCGATCAGCCACCGGGAAATCGTGCGGGTCGTCAGCAACACTATGGGCCTCCGGTCGGCGCAGGCTTCTGCTCTCGGCCTGACAACGACGCGGCCACGCAAGACGTGACGCACTGTGCCGCAGGATCCCGATTCGTCCCTGAAGGATTTCCGGGCCGCGAGCCGACCGGCCAGATCGGTTTCCGCGCGAAGGCAAGGAAACCGGACGGCCCGGGCCGAATATGATCTTCAACGCTATGGGAGGCTTTCGGGCATCACGGCTCGGGCTGGTGCTGCTTGCCGCGGGAACCGGAACCGCGGCGCACGTCGCCGGCTACTTCGCCGTCTTCCACGACGCCCACGGCCGCGCGGAGGCGCTCCATCGCTCGGGCCACGATTACCTCGCGTTCCTGGCAGTTCCGCTCGTTCTCGCCGCCGCGGGCGGGCTTGCCTTGTCGCTTCGTCGAGGTCTCCACCGCACCGCACGACCCGTCGCCCAAGCCGAGGCCTTCCGGTTCTTGCTCGGCGTCCAGGTGGCGGGCTATCTCGGAAGTGAGATCCTCGAACGTGGGCTCACGGGTGAGCTTCTTGCTCCTGAGACGCTGGTCGTATGGGCGGCCGGCGCCGCCTTGCAAGTCGTCTTCGCCGCGGCGGGCGCCCTGCTCTACGTGGCGGCCGAGCGGGTCGGAGTCGCCGTCGCGTCGGCGCGCCGCGTCCGTGGTCGAGACTCCCACGTCCGTTCGCGGCCGCGGAGCAGCCGGCCGCGACGCATCGCGCCTCTGATCCGGCTCGCGCCACGCGCCCCGCCCGCCTGATTCCTCTCGCGACGCCTCCGAACGCCCGGACCTGAGCCTCTCACGTCCGCGTTCGGTCGCACTCGCCATCGATCGATCGTGCGCGCGCCCCGCGCGCCGCACGATGTGGATGCGTCTCCTCCCGGATCGGTCGCCGCTCGTGGCGGCCTCGGGCGGCGTGCATCCACCCGATGCCGCGGCGTCATCGCCGTGTCAAGCCCCTACGCACGGGACGGTCCCGTGCGTGCGTCCGGAAAGGAAATGCAGATGAAGAAGCTGTCGGCCGTCATGATTGCCCTCGTGGTGTCGCTCGCCGGATCCGCCGCCCTCGCCGGGCACGGCGGCAAAACCTACTGCGAGGAAAACAACAAGCGCAACGGGATGCTGACCAAGGATGTGCACGAGATGCACGACCGCGTGAAGCCGATCAGTCCCGAACTCGCCGAAATCATCCACGACGAGGTCGAGCCTCGTACGTGCGAGTAACAGCCGCTCGCCGCGGACGCGCCGTCCCCACAAGGACGGCGCGTCTCGCGGCTGTGCTGGTCGTCGCTTCGATTGCGGCGACCCCGGGCTTCGCGGACTCCGGATGCGCGGCCGTGCACCGCTATCCGGTGTCCGGAGCCGAGTGGATCGTTCGCGACGTTCCCGAGTTTCCGCACGGCGATCAGGCGCTTCGCGCGCACGCCGTCGATCCTGAACGGCCTGACCGGATCTGGGGAACCAACGGGCATTCGGTGATGCGCACCGTCGACGGCGGCTGCGAGTGGCGCGAGGTGCTGCGCGCCGGGCCCGGCTCCGAGATCGTGCGTCTCGCAGCGTCCGCGGACGGCCACACGCTGCTCGCGATGCAGGAGGTAGGTGCGTCCGAGGTGGCGATCGCAGCGGCGTCGGGCGTCTCGATCGCCGTGTCGCGTGACGGCGGCGAACGATGGAGCGATTTCACCGCTCTGGCCGGCAACGGCCGCGGTGGTCCCGTCGCGATCGCGTCGTCTCATCCCGGAATCGCCTACGCGGCCGTGGGCAGCGTCCTGTGGCGTTGGGGGGAAGGGGACTGGCAGCCGGCCGGACCCGTCGCGGAGCCGCCCAAGACGCCGGATCTCGAGCCGGTCATCCGCCGGATTGAGATCGATCCGTTCGACCCGAATCGTCTCTACGTCAAAGGCTCGTACTCGCTGTTCGTCTCGCATGACGCGGGGGAGTCCTGGCGGCGGTTCGACCGGAGCGGCGATCCTGCCGGCTCCGGTCTGTTCGGGCCGTTGCTCGCGCGCCCGTCCGCATCGATGCCGGCCTCCATGCTGCTGATGCGCGGCGCGTACCCCACGTCGCCGATCCAGGAGTACTTCGAGTCGCGAGACGGAGGTGAAACATTCGCCCGATACGACACGAGCCGCTTCGGCGGATTCATCGGCGGCGTTCCGGTCGCAGGCGCCGCGCGCGCTCCGGACGACGTGCTCGTGGCGACCGATCAGCCGGGCGGTGGCGCGGCGCACGGCGTCTGGCGCCTGGATCCGGCCACGCGACGCTTCGTCGACGTCGATCGCTACGGCTTCGGGCCGTTCAACCAGGTCCACGCGCTCGCCGGATCCGGAAGCGGCTATTCGCTTTCCTCGCCATCGACGATTGCCACGTATCGCGACCGCGGACGTCCTCCGTCATTCGTCGCCCGCGAGCTTCCGCCGCTTGTGCACATCCCGCCGTTCGATCCGCCGCCGCCTCCCCCGGTCCCGCCGGCGACGCTCGACGGCATTCCTTCGCGCGTTGCGCTCGAGGCCGCCGCGACGGCGTCCTTCGGTGTCGGCGTGTTCGTGCCGCCCGCGCCGACGCCGATCGACGTGTTCTTTCTGGTCGATACCTCGGGGAGTCAGACGCCGTCGGTTCGCGGGCTCGCGACCGGGATCGACGATATCGTGCGGGCGCTCGCCGAAGCCGGCATCGACGCGCAGTTCGGTCTCGGTGAGTTCCGCGACGTCAAGACGCTCCGGTACCGGCGCCGGGCTGATATCGGCCCGCCCGATCGCCGGTTCCAATACCAGCTCGAACGCCTCCATACCGCCGGCGGCGTTGAAGAGCCGCACCTGACCGCGTTGCATCAGGTTGCGACCGGCAGCGGGCTGCCTGCCGTCGGCGACTCGCTGGCCGTGCCCGCCGGCCAGGACGCGACTTGGCGCCGCGGCTCGCTTCGTACCGTGATCCTGATCAGCGACGAACCCTTCGGGACCGATCCCAATGGTCCGTCGCGCGATAAGACCATCGCGGCGCTGCGTGCCGACGGAGCCCGGGTGATCGGCGTCGAGATCGACCCGCCAGCCGAAGCGGCTGTGTTCGACGCCGCCGGACGTACCTTTGCATCCACGCTCCGACGGCAGATGGAAGATGTCGCACGCCACACCGGCGCGTTCGCTCCTGCCGGCGGCGTGGACTGCACGGGCAACGGAACCTTCGAGGTCGAAGAGGGCGCGCCGATGGTATGCAGCATTCCGGTCGACGAGGCCGCAGGTGTCGCCCGGCTGGCCGACCCGCTCGTCCGCATCCTGTCGCAGCTCGCCGACATGCAGACGGTCCGGCTTGCCGCGATGCCGCCGGACGGCGTGACCGCAACCGTCGATCCCGCGACCGGGATTGCCGGCGTGGACGTCAAGTCTGCGTCGCGGCACGCGTTCACGGTCACGGTCGGCTGCCACCCGGGGCGCAGCGTCGCCGCGCCACTCAGGATTGAGGCCGTCGTCGCCGAGCGGGTGCGGGCCACGCAGCACACCCTGGTCGAGTGCGGCGCCGCCCCTCCAGCGCCCGTCCTGCCGGGGCCCGGCCCGGCGGCCGCCCTGGTGCCACCCGCCGCGGCCCAGGTTCAACCCGCATCACCGAACACGCCGAACTACATGGCCAATCCCGGCGCCTACGGTCAGATCCAGGTCAATCCGGCCCCACGCGACGAGCACGAGGTCCAGGAAAACCGCCAGCACGAGTTCACGGCCGTCCGTCGCTCCCGAGATCCGGCTTCCGGCCTCTACGCGG
>DATLFO010000201.1:0-4940 GCA_035541035.1 Actinomycetota bacterium
CCTACTTTCTGCGGACCGCGCAGCAGCATGCGCCGGAGACACGCTCGGCGCGGGCGCGGCGGGATGACGAACTGCGCGTCGCCATTCGGCGCGTGTGGGATGAACACCAGCAGGTGTATGGGCCGCGGAAAGTGTGGCGCCAGCTGCGACGCGAGGGCGCGCGGGTGGCGCGGTGCACGGTCGAGCGTCTGATGCGCGAGATGGGCTTGCGCGGTGCGGTGCGCGGCCGGGCCTGGAAGATCACCACCCACGTGGATCCCGCCGCGGCCCGGCCCACCGATCTCGTCGATCGTCAGTTCACTGCGACTCGCCCGAATCAGCTCTGGGTGGCTGACTTCACCTATGTCGCGACCTGGCGCGGCTTTGTCTATGTCGCGTTTGTCGTCGATGTTTTCGCCCGCCGGATCGTCGGCTGGCGCGTGTCGGCCTCGCTGCGCACCGATTTCGTCCTCGATGCGCTCGAGCAGGCGATTTACGACCGCTGCGGCCCCGGCGTCGATGATCTCGTCCATCACAGCGATCGCGGCACACAGTACCTATCGATGCGCTATACGGAACGGCTCGCCGAGGCCGACATCGCGCCGTCGGTCGGCAGCCGCGGCGACTCGTACGACAACGCGCTCGCCGAATCGATCATCGGGCTGTTCAAGACGGAAGTCATTCAGCGGAAGGGACCATGGCGGCACCTCGAGGCCGTCGAATTCGCGACGCTCACCTGGGTCGACTGGTTCAACAACCGCCGTTTGCTCGAACCGATTGGCTACGTGCCACCCGCGGAGTACGAAGCGCAGTACTACAGGGATGCTGATGCACAGGGTGGCGCTCGCCGGCATCCAGATACCCTCAACGAGATTGACGCGATCGCCGCCGAGCGCCCGTTGGCCTTTCTACGACCACTGCAGAATGAGGTACTGTCACTAGGCCCGACGACGCTGAACCCTAACTCACACTAACCGCTCTCCGATAAACCCGGTGCACTTCATTTGCAAACCGTACGAAGTGATTTGCAAACGCCGAAGAACATTTGCAACACCGCGACAGTGATGTGCAACACGCCGCAGACAATTTGCAAACCGGGATCACCGTCTTGCAACCGCCTGGCGGCGCCTAATCTGCCGTCGGGCGCTCGATGGAGTCGATGACGAGGAACTCCACGGGACCGCGCGCGGGTTCCAGCCGCAGCCCGAGCTGCTCCTGCACGGCGGTGAAGATCGATGGCAGCGGAACATCGGCCGCTGAGGAGGCGAGCGGGGCGGCAGAAAACCGAAGATCGAAGTCATAAGTGCCCGTCAGGCCGGTCCGATCGATGACGGGCCGCTCGATCAGGCCCAGGTTCTGCAGCGCGCGGGCCAGCAGCTCCATCGAACGCGCACCTCCGATGATGTAGGCCGCCTTGCCGTCGCTGCCCGAGATGACGCCGCACGCGCGCTTCCCGGCCGGCAACGGCGGGCCACCGATGCCAGACCCGGCGCCCCCGGACTCGCATTCGGTGGACGGTCTGAGGCTCGGTCCCGGGGTTCCGCCCGGGCGAACCATGACGAGGGCATACACCGGCTGCTCACGCATTTCCGTTCGCGCCACGAGCTTGAACCGATCGGTCAGCAGCGTCCGAAGCATCAGCGGGAGCTGGTTGTCGGGTGTCCCCGCCGGCGCCTTTGCCGTGATGTCGTACCGCGCCTCGTCGATCCACGACGGCGCGCCGGCGATGCGCTCGGGCCTGCTGCCGTAGGCGGTGACGATGAGGGCCCGGACTCGCATGTTGGTCATCGTGACGGAGCCGTTCGCCATCCGGCCCGACTGCGCGGCCGCGCCACTCGCGTTCGGCTTTACCGACGCGGCCTCGAACGCGGGTGTCTGGGCAGAGACCTGCGTGACACTGAACACCAGGCCAAGGGCGAGCAACCTGCGGTGCATGAGGCGTCCTCGTGACTCGTTTGACGGCGCGCGTGAGCGGCGGGTTGGCTGGGGGCCGGCGCCGCTCTCGCCTTCACGACGTTCGCAAATCATGCAGCGCCAGGAAGTTTCACGGCCCGAGCGCTTCCTGGGTGCCAGTGTGAAACCGGCGGACCACCGCGCTTACACCCGCCGTCCGTAGAGGCGAATCTCCAGACCCGCGTCCTTCAAGACTGCCTGACCCGAAGCCGCCCACTCGGGCGGTCAGCTCCGCGCCGGGGTGCTTGGATGTCGGCTCATTCGACACGCACCATCTTCAGGATGATCTTTCGACCGCGAGACGTCGGGGCCACTTGACCGGCACCGAGAGCCGTCGAGAGCCCGGCCACCGCGACTATCACTCCACACCCGAGACCGGCTACAAACGACCGCATGTCCAGCATCATTTTGCCCCTCGACAAACGCATACACAGGAATCGGCGGCCGTGATTCCCAAGCACAACAGGAGGCTGGGGCTCGGCTATCGGCATCACGGCTGAAACCGGGCGCCCGTCGGTTGGAGCCGCCCGTTCAGTTCGACGACGTGGCGGCCTTCTGCTGAATGACCTCGACGTCGAGCTGGATGAGCACGTTGTCGGCCACCGCGAGGCCGCCGTTGTCGAGCAGCTCGTGGTACTTGATGCCGAAGTCCTTGCGATTGATCGTCCCGCTGGCCGACGCGCCGAGCCGGGTATCGCCGCGGACGGTCACCGGCCCGGCGGGGGCGGTCATCTCCAGCGCGACGCGCCTGGTGACGCCACGAATCGTCAGGTCGCCGGTCAGGTCGTAGCGGCCGTTCCCCTTGGGGGTGATCGACGTCGACACGAACTTCATCGTCGGGTGGTTCTTCACGTCGAAGAAGTCGTCGGTCTTGAGGTGCTCGTCGCGTGCAGCCACGCGTGTGGTGATCGAGTTGACGTCGATCGTGGCGGTGACCTTCGCCTTCGTCAGGTCCTTGCCATCGTATTCGACGGTCCCCGTGACCGCGCCGAAGTCGCCGCGGATGTCCGCGATCGTGAGGTGCCGGACGGTGAACATCGCGCGCGAGTGCGCAGGATCGATCTGCCAGGTCTGCGCAAGGGCCGGTGCCGCCGCCAGGAGGAGCGCGAGAACGAAAGAAGCGGTTCGTGACATGCGAATGATTGTAGGGCATGAATGTCGCCGCTCCGCCTGGCCCAGACAAATCGACAAGGGGCCGCAGCCGCCACCAGTACGCAGCGGATCTGCAAGAGACGATCTTCCACAGGGCCAACCAATTCGATACAAAGGAGATATTGGGGGGAGGGGCCTTCACCGAATCTTCGAGGTGCTGGAAGGAGAACTCACGCTTCGAGTCGGAAGACGTACGACACGGCTGACAGTCGGGGAACAACCCGACGTGTGAGCGTTCGACGCCGAAGAGCCGCTGGGCGCACAGCTACCCAATCGTAGAGGCGGACCTTCAGGTCCGCCTCCTTCGAGACTGCCTGACCCGACGCGATCCGCTTGCATCGTGAGTACACTGCGACCGATGTCGAGGTCGGAGAGATCCGATCACGTCTTCCCCGTCGTCCCGGTGCGGCAGTGGGTGTTGAGCCTGCCATACCGGCTGCGATACGTGCTCGCCTGGGACCACGCGCTCTGCCGTGCGGTCACGGTGTTTTCGTGCGCGCCGTGCTCGGATCTTGGCCAGATCGGATGTCGAACAGCGTGGCCATGACGGGATACAGTGATCGTAATCCGGGGGTCACCCCGGCCGTGATCCCCACGGCGAGTAAGCCGTAAGCAGCCTGCGGCCGTCTAAGATGACGGAGGTCATGATGCGCGTGCAGCTCACCGGGCTCGTCCTGCTCGCTCTCGCGAGCGCACCGGCGGCACAGGAGCAGGGTTCTGCACCACCGGCGGCGCCGGCTCAGCCCGAGGCTCCTGCGCAACCCGCTGAGAAGTCGCCGTTCGATTTGTTCAAGCGCCAACAGCCCCTGATCCAGCCGAATGACCTTCGGGTTTTCCCGCCGAACGCGGTTCGGGCCTATCAAACCGACGAGCGTCCATCCCCGCCTCCGGCCCACTGCTTCACGATGAGAATCGTTCCGGCCGATCCGAGCATCGATCCGAAGTTCGTTCGTCCGATTCCTGAAACCGACATCAAGTACTCCGGTCGTGTGATACCGCTGCCGGGCCCCGCCTGCCGTTAGCTGCTGCCGTGCTCGGGGCCATCGGCGCTGTGCAGGGTAGGGCTGGCGGCGGGTCGCGTAAGGGGCCTTCGGTAAGGTTCCCCGGCTAATCGCTCCTCTAGACAAGGCGGGCACTTCGGCCAGCCACCGGCCGTCGTCTTCCCGCTCTATTTCAATCGTGAACGTCACGACGGCAATGTGCCATCACCGCCGGACCTCAACCACACATCGGGTGCGGTGTTCGACCTGGCTCAATGCCGGCGGCCCGGAGGAGAGCACCGGTCTTTGCTCAGGCAGTGCCCTCTTCTGTCTGAAGGTGGCGACGTCCATTGCTTGACATCGCCGCGAGGGGCTGCAAGCATTCCCGCCATGCGACGTCTCCTGACCATCGCTGCACTCGTTCTTGTTATTGCGGTCGTCCATGCCGTTCGCACGCATGCGCAGGGCAATACGGGGTGCGATCGTGCGTGCCTGGAGGGCTTCGTCGATCGGTACCTGGACGCGCTCGTTGCGCGCGACCCGGCGAGGCTGCCGCTTGCCGCCAACGTGCGGTTCACGGAAAACGGCGTTCGGCTCAACGTCGGCGACGCGCAATGGAAAACGGTGATCGGGAAGGGCAGCTACCGGCTGTTCGTGACCGATCCTGAAGCGGGGCAGGTGACCTTCATCGGCACGGTGGTCGAAGAGGCGCGTACACCGGGCGGGTCGCCGACGGCCATTGCGCTGCGCCTGAAGGTCGAGAACCGGCAGATTGCCGAGATCGAAACGCTCATGATCCGCAGCACCGCCGCGCAGAATACCGGACGCGGCGCGGGCGGCGCTCCCGCTTCCGCGTTCACCGGAGCCGCGGTCAAC
>DATLFO010000202.1:0-5343 GCA_035541035.1 Actinomycetota bacterium
CTGTTCGTCTCGGACTGAGCGTCTTGCGAGGCCCGGCGAACGCCGGACGGCCCGGCGCTGCCCCGGCCCCGGCCCGTGCGGTCCGAGCGTGTCGCCGCGTCGCGCACGACATCGGGAGGCTCCGCGCAAAGTGGCGTGTGCCGCCCCTCCCCGATGGTTCGCATTCCCGCACAGCAGGGTAATCACGATGCGATGAGCATCGAGCTGCCCGACATCCTGACTCGCGGGAGCGCCTCCGACCGGGGGCGTCGCGCCGTCGAGATCCTGGCTCGCTGGGGTCTTGCCGCGATCGGGGTCTCGTATCTGCTCGTGGCCGGCATCTCGCTCAAGCTCGCGATCTCGGGCAGCGGCCAGGCGTCCGACCGCGAAGGGGCGCTGGCGCGCATCGCGCAGACCGGATGGGGCGTGCCCGCGCTGATCGTGATCGCAATCGGGTTCGCCGGCTATGCCGCGTGGCGGCTCGTGCTGGCGATCACCGGCGAGAACGTCGAGAACGACGACGACAAGCATCCCCTGAAGCGGGTCGGGTACGCGGCCCGAGGATTGTTGTACGCGGTCTTGACGTTCGTCACCCTCGAGATGGCCTTCGGTGGATCGGGAGGCTCCACCGGAGGGGGATCAGGCGAGGAGAAGCAACAGGCATCGACCGTGCTCGGGTGGCCGGGCGGCCGGTGGATCATTGCCGGGATCGGGCTCGCGTTCGTCGCGGGGGCGATCTTCAACGCCTACCGGGCCGTATCGCGATCGTACAAGGACGACCTCAAGACGTTCGAGATGCCCGACGACAAGGAGCGGGTAGTCACGGCAGTCACCGCATTCGGCTTGTTCGCCCGCATGACCGTGTTCGGCATCATCGGATGGTTCCTGCTGCGGGCCGCCGTCGAGCACAATCCCGACAAGGCCGTCGGCCTCGACGGAGCCCTTCAAGCGCTGGCCGGAGAGGCCTACGGCCGCGTTCTGCTGGCGGTCGTCGCCTTGGGCCTCGTCGCGTACGCGGCCTTCCGGTTCATTGAGGCGCGATATCGAACGGTCTGAGCCGAGGATTGAGCGTCCCGCAACGGGCCTGTACAATTCCGTGCGCTCGTGAAACGGACGGCCGGGAGTCCCTGGCCCCGGCTACCGAAGGGAACAGCATGGGTTCGATCATCAAGAAGCGCCGCAAGAAGATGCGCAAGCACAAGCACAAGAAGCTTCTGAAGAAAACGCGCTGGCAGCGCCGTCAGAAGAGCTGACCGGCCGCGCCGAAACGAAAAGGGGACTCTGCGGAGTCCCCTTTTCGTTTGCCTTTGCCGCCTCTTCACCCGCGGCGGAGGCGGCGGTATCCTTGCGGACCGTGGCGCTCGCGTTTCGGTTCATCACGTTCCTGACCGACTACGGGCTCGAGGACGAGTTCGTCGGTGTCTGTCACGGTGTCATCAAACGGTTCGCGCCCGACGTCGAGATCATCGACATCTCGCACGGCATCCCGCCGCAGGACGTCACCGCCGGCGCGAACGTGCTCGGCCAGGCGGTGCCGTACATGCCGCCGGCGGTCCATCTGGCCGTCGTGGATCCGGGCGTGGGAACGCACCGCCGCTGCGTGGTGATCGGGACCAAGGATGGTCCGCCCCTGGTCGGTCCCGACAACGGGCTGCTTTGGATCGCGGCGCAGCGGCTCGGCGGCGCCACGCAGGCCCACGAGATCACCAACGCCGAGCTGTTCCTGCGCACGCCGTCGAACACCTTTCACGGCCGGGACGTCTTCTCGCCGGTCGCGGCGCGTCTAGCGCTTGGGATGCCGCCGGAGGAGGTCGGGCCGAGGCTCGACCTCGAGCAGGTCGTTAAGCTCGAGATTCCCCAGAGCAAGGTCGACGACGACCATGTGCACGGGCTGGTGGTGCAGGCCGACCACTTCGGAAACTTGCAGCTGAACGTTCACCGGCAAGACCTCGAAGGCGCCGGCATCATGCTCGGCGACGACTTGGAGCTCCGCGTCGGCGGCCGCGCCTACACCATCCCGTACCGCCAGGCGTTCGCCGAGGTGCCGCAAGGAAAGCTGGCGCTGCTCGAGGACTCCTACCGTCACATCACGATCATCGTGAACAAGGGGCATGCCGCACGATTCCTCGAGGCGCGTCGCGGCGACCCGGTGATCCTGGCCCGCCACCCGAAGGCCGCTTCGCGGCCGTAGGCGCGCTCGCCGGCGCCTCGGGCCGCAGGTGCGCTCGCTGGCGCCTCGCAGCCCGCGCGGTTAGTCTCCTGCCGTGAAGCAGCGCGTTCTCGTCACCGGCGTCTCCCGCTTCTTGGGGGGCCGGCTCGCGCAGCGCCTCGAGCAAGACCCGAACATCGAAGAGATCATCGGGGTCGACATCGACGAGCCGCACGTGGACCTGACCCGGACCGAGTACGTGCGCGCCGATATCCGCAATCCCCTGATCGTGAAGGTGCTGCAGGCCACCGGCGTGGACACCGTGGTGCACACGAGCGTGATCGCCACACCGGGCCGCGTCGGCGGGCGCACCAACATGAAGGAGATCAACGTCATCGGCACGATGCAGCTGTTCGCCGCGTGCCAAAAGGCCGAGAAGCTTCGCAAAGTCGTGATGAAGTCCTCGACCGCGATCTACGGCAGCGAGCCCTCGGACCCGGGCGTGTTCAGCGAGGAGATGTCACCGCGCTCGCATCCGCGGACCGGCTACGCGAAGGACTCGGTCGAAGTCGAGAACTACGCCCGGTCGTTCGGCCGGCGCCGCACCGACGTGTCGCTCACGATCCTTCGCTTCGCCAATTTCATCGGACCGCAGATCGACACGCCGCTGACCCGCTACTTCGGTCTTCCGCTCGTGCCGACCGCGCTGGGGTTCGATCCTCGCTTGCAGTTCCTCCACGAAGACGACGCGATCGAGATCCTGTATCGCGCGACCGTGGAGGACCACCCCGGAACCTTCAACGCGGCCGGGGACGGGGTGCTGTACCTGTCCCAGGCCATCCGGCTCGGGGGAAAGGTTCCCGTGCCCGTGCCGCTTCCCTTCATCAACATGGTGGCCGCCGCGGTGAAGCGATCCGGCATCGTCGACTTCTCGCAGGAGCAGGTGCGGCTATTGCTCTACGGCCGCGTGGGTGACGTGTCGCGGCTCAAGAACGTGTTCGGCTACGAGCCGCAGTACTCAACCCGCGAGGCGTTCGCCGACTTCGTCGCCCGGCGCAAGCTCGCGAAGCTTTTCACGCCCGAGCAGGCCGCACAGTGGGAGCGCGAGCTCTATCGCTTCCTGGCGCGCAGAAAGGCCGGTGCCGCATGGCAGACGCGCGCGTGATCCCGATCCATCTGGCCGAGTCGCCGCGCTGCGCGGCGCAGACCGCGGACGGCCGGCCGTGCCGCAACCGGGCCGGGGAAAGCGGCTATTGCGCGCGCCACGAGCCCGAAGCCGCGGCACGCGACCGGCACCCGACCGGCGCCTCGGCGGAGCCGAACGCGCTCCAGCAGTGGCTGGAGGAGGTGCTCGCATTCGTGCGGCGTCGAATGACCGGCGACTACCCCGTCGACGACATGGGGTTCGATCGCGATCTGACCGAGCACGCTCTGCTGCCGCTGCTGCGGCCGCTCTACCGTTCGTGGTGGCGGATCGATCAGATCGGCGTCGAGAACGTGCCGGCCGAAGGCCCCGTGCTGCTCGTGTCCAACCATTCGGGGACGCTTCCGTTCGACGCGCTGATGATGAAGCTCGGGATCTTCGAGGAGACGGGCCGGCACGTGCGGCTGCTCGCCGCGGACCTGGCCTTGCAGCTGCCGGTCGTGGGTGAGCTCGCCCGAAAGAGCGGAAACACGCTCGCCTGCGAGGACGACGCGTTGCGGCTTTTGCGTGCGGGCGAGGTCCTGGGCGTCTTCCCCGAAGGATTCAAGGGCATCGGCAAGCCCTTCCGCGAGCGCTACCGCCTGCAGCGCTTCGGTCGCGGCGGCTTCGTGGAGGTGGCTTTGCGGGCCGGCGTGCCGATCGTTCCCGTGGCGATCGTCGGCGCCGAGGAGATCTATCCGATCATCGCCAACGTCAAGCCGCTCGCGCGGCTGTTCAACTTCCCGTACTTCCCGGTGACGCCCACGTTCCCGCTGCTGGGTCCGCTCGGCACGCTTCCGCTGCCGTCGAAATGGATCATCGAGTACGGCGAGCCGATCCACACCGAGGGATTCGGCACCGAGGCGGCCAACGATCCGATGTTCGTGTTCAACCTCACCGATCAGGTTCGCGAGGTCATTCAGCAGACGCTGTTCAAGAACCTGATTCAGCGCAAGAACGCCTTCTTCTAAACGCAGCGCGCCCCCGCCGGGGCGAGGGCGCGCGAGTGCGAGCCGATCAGCGGGTCCAGGTCACCCAGACCCACGCCGACAGGTTCCAGAGGTGATTGTTGTCCTGCGTCGGCCATGCGACACGGAACAGGCGGCGGCCGTTGTCGGTCGCCTTGTAGTTGATCCGGTAGAACGACGACGAGTTCAGCCGTGCGGTCTTGACCGTGACCCACTCCTTGTTGATGCCGTCGAACATCTGCAGCAGCACGCGGGACCCGGGGTGACCCGGCAGCACCCGGCCGCTGAAGACCGCCTGCTCGCCGCTGCGCCCGACGCCCAGATGCACGCCCGGCCGGACCTGTGCCTTGACCCAGTTGCTGGTCGACAGGTCCGAGGTGAGAAACGCGCGGTACCACGCGTGCGCGAGCGGCTGGTCGGCGGTGCTGAACTTGCCGTCGTCGTCGCTGGTGGTGGTGGTGACGTCCTGCCACTGGTTGGCCCCGACGTACATCCGCTGCACGCGGACCTGCCGGTTTGCCGCCGTCGTGCCGTTCATCGTGAAGGTGGTTCCCCACACGCCCGCCGTCGGGCTGACCGAGGTCAGCGAGATCGGCGTGCCCGCTCGCGCGGCCGGCGCGAACGCGACGGCCGCGAGCGCCGTCATGACGCCGGCGACGGCGAGCTTCCTGCTTGCTCGGTTCATCCTTGTCCGCCCTCCTGGTGATACGACATTTCGGGCGCGAGCCTACCACGGGGCCGGGCTCGCTCCCACCTCACGGGGGCCAGGAGCCAGAGGCCGGAAGAGAGAAGAAGGGCGGTCCATTCGGACCGCCCTTCCGATGAAGCGTGTAGCCGGTTACTTGCTGAGCGCGAACTTGCGAGCGCCGATCGCGAGACCGACCATCAGCGTGCCGACCAGCAGCATCGCGGTGTCGCTCACACCCGTGGTGGGGATGCGAACTTCCTTGACACCGAGGACGTTGCCGCCGCGGACGTCCGCGACCGAGGCCGGACCGTCGATCGACACCGCGAACAGCGGCGCGCCCGACAGCAGCTTCGGAGCCAGACCCAGGTGCAGCGAC
>DATLFO010000203.1:0-6359 GCA_035541035.1 Actinomycetota bacterium
TCCCGGTCGCGGGAACGTCGATGGTCTGGCCGCCGACCACAAGCCGTCCGATTCGGGTTCCGGTCGAATTGGTCGACGGTGGCGGTCCGAGCGAGGCGTTGGCTTGCGTACGGATGGCCTCGGCCTGAATCGCGCCGTTGAGCAGCGACACGCGTTCGATCACCGACGTGGCCGAGGCGCTGCCACCGCCCGCGCTCGCAGTGTTGTGCGCTCCGGAGATCTCTCCCAGGCCGAGCGGCAAGACCACCTTCGGCAGCAGACCCTCCGCGGTTCCGTCCATCGTCCGCGCGCCGGCGAGCGTGTGAATGCCGAGATTCTGCGGCGTTCCCTCCACCCGCAAGTCGAGCGTGTACGCGTCGCCGGTGTAGAGCGGCGGAATGAATCCGGATGCGACCTCGGGGAACATGTCCTCACCCGAGAGCGCAAGCGTCGCGGCGGACGTCCAGGTGATGTTTCCCCCGCCGGTGAACGTGCCGACCGACCAAGCGATCTGGCTGCCCGATCCCTGCGGGGCTCCCCAGTTGACCGACACGACCTGCGTGTCGGAGATCGCAGCCACCGATGGCCGCTGGTCGTCGAGCGAGGAACCGTAGGAATACTGCTCATAGGTGAAGGATCCGCCGACGCGACGGGTGTCCTCGATGTATCCGTTGAAGCTGTAGACGCTGACGAAATCGCCGGCCCCGCTGGTCATTGCCGCGTCGGGATTCTCGCATCCGCCCGTGCCGACTTCTCTCGAACCGCCCGGCGCGAGCATCGGGCTCCACGCACCGGAGTTCATGTTCCAGATGGCACCGACCACCGCCGGGGAGTAGTTGTTGAGGATCGTCGGACCTCCCGACCAGACGATGTACGCGTTGCCGACGGCGTCGGCCGTGACCCCGTTGCGTCCGAAGGCGCCGAACGGGTCCGAATCCGTTCCCAGGTACTCGGCGAAGCCGACCGTGTGGATCGAGACGCCGATTCCCGTCGCCGCGGACTCGATCTGAACGGGCGTGCTCCACGCCGTTCCGGTGAAACGTGATGCGAACTGCCGCCGCACTCCCCCGCCGATGTCGTCGGACCAGGTCGCGACCGCGTACCGTCCGATCGTGCTGCCGGACACCGACTGGATGGCCGTCAAGGTGATCTCGGGCAGCGACGCCTTGCCGCCGGTCGAGGGAAGCGCCGCCGCGGTCGTCCACGAGCCGCTCACCGGCTTGACCGACCAATAGATCTGACGCGTGCCGTTGGTGTTGCGATGCACCCAGACGGCGATCGCGTTGCCGGCGGGATCGATGGCGACGTTCGGATCGTAGTCGTCGCCCGCGACGGTCGAAACCGCGGCGGGCGCCGTCCAGGTGCCGGAGCTGTTGCTGAGCGTCGAGAAGTAGATGTCCCACCCGGTCGCGGAGGATCCCGTGCCGGTCGAGCGCTGCCACACGGCGATGCTTCCCGCCTCGCGGCTCGCGACGTGCGGGTTCTTCTCGTCCCCGGCCAGCGTGGAAAGGGCCGTTGCGATCGGGGTTCCGTTCGTGTGCCAGGTCAGCGGACCGGTGCCGGCGCGGCCCAGGGCCGACCACCAGATGTCCCAGCCCGTCGTGGACCCGCTGTTGCGATGCTGCCAGACCGAGACGGCCTCGGTCGTGCGCGTGCCGAGCGCCGGAACGCTCTGCGGTGCTGCCATGATGCTCGCGAGCGTGGCCAAGATCAGCGCACCGCTAAGACGGCGTCGCATAGTTGCCTCCCCCCAAATGCATCCCGAACGATGCTTTTCCTAAAATATGCCTAATCCGACAGGTCAGATAATTCTGACATATTGATTATGCTCGATCTTGCCCTGCTCGCGCTACGGCCAGCTCCGCGACGGCCTCCCCCACGGTGAGCCCGGCGTCGTTGTCGTACCGGGCGTGAATGCCCCCGTAGAAGCGCGACAGCGCCGCCTCGGTCGCCAGCGCGCGGAATACCCCGGACTGCGACGGGAAGAAAAAGCCGAGCACCCGTGCGGTCGCGCCCGAGAACGTCGCGTGACCCGACACGTAGCCCGGAAACGGGGGTGTCGGCAGAAGCGGCGTCCACTGCGGATCCCACAGACGCCGGATGGTCTGGATCGGCCGGTCCCACCCGTAGGTGAACTTGGCGTCCCACGCGGCGATCGCGGCGTCCGCGAGCGCCGCCCCGACGTGCGCCATCACTCGCGCATGCCGCATCGTGCTCAGCCCGGCGGCGCTCGCCGTCTCCAGCGCGATTCGCGCGTTCATGCCGGGCGGGGTCTCGGTCCCCGGGCCGCCGGCCCAGCTGGTTGCGATGTCCCGCTGCCGCTGCGTCAGCGTCAACGACGCTTCGTAGACGTCCCGGGCGGCCGCCAGATACGCCGGCGAATCGCACGCCGGAGGCGCCCCCGGCCGCAGCTGGGATCCGGTGCTCATCAGCCATGGGCGAACCTTGCCCCACATCGGCTCCACCGGAGCGACCGGCGAGACCGGCGACCAGCCACACGTTCCTCCCAGGCCTGGCGAACCGTCCCAGGACGCGTTCCATCCGTCGGTGGCCCGAGCGTCCAGCACCAGCTTGGCGACCGAACGGCCGAGCACGATCCCGGCCGTGACGTCGGACCGGTAGTTCGCGCCCGCCGACACGCGGGACATGCCCGCCTCCCACTGCAAGGCGTCGAAGCTGCCTTCGGGCTCCTCCGGAAAGAAGGAAGCCAGAAGCACCGCGGCCGCGCCGGCCACGGCCGCGTGCTCGCTCGGATACGACGGAGCGTCGGCCGCCGGGCCGTGCACCGCGATGGTGGGATCGACCTTGGACGGCGGCGGACGAAGATGGCAGTACTTGGCGTTCCAGGTCGCCACGAGCGCGTCGAACATGGCCGCGTGAAGCATCGCGATCTGACGCGAGATCCGCGGCGGGTTGCGCTCGGGATAGGCGGAGTATCTCTTCGTGAGGTCCAGGAATAGCGCGGTCCAGGGCGCCGTCGCCGCACCGGCGCCCCAGCGCCGGATCGCCTCGAGCGTCGCGGCGCCCCGCGTCGCGACGGCGAGCTTGACGTCGGCCAGCTCGACCGCCGCGGGAACGCCGCCGAGCGCCGGCGGCGGAGCAACGGCGATGTCTTGGGGCTCCACGATCCAGGTTCGCCAGCGGCCGGCCCCGGGCTCCTCGGTGTAGGTCACGGCGCGGTGCTGGCTCGCCGCGACCGCAACGGCGTCGCGCGGCTCGCAGAGCGCCCTCGCACCGGCGGGAGCCGTTCCCGACAACGCCGAAACCGCCGCAGCCAAAGCGGCGGCGAGAGCGATAGCCGGATGTCTCCTCACGTGTCCCCCCGGGCGACAATTCGGCGACCGTTGTGCCTGCTCCTGCGGAGCGGTGGAAAATCCTGATTGATCCCACTAGCCCGGCAGGAATTCAATTGCGGAACCCGAACCTGACGTGACGGGCTCAATCGGGGCTCGAATCGGGGTGGAGGCCGTCATGTACGTTCCCAAGCGAGTCGTCCTGCTGTGGATCCTGCTTTTCGCATTGGTCCGGCCGGTCGGCGAGGCGGGCGCCGCGGGAGGCGTCTTCATCGGGTACGGCCAGCACACCGAAGGTCCGACCAAGGTCGTGGACCTCCCCGGGCGCAAGCTCGTGACCGGACCGCTGACGGCCACCTTCTCGGTCGGACCCGACCATGCCGTCTGCGCCGTCGGCGAGGCGGGCGGCGAGGCCGGCGCGTTCAACATGCTCGTCTACGCGACCGAGATCACCTCGAGCCGGCTCCAGCCCAACGGCAAAACGTGGCGGTTCGCGGGAACCGCGCGCTCGGTGACCATGGTCGGATCGGTCGTGGTCGAAGACGCGCTCACCGCCTTCACCGCGGAAGCGCACGATGCCGGTCCCGGCGTGGCGGGAGACTTCTTCCACATCACGATCAACACGTCCCTGTTTCCGCACACCACGTTCGGCAAAGATCTCGACGGCAACGCTCTGCCGCTCTTCTCGGGCGACGTGGCCATCTGGACCGAGCTCGCCAACGGCCAGAACTACAGCTGATCGCGGCGCCGGCCGTTCCCGCAGTCTTCGCACACGGGTGAAATGGCCGGCCCCGCCGCGCGTCTGTTCATGCGACAGTGGCTAGACTCGCACGGCTCGGATCGGTGGATCCCTGCATGCTCATGACCGAGATCGAATCCGGCTCTCTTCACGGTCGCGCGACCGAAGAGCGACGCATAGCCTCGACCCTCGAAGAGGCCGGGGCCGGGCGCCGCCGCGGCGCCGTCCTCCTCGGCGGGCCGGGCATGGGCAAATCCGTGGCGCTGCGCCGCGCTGCCGTGCTCGCGGCCGAGCAAGGCTTCTTCACCGTGTCGGTCCGCGTCCCCGGGGGCATTCCGCTGCCGCCGCACGTTCCGGTCCCCGAGATCGTCGCCCAGCTCGCCGAATCGGGGAGCGCTTCCGGCGAGCTCGCAGGCGACGGGGGCGCGTCGTTCGCGGCCCTCACGGGCGCCTTGCGGGAGCGTTCCGAAGGTCATCGCCTTGCCATCCTCATCGACGACTTTCACTGGGCACCTGCCGAAGGCGCGAACCTGCTGCTGTCGGCGCTGCGGGCGATCGACGATCCGATCGCGATCTTCCTTGCGATGCGTCCCGCGACGCGCGTGCATGGGGAGACGCTGCCGATCCCCGAGTCAACCGGCGATCTGCCGTTCGAGGTGATCGAGCTGCTCCCCCTGGAATCGGATGCCGTCGAATCGATCGCCAAGGACATGCTCGGCGGCGACGTGGTCCCCTCGCTCGTGCGCGCCCTCGAGCAAGAGACGCAAGGCAATCCGCTTCACATCGTCGAGGCCATCCGCGACGGCCGGGCCGAGGGATGGATCGAGCACACGGCCGGCTTCTGGGCCGCGCGCGAAGGGTTTCATCCGCGGACCATGCTCGACTCGATTCGCGCGCAGCTCGAACGGCTCCCCCGACCGGCGTTCCGGGTGGCCGGCTTCCTCGCGGTCCTCGGACGCCCGTCCCGTCTCGAAGAGATCGCGCACGCCATGGACGGTGGATCGCCCCGCGGTCCTGAAGAGGCGCTCGATGCGCTCGACGTTCTTCTGTCCACCGGCATCGCGACCGAGGACGCGCCGCGAACCTACCGGCTCAGCCACCCGCTCCACGCAAGCGCGTTGATCGACCTGATCGGGCCTGCGCGGCGAGCGGCTGAGCACCAAAGAGCCCTCGCCATCCTTCGCGGCCAGCCATGCCCGGCATCCGAGCTGGCCTATCACGCGACGCGCGCGGCGACGACTCCCGACGACCTCGATCGCCTCGTCGCCGCCGCCGGGCGCGAGTCCGAAGCCCTAGGAGCACCCGCCGCCGCGGCCGGCTGGTACCGGGTGCTGGTCGACATGCTCGCTCCCGGCAACCCGCAACGCGCGACGGCACTGGAGTCGCTCGCCCGGACGACGGCGCAGTACGACCCGGCGAGCTCGATCGAGCGCTATACCGACGCCCTGCGCGAAGCGACCGGCCACGAACGCGCTCGTCTGCTGACCAGTCGCGCACGCGCGATGCAGCGCACCGGCCGCTTCGACGAGGCCCTCGCCGACTTGCGCGAGGCCCTGCCCGGCGCCGCCGAGGCCGACGTGTTCGCGATCGAGGCCGGGATGGGGGTGCTGGAGCTGCTCACGGGCGACCGCGCCGCGGCCGAGGCGCGGCTCGCCGCTCTCGTCGAGCGGTCGCGACAAACGCGCAATCATCCGCGTGCGCTGTATCACCTGGCAGCGGCCCGGCTGTTCGCCGGCGACGTCGCGTCGTTCTCGGCGCTGTCGCGCGAGGCGATGGAGGCGACCGAGGACGTTCATCTGGCCCGCTCGGCGCTGAGCAACGTCGCGTGGGGACTGATCCTGCAAGGACGGTTCGCCGACGCCGAGGCATTGATTCTTCCCGCGATCGAGGAGATCGTGGCCGCCGGCGACCGCGGCGCGCTGTTTCCCCTGATGACCAACGCATCCTTGCTGATGTCGTGGAAGGGCGAGATCGGCGCGGCCGCGGACTTCGCGCTGCGAAGCCGCTCGCTCGCCGACGCCATCGGAAACCCGGCCGACCGCGCGGCCGCGCTCATGTGCATGATGCTTCCGCTCCTGGAGTCTGGCACGCCCGCGCTGGCCCGACCGCTGGCCGAGGAGATCGACCGGGTGCTCGAGCAGATCAGCGAGCTCCGCGAGGTCGGCCTGACCTATCTGCTCGTGGGCGACGCGTACCTCGCGCTCGGAGACCTCGATGCCGCCCACGCCCGCTGTCGCCGGGCCGAGCGTTTTCTCGATCTGGATTCGCTGATCTGGGCCGAGGGCGTGGCGCGCCTGGACGCCGAGATCGCGATCGCCTCCGGCGAGCCGTCCCGCGCCGCGGAGATC
>DATLFO010000204.1:0-4009 GCA_035541035.1 Actinomycetota bacterium
TCGCCTCGAGCATGGCCGACAGCGCGAACGGGTCGAGCGCGATGACACCGTCCACTTCGGTTCCGGTCGTGGCGCGGTAGAAGCCGGCGATCAGCGGCGCGCTCACCGGGAAATGCGGCTCCATGTTGACGTTCTGCCAGATCGTCATGCCGCGAAGCCGCTCGTATCGCGTGACGTACCAGTCGGGCATCTTCACCGGCGCCTGCTCGAGCGGGCGAAGGTCGTTGTCGGGCAGCGTGTCGGTGATCTCGATCACGCCGGCGTTCGCGTCCAGGAGCGCGACGCCGCCGAGCAGCCCGCCGGTCGCGCGCAGCTCCGCCGGATTCTGGAACGCCAGCAGATAGCGCTTGCGGCCTTCGCCGCCCGCGAGCGCGGGAATGACGGTCGCGAGCGAGGCGGCCTGTCCGGTCGCCTTGCGCAGCTCGGTCAGGTCCTCGTCGAGACGCGACAGTGCCCGTGCGAGCGGCGGCAGGATCAGCGAACGATCGGCCGCGTGGACGCGAGCCAGCGCGCGGCGCGCGAGCTCGTCGGCGGCTTCGAGCGGGGCCGCCGCGTCGCGCCACGCCTCGACCGGGATGCGGCCGTTGACGAATCCGAACGAGGCGATGCCGCCGTCACGCGTCGGGAACGCCTCGGCCGCCGCGGTCGCGCCCAGGCCCGCGCGCACCGCAAGCTCCGCCGCCTCGGCGCCGGCCCGCACGCCACGCGCGCTGCGTCCCGCGACCGGCACGGCCGCCACGATGCCGGTGAACGGTCCCGAGGCGCGCGAGACGGCGGCGCGCACGTGCGGGTGCGCCTCGCGCAGCGCGCGGCCGGCGTCGGCCGGTTTGGCGTCGCGCGCGGCCGCGCGTGCCGAAGCCAGCATCGGCTCGGCCCGCTGCAGCGACGCGTACGCCGAGTAGGTCTCCCACGCGAAGCCCGCGCCGAGCGCCGCGAGGCCTCCCGCGATGGCGACGACCGCGGCGCGGACCGCGGCGCGGATGCGCGTGCGGCGACGCCGGCGACGCCGGGAACGGTGGCGCCGCTCGCGCTCCGCCGCGGGCGTCTCGCGATCCGAGGTCGCCGCATGGCCGGTCATGGCCTCGATCGTACCGTTCACCTCCTTAGTGCCCGAATGTGGGGGTTTGCTCGATTTCTGCAGGTCAGCGCGGTAAAGCCCTCTTCAGCGGAACGCTAAAGTTTCCCGATTTCTGTGCCGATGTTGCCAATGAGGGGAGGAAACGGGTCGGCGCCCCGCCCCCGCCGGGCACCCCAACCGTCGGCCCGTTCCTCCTACCGAAGATTGCAGAATCCCTCTTCTGCGCGCAGGCCGCCATTCCCCACCGGGCGGCCTGCACCTTTTCCGGCGCCTTCGCCGGTCAGCCCTTGGCAGGCAGGCCGATGCCGGTCAGCTCTGCGCAGGCAGGCCGATGCCGGTCAGACCTTCGCAGGCAAGCAGATGCCGGCGACGCAGGTGCGCGACGGTGTCGGGCTGGGCGTCGGGCGCGGCTCTTGCGACGCCTTGGGCGCGGGCGGCGTGATCGAGAAGTCGCCCGCGAGCTTGTCGATGATCTCGGGATGCTGGCGGCCGTCGGTGCGGTTGATCACCGGCATGCGCGAATACCAGAAGGCTTCCTCGACGCTGACCTGGCCGTCGCCGTTCTTGTCGGCGTGGCCGCTGCGCATGCCTTGCGCGATCGCGTAGTAGCTGAAGACGCTGTGGCGCACGCTCGGGTCCTCGTAGCTGAGCTGGCTTTCCGGGCTCGAGAAGGTGAGCACGCGCCCGGGCTTGATCATGCCGCGGTCGGTGAAGCCGCCCGCGCGGCACAGCGACATGTCGATCCAGAAGCGGTGCGCGACGACGCGGTCCATCTCGCGGCCGAGATCGCCGTCGATGATGAACTTGTTCTCGTGCGTGCGGATGGCGACGTCGCGCGCCTCGTCGTCGCCGTCGGCGGTGGTGCGCATCGGCCACTCATGGCCGCTGAAATGGAAGATCGCGGCCGAGCGGTTGTTGGTCTTGGAGGCCAGCCATCGGATCGCGCGCAGGATGCCGTCGCGGGTGGCGGCCTTGTCGGTGACGACGTAGATATGGTCGTTGCGCCATCCGAGCGAGAGCAGATGGTCGCGCATCACGCGCACGTCGTTGACCGAGCCCGTCAGGTCCGGGGTGTTGCCCTGGTAGTCGTCGATGCCCACCAGCACGGCCCAGTAGAAGGAGTTGGGCTGTCCGTCGATCTGGCGCGCCCGGTCGTGGGCCGAGCCCGCATGGGTGGGGGCGGCGGTCAGCAAAGCGAGCGAGGCAAGCGCGAGCGAAGCCGCGAGCCAGGTCCGACGCAATCCTCTCACCATGAGGGGTTTTCGCGGCTTGCCCGACCGACTCCTTCTAAGAGTTGGCGCGAGCGAGCGTTTCCAACACGGTTGTCCTGCCTTGGGCGTCTGCGGCCCAGGGGACGACCACGACCCCGGTCGCGCCGGCGGCCTCGAAGGCCTTCATCCGGTCGCGCAGCCTCGCCTCGTCGCCGATCAAGCTCATGTCGTCCACCAGATCGTCGGGCACCATCTCGATGGCCGTCTGCTTGTCGCCGCCGAGGAAGGTGTCGCGGATCTTCTCGGCCAGCTCCTCGTAGCCGTAGCGCTTCATCAGGTCGTTGTAGAAGTTCTTTTTCTTGCTGCCCATGCCGCCGATGTAGAAACCGGCGAGCATCTTGCATGCGTTGATCCCGTCCTTGACGTCGCCGACGAAGGCGTTGACGAGCGGCATGACCGCGAAGTCCTCGGGATCCTTGCCCGCCTTGCGCAGGCCCGCGTCGACGTGGGGCTTGAAGATCTCATCGGCGTGCGAGGCGGCGAAGAAGGTGGGCAGCAGCCCGTCGGCTTTCTCGGCGGTCAGCTCGATGTTCTTCGGGCCGATCGCCGCGACGTAGATCGGGATGTCGGGCCGCTGGCCTTTGTTGATCAGCTTCAGGCCCATCGTGACGTTGAAGACCTCGCCCTCGTAGTTGAGCCGGCCGCCCGCCATCACGGTGCGCAGGATGTCGATCGTCTCGCTCGTGCGCTTGAGCGGCGTGTCGTAGGGCACGCCGTGCCAGCCTTCGACCACCTGCGGGCCCGACACGCCGATGCCCAGGATGAAACGGCCGTCGCTGAGCTGATCCAGGCTCGCGGCCGTGCCGGCCAGCAGCGCAGGCGTACGCGCATAGATGTTGGCGATGTTGGTGCCGAGCTTGATCGTCGAGGTGTGGCACGCCAGGTGCGTGAGCGTCGTGAAAGCGTCGTAGGAGTAGAGCTCGGACGCCCAGATCGAGTCGAAGCCGTTCGCTTCGGCGGCGCGCGCCAGCTCGATCATGTCCTGCCGGTTCTGCGCCTCCGGATAAGGAAGCTCGAGTGCAAGTCGAAGTGTCATCGTGGGCCCTCCCCAGGGGTCGAAGCGAGCCTATCGCAGGAGCGTCGCCTCAGGCGCGCGAGCCTTCGGCCGCGAGCGCCGCCGCGATGTCGTCGAGGATCGAGGGCAGCGAACGCTCGATCAGCGCGGCCGCGCCTTCGAAGCGCCGCCGCGAGCCGCCGATCGGGTCGGGGATCTCCTCGCCCCAGACGTGGATCGTGCCGGCCGAGCCGATCAAGGAGCGGATCCACTGGGCCTGGTACTCCTCCATCGCGTAGATGCGCCAGGCCCGCTCGGCCCGTTCCTTGGTGAGCAGGCTGGATTGGTGCCGTGAGGCGTCCAGGCCGCGCTTGCCGAGGGCGGCGACGCTGCCCGGGTCGGCCGGCAGCCCCGGCCGGGCCTGGATGCCCGCCGAGGTGACCGTGAACGTGCCGGCCCCGAAGCGAAGGTCGAGGGCCTGCTGCAGGATCGCCTCGGCCATGGGGGAGCGGCAGATGTTCGCGTAGCAGACGCAGATGATCTCGCGTGGTTCGCTCATGAGATAGTCGAGTCTAGAGCCGATCGCGCCGGTGCGCGGCCGTTCGGTCCGGAAATACAGAAATGGGGCCCGTCGTCGGGCCCCATTTCGAAAAGTGCGTGTGTGTT
>DATLFO010000205.1:0-8039 GCA_035541035.1 Actinomycetota bacterium
GCTGGAGAGTGCCCCCTGGCGACCCGCGACCACCGGCGAGCTGCTGCCGAACCTTCGCGTCACGCGCCTGTGGGAGTTCGGCTTCGCCGCTCCGGCGAACCCGGGCAACGGCCTGTTCCCGCCCGACGACCTGAACCCGCCGCTGTCGGTCGCCGGCTTCGAGCCGGTGTCGTGCAGCGTCGACGAGCAGCTCGGCTTCGACAACCCCGAGCAGCCTGCGCAGCGATGCCTGCGCTACTCGTTCGGGCTCGCCAACGCGGGTGAGGGCAACTTCGACGTACGCTACACCAACGACCGCTCGGGCAACACCACTGCGATGACGCAGTGCGTGCAGCAGGCCGACGGAAGCTCGCCGCGCGCACGCCCCGCCGGGACCGGCGCGTTCCATCAAACCCACGGGCACTTCCACTACAGCAACGTCATCTTCCACGACGTGTGGCGGATCACCGACCCCTCCATCTGGGCGCGCGAGGCGATCGGCGCCGGTAAGAAGATCGGCTATAGCCCGGCCGACCAAGGCATCGCCGACTGGTTCGACTTCACGCAGATGGCGCCCGGCACCAGCGGCAGCGCCGGCAACTGCGCGCCCGGCACGAACAGCCGCCTGGGCATGAGCGTGGGCTGGGGCGACGCGTACCGCTATCAGCGTCCCGGCAACTTCGTCGAGTTCGGCAACGCGGGCGATGGCCTGTACGTGGTCCGAACGATCGCCGATCCCGAGAACGTGGTCGAAGAGTCCGACGAGTCCGACAACACCGCCTACGCACTCATCCGCATCGTCGGAACCGAGATCAACGTGCTCGAGACCGGCCAAGGCAACGGCCCGTGGGATTCCGGAAAGGTGATCTACGAATGACGAATGCTCGCATCACTGCCGTCGCCGCCCTGATGCTCGCCCTGGCACCGATGTCCTCGCGCGCCGCGACCGAGATCGTCGCGGTCCCGGGCTCGTTCGTCTCGACCTACGCCACGCCCGTGGTGGTGTGGACCGCGGGCATGCCGGCGCCGAAGTTCGTCAACACCGACATCCAGGCCCACGACGTGGTGTCGGACGCGACGCGCGCGCCGGGCAGCGCGCCGTGGTGTCCGGCCGGCGGTCCGCGCTGCCCGATGTTCTTCGCACCGCTGCTCGGCCTGGGCGGAATGACGGACGTGATCGGGCTGCCGCACACACCGCCCGGGGTTTATCCGTTCGCGTGCAGCCCGCATCCGTGGATGACGGGAACGCTGGTCGTGGTGTGAGGCGGATCAGGCCGGCGGGTTGACGGTGAATCCGCCGGCGCCCGCGCCCAACAAGCAGCGGCCGGACTACGAGATGGTCTGGTTCACCAACGCGACGTACGGGCGGCAGGGCTGGTTGCGAAGGCTCGGGCACGGCGGCAGCGGCGCTCCGGCGTTCATGCCCGGCACGACCGGCAGCACCAGCGATGAGGGCTGCGCCGGCGACGACGAGATGTCGATCACGCCGCCGGGCACCGGGTTGTCGAACGACCAGACCGGCTGCGCGCCGTTGGGTCCCGCGATCGTCACGCGGATTCGCGAGCCGGCACGGTACACGTGTCCCTGGTGGTACATCGGGACCGCGACCCGCACGAACTCGTCGCTCGGCATCGGCGAGACGTCGGCGGCCAGGAACGTGGGCACCGGCGCGAGCAGCGTGCCCGGGCGCTTGAACATGTTGTTCGAGTCCGTCGAGAGCTTGCGCATGCTGCCGCGCATGTAGCCGTTCTGCACGAACGTCTCGTTGCCGTCGGGACGGACCTCGCTGACGGTGGCCTGCAGGTCCACGTCCGGCACGGCCGAGCGCACCCACACGTACACCGCGCCGGAGCCGAGCACGGTGGTGTCGTTGGCGAGCGGCGCGGTCACGTAGGACACGGCCGTTCCCGCCGGATTGGGCTTCCAGTTCCACTTCCACTGTGAGGCATTCCCCCACAGCCCGCCACCGCCGGTGCCACCCGCGTAGTTCGTCAGCGGCAGCGCGTTCGGGTCCGATGTGTAGCGGTCGACGTTGGTTGCGGACGGCAGGCTGTCACGCAGCGTGCCGTTCGCGCCGAAGTACCACGACTTGGCGACCGTGCCCGGCGCCGGATACGACGAGAACGAGCGCTCGAACGCCGCGTACGGGTTGCCGGCGATCGTGCGGCCCTCCGGCGAGGCGCCCGCGCCGTTATCGAACAGCACGCGCACCATCGGCGCCTTTTCGAACTCGGCGAGCGCGAGCTCGTAGGTCGGCATCAGCTGCACCGGATCCACCGGCAGCAGGGCGGAGTCTTGCGGCGGGATCCCCATTGCTGCATTGAAGACCACCGGCGCCGAGGCCCGCACGAGCGCCTGCTTCAGGATCGGCGCTTCCTTGGCCACGTAGAGCATGAGAAAGTCGAACCAGCGAGTGTAGATCTCGGGCGCGAGCGAGTCGATGTGCGGCCCGTTGGTGAAGGTGAACCACTTTTTGTCGGTGCCGGTGAAGTTGTTCACCAGCTCGGGGCAGTGGCCGCCCGTCTGCTCGTCCTGCCACTGGCACACCAGGAACGTGGGCACGTTGATCTTGTGCACGAACGTGTTCGGGCTCAGCGGATCCGCCACCGCAGCGTCGTAGTGCGTGTTCGCCTCGATCGCGGCGAGCAGGTCCGCGGCCTCGCCGTGCAGCGCCTGGTTCGCGGCGCAGATCGTGTCGCCCGCCTGGATGCGGTCCCACGCCCAGCGCTGCCCGGTTGTCGCGCTCGCGGGCCGCGCGTCACGCTGGCGGGCCAGCGCCCACTCGACCGCGAAACCGGTGTTGCGGTTTCCGCCCGGATACAGGGTCGTGGCGGTGGAGTCGATGACCGACAGCGGCGTGATCGCAGCCAGGCTCGGCGGCTGCGTCTGCGCGGTGAACAGCTGGCTGATGCCGCCGTAGGAGATACCCATCATGCCGACCTTGTTGTGCTTGACCCACGGCTGGCGCGCGACGATCTCGACGATGTCGTATCCGTCGAGGCTTTGCATGGTCTCGAAGAAGTCGAACGCTCCGCCGGAGCAGCCCATGCCGCGCATGTTGACGTTGACCACCGCGAAGCCCATCAGGTTCGCCAGCACCGCGATGCCGCTCTGCGGGCCGTCGGGCTTGGCGTTGGAGTAGCCCGAGTACTCGATCAGCGTCGGGTACGGGGGCAGGTAGTCGGTGCCCGTGGCAGGAACCGGGCTGCCGTGCGGCAGCCCCGCCTGGCCGGCCGGGCTCGTCGGCGGATGCACCGTGTAGGCGAGCTTCGTGCCGTCGCGCGTGGTCAGGTACCCGTAGCCGCTCGACGGCATCGACTGGTGGTAGATGCTCGGATCCCACGGGGCCGCGGTCGCGTCGCGGACGGTCACCGGGTCGGAGTCGCCGCTGCCGAGGCGGACGCGGTAGCCGTCACCCGGCGTGACCGTGCGGAACAGCACGCCGCCCTGGGCCGTGACGGTGCGCGTCTCGACGACGGAGCCGTCGGGCGCGATCAGCGCCACCGACGCGCCGCCGGGAAGGCCGGTCGCGTAGACCTGCTCGACGCTGCCGGCGACGTGGGCGCCGGCGGGGAAGGCGGATGCGCTCTTGCCCGTGAGCGAGCCGAGCAGCAGCGCCAGAACGAGCGCCGCCCGAACCATCGAGCCCCTCTTGATGAGTAGTCCGTTGGACATCTTCCTCCGCCTTCCGTCGTCTCGCGCAGAGCGCGCGCATGCCCCGGCCCCGGCCGGTCCGTCGGCCTCCACTTCGACGGGGCGCCCTGTTTTTCCTCTTTGCGGACCCCGCAGGGATCCGTCCCGGCCGTTTTGGAGGAAGGACCCGCTTGCCTTGAGGTATCGCGCGGAAATATCGTGCGTATCGGCCGAAACCCAGACACCCCGAGTGAGGATTCGATGCGGCGAGTGCGCGTGAAGCTGTCCACCCTGTTGGCGTTGGTCGTCGGGCTCTCCCCGCTGGCCCTCTTCGCCGCCGACGAGATCGTCGCCTCCAGCGACCTTGCCCGGGTCGTGATCGAATTGTCCGACCGGCCGCTGGCCACCTACGAAGACGCGATCCCGCGCCTTCGCGGCGTGCTCGGCGCCCGGACCGCCGGCGGGCATCTCGACGTCGCCGCGGCCGCGAGCCGCGGCTACCTGCGCTACCTGGACGAGCGGCAGGACGCGTTCGAGCGCCAGCTCGCCGCCGCCAGCCGCGGCGCCGAGATCCACTGGCGCTACCGCATCGCCTTCAACGGCATCACCGCGCTGCTGCGGCGCGACACGATCCCGGCCGTGCGCGCGCTCCCAGGCGTCGTCGCCGTTACCGAGACCTACGAGCTCGAGCCCGAGCTCGACCAGAGCCGCGACAAGCTCGACCTTCCGGCGATGTGGTCCGGCTTCAAGGACAGCCCGCTCGGCCCGGGCGACGGGCTGCGCGTCGCGCTGCTCGACAGCGGCGTCAACCCGCATCATCCGTTCTTCTCACCCGCCGGCTACACCGCGCCGCCCGGCTATCCCAAGTCCGAGCGCGTCTCGGGCGGCACGCGCACCCCGCTGCCGGCGCCGCTTTACACGAGCAACAAGGTCATCGTCGGCAACGTCTACACGCCGCCGGGCGGGACCGCGACACCGTGGGGTCCCGGCTCGACGCACGGAACACACGTCGCCGGCATCATGGCCGGGGTCGAAGGCACGTACCCGTACACGCTCGGCGGCAAGACCTGGGACCTGACCTTCTCGGGCGTGCTGCCGGGCGCCTACATCATGAGCTACCTGCCGGCCGGCGACTCGGCCGAGTTCTTGGCCGCGATCGAGGACATCGTGGCCGACGAGGCCGACGCGCTCAACATCAGCCTGGGCCACTCGCGCTGGCTGACCGGGGATCCGGTGCACGACCCGCTGCGAAAGGCGCTCGATGCCGCGGTTGCGGCGGGAACCGTCGTGGCGGCGTCCGCGGGCAATGCGGGATCCAACGGCGACTCGACCGTAACCGGCTCCTGGAAGCTCAGCGACAAGGTCATCACCGTCGCCAGCAACTCGCACGGGCGCATGTTCGCCAACAAGCTCAGCGTGACCGGCTCGGCCACGCCGCCCGCGCGGCTGCGCGACCTGATCGCCGTGCCGGCCGGCGGAACGACGCCACCGTTCGCGGTCGAGGTCTCCGGCCAATACGTCGTCGCGCCCGGCGGGAACGGTCCCGACGCCGGGCTCGCGTGCTCGGAGCTGCCGCCCGAAGAGGTGGCCGGCAAGATCGTGCTCGTCGGCCGAGGCGTGTGCACCTTCGAGGCGAAGAAGGACAACGTCCGCAACGCGGGCGGCATCGCGATGATCGTGCACAACAACGGGCCCGACCTCCCGACGGCCATGTCGTTCACCACGCCCGCGATTCCCGCCGCGATGATCAGCCAGGCCGACGGCCACGCGATGATCACCTGGGCCAAGAAGGACGGCGCGCCGACCCTGGCGGTCGCGCCCGGCACCGAGCGGGTCACGACCGCCCCGGCCGACGTGGTCTCGTCGTTCAGCAGTCGCGGCCCCGCGCCGATCATGCGTATCAAGCCCGACATCTCCGCGCCCGGCTTCAGCGTGCTGTCCTCGGTCGTGGAGGGCACCACCGGCGCGGTCGGCGCTCCGCTGTTCGAGATGCTGTCGGGCACCTCGATGTCCACCCCGCACGTGACCGCCCTCGCCGCGGCGACCAAGGGCCTGCACCCGACCTGGACGCCGATGCAGATCAAGAGCGCGCTGATGAACACCGCACACACCTCGATGTATCTGGACGCGACGCGCTCGACGCCCGCATCGGTGCGGGATCGCGGCGCGGGCCGCGTGCAGCCGGCGCGGTTGCTCAACCCGGCGCTGACGTTCGACCCGCCGAGCGTGAGCTTGGGCATGGTGCGCGCCGGCGAGACCGCGGCGACCACGGTCACCGCGACCGACATGCGCGGACGCGGTCCGTCGAAGTCGTGGGCCGTGTCGGTCCGCGCGGTGAAGGGCCACGACCGGGTCGTGGTCACGCCCACGCCGTCACCGGCCACCGCGCCCGGCGGGGCGGCATCGATTGCGATTCGCGTCTCCACCGCGGGCGCGCCGGCCGGCGACTACGAAGGCTTCGTCGAGATCCGCTCCGGCAGCGAGCGCTACACGCTTCCCTACTGGGTCCGTGTGCAGCCGGCCGCGGCCAAGGACGTGCTGCTGATCGACTGGGACCGCAACCTGCCCGAGGACCTGTCGGGCCCGTACAAGGACGCGCTCCGCAAGCTCGGCCTGACCTTCGACGTGTTCGACGGGGGAACCTCGGCCGCGGCGAATGCCGCCCCCGGCCCGACGTTGCTGCAATTGCAGGCGTACCGGACGGTGATTCTGTTCACCGGCAACAATTCTGCGAGCTGGTCCAACGCCCATATCGGAGGGTCCTTCGCGCTGCAGGGGTATCTGCTGGGCGGCGGCCGGTTGATCATGGCGGGACAAGACCTGCAGTCGCAGATCGTGAACAATCAGAACCAAGGTTCTGATTCCATGCTGACCTCGATGGGCGGCTGGATTAGCGGAATGACCGCCGTCGAGACGCCGGCCGCGTGCCAGGTCGTCATCAGCGACAGCAACTTCTATCGAGACGCCACCCCGATCGAGGACCTCACGACCGTGCTCGAGCTCTTCGGCGGCACCGTGGACGTCAGCTCAACCGCCTCGGGCGGCCCGGGCGCGCAGACGCGTCCCGACGCCGGCCGCGCGGTGACCGCCGACGACGACGTGAATACGTGCCTGCGCGTCTATAACGCGGACGCGATCGGGCCGCACGCGCGCGTGCTGGGCAGCTACGTCACGACGCGTCGCAACGGCATCGACGTCCCGCGCGCCGAGAACGCGGCTGCCACGGGCGTCGCGCCCGACACCACGCTCGAGCGTCGCTCGCGCCTGGTGCCGTGGACGGCCGCGGTGCTGCACGTTGGCATCGAAGGCGTCAACGAGGGCCAGGGCCGGCTCTCACGTGCCGCCACCTTGGGGCGTCTCTACGACTTCGCCAACGACACCGTGACCGTCGAGGTCTCGCAGACGGCTCGCGACGGCGCCTCCGTCGATCTGGTCGCAAAGGCCTCCTCGACGCGCGACGCCAAGATCGTCAAGTACCGCTGGGACTTCGGCGACGGGTCGGGCATCAAGGAAACGACCACGAACCGGGTTCGCCAGACGTACGCGAAGGGCGTCTACACCGTGCGGGTCGAGGCCGTGACCGAGCTGACCCGGTCCGGGGTCGGGGTAGCCACGATCGACACGCGCACCAGCGTGCTCAACAACCGCACGCCGCGAAAGCCCGCTCCCGCGAAGGATCTCCCCGCAACCGAGTACGACGGCCCGATCCCCGAGACGGACGCGCGGCGCGGCATCGAGCAGCCGCGTTCGGTCCTGGCGGCGCCGAAGCCGGTCCTGGAAACGATTCGCGGGCCGGTGGATGCGCAGCCCGACCACACCTCGTGGATCCTGCTCGCGTTCACGATCTGGGCCGCGACCGCCGCGCCGCTGACGGCCCGGTTCGCCGGAGCGGGGCGCCGCCGGACCGGGTAGCCCCTATCAGCGCCGAGTGCATCCGGTCGTCCAAGACGGTCCGGTGAAGGACGCACGGTGGTTGTACCCAATCCTCTCCCCAATTTTTTCTTGGGCTGGTTTTGAGTAGGGAATTTTGGCGGAGGTGAGGGTAGCGATTCTTGGTTTCCGCTCGGGCCGAGCCATGGAATTCATCTGCAACGAAAGGAGCGGTCTGTGCCGACGAGCCAGATCCAGGTCCTGCCCGGCGGAAATCCTCGGGCGGCGGCGAGCTCGTGATCCACACCGAAGACGGCACGATTCGGGCCAAGGACACGATCGGTGCCCACGACCGCCGAGACATCCCAGGCTAGCGTTCATGCACACGGAGCGGCCTCTGCCTCCGAAAGCGAGGTCGAGCCGGCATGGGTGGCATCGCTGCGCGAGCACGGTCGCGCGGGCCTGCTCTACGCCCGGCTTCATGGGGTCATGGCGGCTCTCGGGATCATCTTTCTCGTGGTGTTCGTATCCGAACGCGTCGCACCGCCCGGAAGCCC
>DATLFO010000206.1:0-3678 GCA_035541035.1 Actinomycetota bacterium
AGGCCGAGCTGGTCCGGTCGGTGAACCTGGGCAACGTCGTGGACTGCGTGGTGCTGATCGGTCAGGATGTGGCCGCCGAAGCGCCGGCGAGGGGCTCGCCAGCGCTTCGGCGGCCACATCCTGACCGATCAGCACCACGCAGTCCACGACGTTGCCCAGGTTCACCGACCGGACCAGCTCGGCCTCGGGGAAGACCTCGGCGAGCAGCTTCGCCTTGAGCTCGGCGCCGGGCACGTACGCGATCTGGGTTCGCGTGCGCGGCTTGTCGGCGTTCTCGATCAGGCGGATCCGGTAGCCGGCCTCTTTCAGCTTGTCGGCCCACGCCCGGCCGGCGCCGGCAACGTTGCTCGCGTTCCGGATGTCGAGCAGCACGTCCGAGGGGCCGGGCAGCGAAGAGTCGGTCTTGCCGAACTCGGGAAGCTCGGCGTCGGCGGCGATGGCGGCGAAGAGCTCCTTGGCCTCCTCTTCGCGCATCACCACGTAGGCGGTGCCGCCGATCACCTTGTTGTCGCTCGGCACGGTCCGGAAGTCGACGTTGGATTGGCTGTAGCCCGCGAGCTTGTTGGCGATGGAGCGCACCAGGCCGAGCGAGAGATTCTTGTCGGTGACGATGCCATCGCTGACGGCGTTGGCGAGCCGAAGCACACGCGGGACGTCGGCGAGGAAGCCGACGCTCTTGACCTTCTGCATCAGTTCGCGGATGAACAGTTGCTGGCGCTTGATCCGGCCGAAGTCGCCTTCGGGATCGGACTTGCGCATTCGCACGAACGCGAGCGCCTTGTTGCCGTCGAAGTCGTAACAGCCCGGCTTGCTGATGTACAGGCCCGACTGCGCGTCGGCGTAGGACTTGGTCACGCACAGGTTCACGCCGCCGACCGCGTTGACGATGCGCTGGAACGAGGCATAGTTGACCTCGACGTAGTGATGGATTTGAAGCCCCGTGAGCTCGCGGATGGTATCCATCACCATGTTCGGGCCACCCGCGTAGGCGGCGTTGATCCGGTGAAAGCCCTTCTTGCCGGGGATCTGGACGCGAAGGTCGCGCGGGAACGACAGGCCGACCGCGCCGGCGCCGCCGCGGCGGATGTGGATGAGCATGATCGTGTCCGAGCGCTGGCCCTCCAGGCCGTCCTTCTTGAACTGCCGAAGCTCGCCCTGGCCTTCAACCACGTCACGCCGATCCGAGCCGAGCACGAGGATGTTCAGCGGCTCGGTGATGGGCTTGGCGGGCGGAAGCGGATCGGTCGCGATCGACTTGTCGTGCGTCTCGGCGAACTTGTCGTTGACGTACTTCCACACGGCCACGCCGGTGCCGGCCGCGAGCACGCCGACGATCAGGGTCACGATCGCGGCGACCTTGCCGAAGCGCTTCCAACGGAAGCCGCCGGGGCGGCGCGGGCCGCCACCGCCGACGGTGTCACCGCCGGTCGCCGGGCGCGGCTTTCTCTTCTGCGATCCTTGCGGAAGGGAACTGAGATCTGAGCTCATGATTGGTCTCGGGAAATCTTAGCGGTCGGTTGGCCATTCGATGGGGACTTCGGCGCCCCCGGATACGAGTGACTGCTGCGCGGCTTCCAGAACGCGAACGACCTCGAATCCCTCGTTCGCGCCCGAGACGGGCTCTTTGCCGTGCCGGATGCAGTCCAAAAAGTGCGTGATCTCCATCGCGAGCGGCTCGGCCGGTGCGACGGGAACCTCGTGCGACTCGCCGTACCGGTAGGCGAGGTGGAACTCTTCGAGCGTCTCGGCGTGGGGGATCACGTCGACGGACTTGTCGTGCAGTGTGATGGTCGCGTTGACGTCGTCGTAGACCAGCATTCGTTTGCTGCCGACGAGCACGATCTGCCGGACCTTCAGCGGATCGAGCCACGAAAGATGAACGTGGGCGATCTGGCCGCCGGGGAAGCGCAGGTACATGAAGACGACGTCCTCGAGGCCCTGCTGGATGAACGGGCGGCCCCAGGCGCTCACGGCTTCGGGGCGGCCGCCGACCAGGGGCAGGATGGCGGACAGGTCGTGGGGACCGAGGTCCCACATCACGTTGACGTCGCGGTGATGGCGCCCCAGGTTCACGCGCGTGGAGTGAAGGTAGTACAGGTCGCCGAGGTCGCCGCCTTCGATCATGGCCTTGATCGTCTGCAGCGCCGGGCTGTAGCGCAGGATGTGGCCGACCATCAGGGTCAGGTTGCGCTGCCGGGCTTCCCGGCCGAGGGCGAGCGCCGCGTCGCCGGTCATCGCGATCGGCTTCTCGACGAGCACGTGCAGGCCGGCTTCGAGCACGGCGCGTGCGATGGGCTCGTGGGTGCGCGGGGGGGTGGCGACGACGGCGGCGTCCGCGCCGGCGGCAAGGGCTTCGTCGAGGTCCGCGTACACGGGCACGTCCGGGTACCGCTCGGCGGCGGCGGCGCGGCGGTCGGGATCGCGGTCGCAGACCCATGCCGTTTCGACACCGTCGATCTCACCGAAGTTCCGGACGAACATCGGGCCCCAGTATCCGAAGCCGATCAGGCCGGCGCGGACGGTCACAGCGCTTCCTTCAGCGCGGCTGCGACGGCTTCGACCTGCGGCCGGGTCATCTCGGGATACATCGGGATGGTGAGCTGTCGCCGCGCAATCGCTTCGGCAACGGGCGCGTCGGGCTGCTCGCAGCCGAGATCGTTGATCGCGGGCTGCTGCGTGAGCGGGATGGGATAGTGGATCGCCGCGCCGACGCCGCGTTCGTGGAGACCGGCGGCGACGCGTTCGCGCTCGTCGCAGCGGACGACGAACAGGTGATAGACGTGCTCGGCCCAATCGGCCTCGTGGGGAAGCTCGAGCGGCAGGCCGGCGAGCAGGTCGTGATACCACGCGGCGATCTGCCGGCGAGCTTTGGTGATCTCGTCGAGACGCCGCAGCTTGACGCGAAGGATCGCGGCCTGAAGGTCGTCGAGACGGCTGTTGTAGCCGATGTCGTCGTGGAAGTCCTTGCGCTCCGACTGCGCGTGATGGCGCAGGCTCTTGACCGTCGCGGCGAAATGCGGATGCTTCGTGGTGACCATGCCGCCGTCGCCGGCACCGCCGATGTTCTTCGTTGGATAGAACGAGAACGCGGCGGCGTCGCCGACCGCGCCGGCGGCGACGCCCTTGTAGCGCGCACCGATCGCTTGGCATGCATCCTCGATCACCGCGACGCCGCGGGATCCGGCGATCGACAGGATCGCGTCCATGTCGGCCGGATGCCCGTAGAGATGGACCGGGATCACGGCCTTGACCCGGTCGGCCACGGCTTCGAGCGCTTCCGGGCTCATCGTCGCCGTGCGCTCGTCCACATCGACGATCAGCGGCGTCGCGCCGGCGTGTACGACGGCTTCCGCGGTCGCGAAGAACGTGAGCGCCGGGACGGCGACCAGATCGCCGCGGCCGACGCCGGCCGCGCGCAGCGCCAGATGCAGAGCGTCGGTGCCGCTGTTGACGCCGATCGCGCGCCGCACATTCAGCGCTTTGGCGAACTCATCCTCGAGCGCGGCGAGCTCGGGACCGAGGACGAAGGATCCGGCATCGAGGACTCGTTTGATCGCCTCGTCCACCTCGGCGCGGATGGTCGCGAAAGAGGCGGCGATGTCGATGACGGGAATCGTGATCCTCGGGGCATCCATGAGAGTGAGCCAAGGATACCGGCCGAAGCGAGCAGGCTCACCC
>DATLFO010000207.1:0-12227 GCA_035541035.1 Actinomycetota bacterium
GTCTGCTACTACGCCGACGAGGACATCACGGTCGCGACGCGCCGCGGTGCGGGAGCCCAGCGAGCCGTCGGCGTTCAGATCCCCGCCGATCTGCTTGAGGCCGCGGCGCGTCGCGACCGTGATGTCCTCGTCGGCGTAGTAGCAGACCACGTTGATCGAAAGCGTGCCTTTCAGAAGCTGATCCAGGTCGCGCTCCCCGGCCGCGTGCAGCGGGCCGCTCATCTCGTGCACGGTCGTGATGCCTTTCGCGACGGCGGCCTCGGCGGCGAGGCGGTGCGCCTCGCGGATCTTCGACATCGGCATGCGGTCGAAGAAATAGCGCCGCACCGCATGGTGCGCGTCGCGCCGCACGATGCCGGTCGGCCGGCCGTCGTTGCCGACCTCGGCCCCGTCCATCCGCGCACACCGCGCGGCCGCCAGCAGCGTGCGCGAGACCAAGGCGGAATGGGCGTCGATGCGCGACAAGTAGACGTGCCGGTCCCCGGCGACGCGGTCGATCATCGTCATCGTCGGGGACGTCGCCCACTCGCTGTCGTCCCAGCCGGTCCCGTAAAGAAACACGTCGGCACGGGCCTCCGCGTGACCGGCGAGTCGGCGGACCAGCGCCTGCGCGCTCTTGACCCCGTGCAGGTCGAGCCCGCCGAGCATCAGGCCGGTCATCGTCAGGTGCGCGTGACCGTCCACGAAACCGGGCGTGACCGTCCGGCCGTCCAGCGAGACGCACCGCGCCACTTTCGGGGCATCGCCGAGACGTCCGGCCCAGGTGAACACATCGCGATCCACCACGAACGCATCGGCCTCGAGCAGCTCCAGTCGCGGCCCCAGGATCCGCGCGTCCGTGTAGAGCGTTGCCATCAGCGGGACGCCGAGCTCTTGGCGATGGCGCGGCCGATGACGAGACGTTGGATCTGGTTGGTCCCTTCGACGATCTGCAGCACCTTGGCTTCGCGCATGTAGCGCTCGACGGGGAACTCGTCCACGTAGCCGTAGCCGCCGTGGATCTGTACCGCGTCGGTGGTGACGCGCATCGCGGTGTCGGAGGCGAACAGCTTTGCCATCGCGGCGTGGGTGCCGAACGGCGCGCCTGCGTCGCGGCGCTTGGCGGCGTCGAGCGTGAGCGTGCGCGCGGCCTCGATGCCGGTCAGCATGTCGGCGAGCATCCACGACAAGCCTTGGTTCTCGATGACCGGCCGGCCGAACTGCTTGCGATCCTTGGCGAAGGCCACGGCGGCGTCGAAGGCGGCGCGGGCCAGCCCGACGCTGCACGCGGCGATGCCGAGCCGTCCGCCGTCGAGCGCGGCGAGCGCGATCCGGAAGCCCTCGCCCTCCTCGCCGATGCGGTTCTCGGCGGGGACGCGCGCGCCGTCGAAGGTGATTTGCGCGGTCGGCGAGGACTTCATCCCCATCTTGTCCTCGGTCTTAGCGCGCGCGACGCCCGGCGTGGATGCGGGCACGAAGATGGTCGAGATGCCTTTCGGGCCGGCCTCACCGGTCCGGGCCATGACCACGTAGTAGTCGGACTCGCCGCCGTGCGTCACCCACGCCTTACGGCCGTCGATGACGTAGGAGTCGCCGTCGCGAACCGCCTTGGTGGTCAGCGCCGCGGCGTCCGATCCGCTTTCGGACTCGCTCAGGCAGTACGAGCCGATCCACTCGCCCGCGCACGCGGGCGGCAGCCACGCCTTGCGCTGCTCGTCGGTTCCGAACTGCGCGGCCGGGAACATCGTGAGCACCTGCACACTGGTTCCCAGGCCGACCGACAGCAACGCGGCCGCGAGCTCTTCGAGGCACAGCAGGTACACCCAGCTCGGCTGCGCGCCGCCGCCGTGCTCCTCCGGGTACGGGATGCCGAGCAGCCCCGCGCGGCCGAGCGCGGCGAACGCGTCGCGCGGAAAGATTCCTTCGCGCTCCCAGCGGTCTGCGTACGGCGAGATTTCACGCGCCGCGACCTCGCGCACCAGCCCGATCAGTGCGCGCTGCTCGTCGTTCAAGCCGAGATGGCCGGTCATGCGATCACTTTCAGGTCGCGCGAGGCGTTGTTGAGGCGGCGAGCGCCCGCGTCGGTGCACACAACGATGTCTTCGATGCGCGCGCCGAAGCGGCCGGGGATGTAGATGCCGGGCTCGACGCTGAAGCACATGCCGGGCTCCAGCGGCTCGGTGTTGCCGGCGACGATGTAGGGATCTTCGTGCTCTTCCAGGCCGATGCCGTGCCCGGTTCGGTGGATGAAGTGCTCGCCGTAGCCGGCGGCGGCGATGATCTCGCGCGCGGCCGCGTCGACCGACTCGGCAGTGACGCCGGGCTTGACCGCGTTGACGGCGGCCTCCTGCGCTTCCTGCAGCACGTCGTACAGAGCGACGAACTCGGACGGCGGATCGCCGACGAAAAAGGTGCGCGTGATGTCGCTGCAGTAGCCGTCGAGCGTACCGCCGAAGTCGCACACGAGCGCATCACCCGCTTCGATGATGCGCTCGCCGGGCTCGTGGTGCGGGGAGGCAGCGTTGGGTCCGGCGGCGACGATCGCGAAGTTGACCTGCTCGAGCCCTTCGGCGATGAGCGCGTCGCTGATCCAGCGCGACCCCTCGCGCTCCCGCTTGCCCGCGACGGACGCGCCGGCGATGAGCGCGGCAACGCGGTCCGCGGCGGCGGCACTGCGCGCGAGCGCGTCGAGCTCGGCGTCATCCTTTCGGATCCGCAGCGTGCGCATGATCGTCGAGGCCGGAACGAACACGGCCCGATCGAAGGCGGCCTGCAGGCGCAGCACGAACATCGCCCACATGCGATCCGCGACCGCGACAGGCGCGTCGAGGGCGCCCAGCCGCGATGCGACGAGCGCGACCGGATCGTCGGTCTCGCCGAAGGGGACCAGCTCGATCCCGGCGGTAAACTCCTCGGCGCGCAGCCGCTCGAGCCCCGGCACGACCAGGAACGGTTCGTCGTCGGGGCGCACGACCAGCAGCGTCATGCGCTCGAGCGGCAGCGCGTCGTAGCCGGTCAGGTATCGCAGGTCGGCGGACGGGCCGGCCATGAGCGCGGCGACGCCGGCCTCGCGCAGGGCGGCGCGCAAGCGATCGATCCGGGACCAGGACATGTCGCGGCCTATGATACGGGCCATGCCGCCGATCGGACCCGACACCCGCGCCGAGATGCTCGACCGGCTCGCCTCGGAACAGTTCGACGTGCTGATCGTCGGCGGCGGCGTCACCGGCGCCGGCTGCGCGCTCGACGCCGCCTCGCGCGGACTCAAGACCGCGCTGGTCGAGAAGCGAGACTTCGCGTCGGGCACATCGAGCAAATCCTCGAAGCTCGTGCACGGCGGGCTCCGCTACCTCGCCCAATACGAGTTCGGCCTGACCTGGGAAGCCGCACACGAGCGCGATCTGCTCGCACGCCTGTGCCCGCACCTGGTGCGGCCGCTGCAGTTCCTGTATCCGGTGTTTCGCAAGGGCAAGGAGGCGCGCTTCGCGGCCTACGGGCTCACGATCTACGACGCGCTCAGCGC
Organism: Actinomycetota bacterium; assembly: GCA_035541035.1. Lineage (GTDB taxonomy): Bacteria > Actinomycetota > AC-67 > AC-67 > AC-67 > DASWHR01. The sequence continues at coordinate 3,503 of DATLFO010000207.1, forward strand.
CCGGCGCGGCGTGCCGCGGCACACGCGCGCCAACGCGCGCCGCATCGAGTCCCTCGCCCCCTCGATCGACACCGGCCGGGTCGTATCCGCATGGACCTACTGGGACGCGTCGACCGACGACGCGCGGCTGGTGTTCGAGCTGATCCGGTCCGCGACGCGCTTCGGGGCCGCGACCGCGAACTACGCGGCCGTGGACGGCTTCGTGCACGACGCGGGCGGGCGGCTGGCCGCGGCCCGCGTCACCGACACGCGCACCGGCCGCGGCTTCGAAGTCCGGGCGAGGGTGATCGTGAACGCGACCGGCATCTGGGCGGGCGAGGTCGGCGTGATGGAGGATGCGGACACGCCGATCGCCCTGCGGCCGGCGAAGGGCATCCATCTGATGATCCCGCGCGAGCGGATCGCGCTCGGTGCGGCGTGCATCGTGCCGTCGGGCGCCCGCGACCGGCGCTCGCTGTTCCTGCAGCCGTGGGCGGACCGGATCATGCTCGGCACGACCGACACCGAATACGACGGCCCGCTCGACGCGCCGTCGGTCACCGAAGCCGACGTGGACTACGTGCTCCACGGCGTCAACAAATGGATGAACGCCGGCCTGACGCGTGAGGACCTGGTCGGCGCGTGGGCCGGCCTGCGGCCGCTACGCGCCGCGGCGACCACGGAACGGACCGCGGACCTGTCGCGGAGGCACGCAATCCAGGTCTCGCCCGGCGGCTTGATCTCGGTGACGGGAGGAAAGCTGACGACGTTCCGCCGCATGGCCCGCGACGCCGTGGATGCCGCCTGCGAGACGCTCGGCGTGAAACGGCGCAGCGTCACGCATCGGATCAGGATCGGATTGACCAAGCCGGCCGTCGAGGTACGGGGCGACGTGGCCGACCTGCTCGCCGCGGCCGGGGCCGACCCGGATCAGGCCCGGCGTCTGGTCGAGGCGTTCGGCGACCTGGCCGTGCACGTCGCGGCGACGGCGGCCGAGGATCCCTCGCTGGCTTCGCCCGTCGCGGCCGGGCTGCCGGTCATCGGCGCGGAGGTGCGCTGGGCCGCGACCCGCGAGATGGCCGTCACGCTCGAGGACGTTCTGGCGCGGCGAACACGGCTGTCGCTGGCCGACCGGGACGGCGGCCTGGCGGCGACCGGCCTGGTCGCCGCGGCGAGGGGCTGGGGCGAGGACGAGACCGCGGCGGAACGCGCGCGCTATGTCGCGGGGCTCGCCGCCGAGCGCGGCCCCGGCATCGCGGCTCCCGCGATGGCCTGATCGGCCGACTCTGCCGCACGATCCCGCTTCGCTCGCATCCGGCCGAAAGGACCCGGTTCCGATTGCGCCGAATTCGGTCAGCAGGGACGCTCAGCCGACTCTCATGGAGGCTGGTAGCCTCGAATCGGGACATCGCGGACCATAACCGGCTCGGTGGGACGGTCGTTGACTGGTCGGAGGTATACGACACTGGACGCTCCATTGTGGCGACGCCTGGCGGCGGGAGTCCTGGCGACTCTCGCGCTGTCGGCCGTGCTCGGTCAGTCCCCGCCCGCCACCACGCGCGCGGTGGGCCCGCAGACATGCGGCCCGACGACCCTGCACGGCACGATCGTCTACAAGGACGGCAAGCTCGTGTGCGGCCCCGGCCAGCCGCTGAAGCTGCGAGAGGATCTGGGCACCAAGGCCAAGCCCGGCCGTCGTGGCACGCCGATCCTCTCGTTCGCGGCGCTCACCGACTTCCAGCTTCCCGACGAGGAGTCGCCCTTGCGCGGCGAGTTCTTCGACAAGTGCACCACGCACGAGCTCGACGCGGCGTTCCGATGGAACGACACGCTCCTGCCTCACCTTTTGAACTCGCACATCCAGGCCGTCAACCGGATGCAGCGGGGCCCGGTCACCGGCCGTCCGTTCGACTTCGCGGTGCAGCTCGGGGACGCGGCCGAGAACCAGCAGTACAACGAGGTGCGTGCGTTCATAGACCTGCTCGACGGCGGAACCGTGGTCGATCCGGACTCGGGCCGTGACGGCTACGACGGCAACCAAGGATCCGATCCGTACGCCAGCCCGGTGAAGGGGCGCTCGCTGCGCGATCTGGCCAACGAGCCGTTCTGGGCGACCGGACTTCGCCGGCCCGACGGCTCGCCGCTCCCCTGGTACACGGTGATGGGCAACCACGACGCGAAGGTGCGCGGCGTGATGCCAAACAGCGAGGCGTGGAAGACGTTCGCCAAGGCGTGGGTGACCGGCGGTCTGATGGTCAACGATCTCCCGCCGGACATGCAGCAGCGCGTCTGCAAAGACCCTGCGGTCATGCTCGACCCGGCCTTCTGGGCAACGCTGGCCGCCCATCCCGGAAGCGTGCGTCTGGTCGAGGCCGACCCGGAGCGGCGGCTGCTCGACCGCGAGGACTGGCTGCGCGAGCACGATACGAGCCGCGGCCTGCCCGCCGGCCATCGCGGCACGATGTGCCCGGTCAAGGACGTGGCGGGCCGGCAGAACCGCGCCTGCTACACCGTGGACGTGCCGCCGGCGATCCCGGGTGAGCCGCCGATTCATCTGATCGTGCTCGACACCGCCGCCGACGAGGGCCTGGACTCGGGCAACATCGACCAGGCCCAATGGGACTGGCTGAACAAGGATCTCAAGAAGCATTCGAGCTGTTTCTACGCGACCGACAACGCGCTCACGTGCGACGAGACCGGCAACCCGACGTCGCTGATCGTAGTGATGAGCCATCACTCGTCGGCGAAGATGAGCAACACCACGCCACGCACCGACGGAGGCACCGCCAAGACGGGCGCCGACCTTCAGAAGCTGCTGCTGCTGTTCCCGAACGTGATCATGCACGCGGCCGGCCATACGCATCAGAACAAGATCTGGCAGCACATGCGCGCCAACGGCACCGGCGGCTACTTCGAGGTGAACACGAGCGCGATCGCGGACTGGCCTCATCAGTCCCGCACGATCGAGATCGTGGACAACCACGACGGCACGATGTCGATCTACGCGATCACCTTCGACGGCGCCGCGCCCGTGGACCCGGCGACCATGCGCTGGAGCGACGATCCCACGCCCGAGACCGACGCGCGGTTCGGCAAGCAGAAGGCCGCGATCAACGAGGAGTATCTCGCTGCCGTGGCCCGGTGGGTGGGCGCGAACGATCCGCAGCACGGCCACGACGCGATCGAGAACCTGGCCACCGACATGGACAAGAACGTCGAGCTGATCCTGACGCATCCGACCGGCGGCGCGAAACGCCCCGGCCTGCTCGACTTCAAACCGCCCGTCTATCCGCGGCCGCGCTTCCCGTTCCCCTGGCCGTTCCCGCAGCCCCAGTTCCCGATCGCGGCGCCGACCGGACCGTTCCCGTTCCCGAGCACGCCGGTGACGCCGCCGCAGTTCCCGTCCGCGGGAATTCCGGCCCAGCCCACCTCGCGCGGGATCGGCTCGCCCGCCGACGGACCGGCGTTGCAGCTTCGCGAGTACGTGATGACCGTGCTGGCGGCCGCTGGCGTCATGTGGCTGATGCGCAGCCGCATCCGGCGCAACCAGATCGGCCTGTAGGCTCGCGTATGCTGGCCCGCAATGAGCGGGCTCCCACGTTCCGTCGAACGCTGGCGTGATGCCGGACGCTTCATCGACGCCGGTCCGCACCGCGTGTTCATGACCGGCGACGGAGAGCGCGGCCCCGACGTGCTGATCCTGCACGGCTTCCCCGCCTCGTCCTACCAATGGCGCAACGTCATCCCGCATCTGGCCGGCAAAGCGCGCGTCACCGCGTTCGACTTCCTCGGTTACGGCCTGAGCGACAAGCCCGCCGATCCGCGTGTCACGCTCTTCGATCAAGCCGGCCTGGCCGAGCACGTCGCTGCCGGCCGCGGCATCGAGCGCTGCGCGATCGTCGCGCACGACATGGGCGACACCGTCGCGGCCGAGCTTCTTCACCGTCAGAACGCAGGCGAGCTGCCGTTCGAGATCGACCGCGTGATCCTGACCAACGGCTCGATCTACATCGACATGGCGCAGCTGTCGGCCGGCCAGCAGCTTCTGCTGCAGCTTCCCGACGAGCCGCTGGCCGAGTCGCTGCCGCTCGACGGCTTCAAACCCGGCATCACCGAGACGTTTTCGAGGGAGCATCCGCCGGGCGACGCCGAAGTCGAAGCGCTGCTCGCGCTGATCGCCCACAACGACGGCGACCGTCTGCTGCCGCGCCTGATCCGCTACATCGAAGAGCGCCGCCAAAACCAGCAACGCTGGACCGACGCGCTCAACGAATTCACCGGCCTGCTCTGGGCCGTCTGGGGTGAGCAGGATCCCATCGCGGTGGTCGCGATGGCCCACGAGCTGAAGGCCCAGCGTCCCATGACCGAGATCGAGATCTGGCCGGACGTTGGCCACTGGCCCGAGATCGAGGTGCCGGAGCGGCTGGCCGGCGCGGTCATGGAACGCCTCTAGCCGGTCCCGGAGGGCCCGCACCCACGCGGAACGCACATCGTTGCGTCCGCAGAGCGCGGACGCACTGCTGAGTCATTCGACTCTGTCGCCGGCACGCGGACGACCCGATATCGCTGAAGAAGCTCGCTCGAGCTTCCGCTCGCTCACCTCAAGGAGACCGGCCGATGTCGTCCTCGCACGCCCGCATGCACCTGCCCGTTGCCCTCCGGCGCACGGTCGCGCTCGCGCTCGCCGCGGCGGGCATCCTCGGCAGCCTTGCCGTTCCGGCCGAAGCCGCCTATCCGCAGGGACAGTTCATCATCCAATGCCTCGGACCGGTCCGGTCGGCGCCCGACGACCCGATCGTGTCTCCCGGTGCGGCCGACTCGTCGCATCTTCACGAGTTCTACGGCAACACGGCCATCCACCCGTCGAGCACGTACGAGTCACTGATCGTCGCGGCGACCGGATGCGAGCATTCGAAGGCGGGAGACGAGCCGGGCGACACGGCCTCGTATTGGCATCCGACGGTCTCCGTGAACGGCGCGCGGGTCGCCGCTCCGAAGTCGACGTTCTACTACTCGAATCGTGCGCGCAAAAAGCCGGGCACGATGAAGGCGTGGCCGGCGGGGCTGAAGGCGATCGCGGGCAACGGCAAGGCCACGAGCCCGCAGAGCACGAGCATCGTCTACTGGGGATGCGGCGACGGCTCGTCGGTGTCCAAGGTCAACATGCCGCCGCAGTGCAAGGCCGGCGACGCGGGCCTGACGGTTCACGTGATCTACCCGGACTGTTGGGACGGCGTGCGTTTGGACTCGCCCGACCACAAGAGCCATCTTGCCTACTCGAACAAAAGCTCGGTGTGTCCGTCCACGCATCCGGTGTCGCTGCCGTGGCTGATGCAGCGCTTCCAATGGACGAACTTCTATCCGGCGCCCTCGTCGATCACCCTGTCGAGCGGTCCGGCGTACACCTTCCACTCGGACTTCTGGAACACCTGGAATCAGGCGCGTCTGGAGCAACTGGTCGCGTTCTGCATCAATGCCGGCAAGAAGTGCGTCTATGCGGATCTGGACAACTTGAAGCCGCCGGCGTAGCTAGACCTTCATCTTCAATGCGGCGGGGATGACGTCGAACGTGGCGGGGGTGGTGCCCAGCACCTCCCCGTCCGCTTCGATCAGGATGGGTTTGGGACCATCCAGCGTCACCGAAGTGGCGAGATACTCGAGAATTCCCTTGTTCGGGATGTGCCGGCCTTTGGCGATCTTCTGCATGACCTTCATCGCGTCGGACTTCGTGCCGGTCGCGATCTGCACGTCGAGCATGCCGTCGCCGGGGATCGCGCGCGGCGCGACGCGCATGCCCCCACCGAAGAACTGACAGTTCGCCACGACCAGCAGCGACATCTCGCCGTCCCACGCGACTTCGCTCAGCGGCGCGTCCACGGGCAAGCCGCGCGCTTTGCGGCCGTGCATGGAGACGCGGGCTTGGAACGGCTCGTGGCGGGCGATCTCTTTGACGGCGGCGAGCTTGTAGACCTTTCCGCCGAGCCACTTGGGCATCTTCGCCGCGGCGGCGACCACGTCGGCGCCCAAGCCGGCTTCGGCGATGTTGCCGAACCATCGGGTCTGCTGCGAACCGTCCCCAGCCGTGAAGCGAACGCGCGAGACGTCGATCTCGCCCCACAGGTTGCCGCCCAGCAGATTCTTTGCGGCGACGGCGGGATCTTGAGACAGCCCGAAGGTCTTGACGAAGTCGCAGCCGCTTCCGGCGGCGACCACGCCGAGCACCACGTCGGGGTCGGCGACGCCGCCGGATCCCATCAGGCCGTTGATGACCTCGTTGACGGTCCCGTCGCCGCCGACCGCGACGACGAACTTCTCTCCGCCGGTGAGCGCTTCGCGCGCGGCCCGGGTGGCGTGGCCGGCTTCTTCGGTGACGGTGACGCGATAGTCGATGCCTGCTGCGTCGAGCACGGCTTTCGCCTCGGGCCAGCCGCGCTCGACCGCTCCACGGCCCGCGCGCGGGTTGATGATCACCCGCATCGGTCCGAAGGGACTCTTCATAGGCCCGCCTTTCCGGGATTCATGATCCCGTTCGGGTCGAGCGCTGCCTTCACCGCTCGCCACACGCTCATCGCCTCCCCCAGCTCGCGTTCGATCCACGGCGCGCGCAGCAGGCCGACGCCGTGATGGTGCGTGATCGTGGCACCGCCCGCGATCGCCGCCTCCATGCCCGCGCTCCACGCCGCGTCGTAGCGCCGCCGCGTGATCGTATCGTCGGCCGAGCCCAGCAGCACGAAGGTGAAGTACAGGCACACGCCCTGCGGATACACGTGCGAGGCATGGCATGCGACGACGTCGGCATGGGACGACAGCGCCGCGCACACGGCCGCGTAGAGCGCATCGGCCGGCCAGGCTCCGGCGATCTCCATCGTGTCCACCGCGCCGGTCGGCCCGAGCAGGCCTTCGTGCATGATCTTTCCGAAGGTCTCGACCGCGTGGTTGCGGCGCGTCCACCATGCTTCCGAGAGCCCCGGCCCCAGGGCGCGGCCGCCCGCGTCGCCCGCGATCGCATTCACGCTCTCGCGGCGCGACGCGCCGCCCGCGCCGCTGTCTTCGTGGCGAACGATCAGCACGCTGCCGCCGGGCGCGTCCTCGCGGAAGGCGATTCCCGCGTCGGTTTCGTCGTAGAGGCGGGCGACCGCGGGCAGCACGCCGTCACGCGCGAGGCGCCGCAATGCGCGCAGGCCGTCCCCGAACGAGACGAACGCGAAGGTCTCGTGCGCAACGGAGGCCGGCTGCGGATACGCAGCGAGCGTCACCTCGGTGATCACGCCGAGCGTCCCTTCGCTGCCGAGGAACATGCGCTTGAGGTCGGGACCTGCGCTGGTGCCGGGATGGGAGGCGAAGCGCACGAGCCGGCCCCCGGGAAGCGCAACCTCAAGACCAAGCACCATGTCGTCGATCCGGCCGTAGCCGCCGGACTTCTGACCCGCGCCGCGTGTCGCGCACCAGCCGCCGACGGTCGAGATGTCGATCGATTGCGGAAAGTGGCCCGCGGTCAGACCGCGGCGGCTGAGCGCATCCTCCAGCGCGTGACCCATCACACCGGCACCCGCGGTCACCATGAGCGTCTCGTCGTCGATCTCGATCGAGTCCAGCCGCCGCGTGTCGAGCGCGAGCGCGCCCTCCACGGCCTGCGCGGCGCCGCACACCCCCGAGCCGCCGCCGAAGGGCACCACCGGCGTGCGGGTCCGGTCGGCCCAGGCCAGCACCGACGCAACCTCCTGCGCGGACGACGGACGCACCACCGCCGCCGGCCGCACCGGCGCCTCGCCGGATCGCTCGCGCAGCAGGGCGCCGGGCCACCAGTCGCGCGCGTGCGCGGCCAGATCGGCATCGTCGGTGGAGATCGTGCCGCCGGGCAGGAGTGAGGCGAGCTCGTCGAGGCTCATCGCGCCTCGGATTTCACCGCGCCGGGCGCGGCAACGCAACAGCGGCTCCGGCTACAGAAGCACGACCTGGTACTCGCCGGCCTGGACGCCGTCCCGTTTCTCGTAGTAGCCGTTGTAGACGGTGCCGGGCGAGTACGAGGTGGTAAAGCCATCGGTGAACTTGAACGCGTACGAAAGCGTCAGGGTGGTCATCGACGAGGCCGGGACCGTGTACGAGTACGTGATCATCCTCGCCTGCCCGAAGAACAGCACGGCCGTTTGCGTCATGTTCGCCGTCACGATCGGTCCGCCGAAGCTGTGATAGCGGATCTGCGCCGAGCATGCCTCGGTCCAGCAAAGTGCCTGCATCTGCAGGGTCAGGGACGTGTTGCGCGCCGTCGAGTACTGCGTCTGCGTGTGCCAGGCCATCGCGGGGTTGAGCACGTGCACGTGCTGCCAGCCGTAGCGCGTGCCGTCCGACGGCGCGGCATAGCCGTTGTAGACGCTTCCCGGCCAGTAGGTCTTGGTCTTGCCGTCGGTCACCCGGATCGCGTAGTCCACCCCGCGCGTGTCCACGTACGCGGACGGGATCTGCGCCGAGAACGTGTACAGCCCGACGCCCTGGCCCTGGAACGCGTTGTTGACCGCATCGAGCTTCATCGACACCGATGCCCACTGAACGTCGGCGGCGTCAGCCGGGTTCGGGCCCGGATCGCCTCCGCTCAGGAACGTCGGCAGCAGCAGCCCCGTTCGCCGGAAGAACAGCGTCGCCGTGCACGGTGCGCCGCAGTTCGCGTCGATGCGAATCGGAATCGAGGTTCGGTAGTTCGCCACCGCGACGGGTGCGTGCGTCACCGACGTCGGCGCGGCGACGAAGA
>DATLFO010000208.1:0-2341 GCA_035541035.1 Actinomycetota bacterium
AAATAGAGCCGGTACAGCGTCGCGTACGGCATCGGATACTCGAGCGCCCCTAGGTACTCGCGCCAGCGCAGCGCGGACACCCCGAGCCCGACGAGGAACAGAAGCGCCGCGAACCCGATCGGGACGACCTCGGCCTGGCGAAGCTGGCGGCCCAGCTCGCCCAGGTCGGTACGGGCCACCAGGATGCCGAAGACGACCGCGCCCACCACGACGCGCGCCACGACCTTCAGCGACTTCCGCACGGCGCGATACATTAGCGCCCCGGTGCGCATCCTCATCGTCAACTACGAATATCCGCCGCTCGGCGGCGGCGGCGGCGTTCTCGCCCGAGCGCTGGTTCGCGAGCTCGGCCGCGACCACGACGTGACCGTGCTCACCAGCCGCGGCCCCGGCCTGCGGCCCGAGTCGTGGGAGGACGGCGCACGGATCGTCCGGGTCAGCGTCGTGCGCCGCACCGAGCGCGAGCGCGCCTCGATGGCTTCGCTGGTCTCCTTCGGCCCGGCCGCGCGCCGCACCGGCGCGAAACTGATCCAGCAGCGCCGCTTCGACCTGGTGCACACCTTCTTCGCGGTCCCCTCGGGCCCGGCGGGCGTCGCGCTGGCCCGCCGCGGCGGCGTGCCGCACCTGCTGACCGTCTGCGGCGCCGACATCTACGACCCCACCCGGCCACTGTCGCCCGAACGGTTCGCTCCGGTTCGGGCGACCGTCAAGCGGGTCGTGGGCGCATCGGAGCGTGTGATCGCGATCAGCAAGGACCTGGCGGACCGGACCAAGAAGCTGACCGGCCGCCAGGACGTCGACATCGTCGGCATCGGGGTCGAGCCCGCGGTCCTGCCGCCCCGCTCGCGGCCGGCCGACGGCGTGACCCGCTTCGTGACGGTCGCGCGACTGGTTCAGCGCAAGGCCCTCGGCGCGGTGGTTCGCTCGGTGCCGGACGGATGCCATCTGGTCGTGGTCGGGGAGGGCCCCGAGCGGGCGACGTTGGAGCGCGCGGCGACGCCCGGACGGGTGACCTTTGCCGGCGCGCTCGACGACGCCGCGAAGGCGCAGGCGCTCGCCGACGCGGACGCGTTCGTGCTGGCCTCGCTGCACGAGGCCTTCGGCATCGTCTACCTCGAGGCGATGCAGGCCGGCTTGCCGGTGATCGCGGGCAGCATCGGCGGCCAGACCGACTTCCTGACGCACGATGAGAACGCGCTGCTGGTTCCCGCCGGCGACCCCGTGCGGCTCGGTGAGGCGATGAAGCGAATGGCCGCCGATCCGGCGAAGCGCGCGCGCATGGGCCTGGCGGCGAAGGAGACCGCACAGCGGTACACCCCGCAGTGGATGGCGAAAGAGTACCTGGACCGCTACGAGCGGGCGCTCGCTACGGAAGCGTGATCTCGCTCGGCGACGACGGCGTCGAGCACGTGTGGTGACCGGGCGTGCACGACACGAGCGCGCGGCGCACCGTGTAGGGATGCCGGCCGCGGCCGCCGTAGTAGGCGCGCGTCATCGCCTCGCCGAGCAATCCGAGCGTTACCAACTGAACGCCCGCCAGCACCAGCAGCATGCCGATCAGCAGCGCCGGCCGCCCGCCGATCGGCCGTCCGAGCCCGAATCGCTCGACTCCCATCCACACCAGCAGCCCCGAGCCGGCCAAGCCCATCAGCATGCCCGCAGTTCCGAAGAATCGGATCGGCCGATTGAAGAAGCGAAGCATGAACGGCAGCGCGAGCATGTCGAGGAACACCTTGCCGACCCGGCTGAGCCCGTACTTGGACTCGCCGTGCACCCGCGGCCGGTGCGCAACCGGGATCTCGGTCACGCGATCGCCGACGCGCGAGGCGAGCGCCGGCAAGAACCGGTGCGCGTCGCCGTAGAGCTCGAGCCCCTCCACGACGTCGCGGCGGTAGGCCTTGAGCGTGCAGCCGTAGTCGTGCAGCTTCACGCGCGACAGCCGCGAGATCATCGTGTTGGCGACCTTGCTCGGCAGCCGCCGCGTCCAGAGCGTGTCCTTTCGATCGACGCGCCAGCCCGAGACCACGTCGTAGCCTTCGTCCAGCTTCGCGAGCATCTTCGGGATGTCGGCCGGGTCGTTCTGCAGGTCCGCGTCCATCGTGACAATGACGCGGCCGTGCGCGTAATCGAAGCCCGCGGCCAGCGCCGCGGTCTGACCGAAGTTGCGCGTGAAGCGCACCACGCGGATCGTCGGATCCTTCTGATGCGCGTCCTCGAGCACCTGGGTGGATCCGTCGGAGGAGCCGTCGTCGACGAACACGACCTCGCTGGGCGGGATCGCACGCCGCGCGGCGACGAGCTCGGAGAGCAGCGGCGCCAGCGAGTCGCGCTCGTTGTAGAC
>DATLFO010000209.1:0-3071 GCA_035541035.1 Actinomycetota bacterium
AAGATCGGCTTCCCGGTGGCGCTGATCTGGGGTGGGGTCGCCGGCATGCTCGCCGCCGTCGTTCTCGGTGTCGTCGCACTGCGTGTTCGTGGCTTGTACCTGGCCGTCGCGACCCTGCTGTTCTCGTGGATGGCCGAGGCGTTCTTATTCCGATTCGAGCCGTTCACCCGCCACTCGACCATCGAGCCTCAGTCCACCGGGATCGCGAACTCATTCCCGTACTTCGACTGGTCCGACCGGCGCGTGTATTTCTACATGGCATGGGCCGCCGTTGTGGTTGCCGTATTCTTGATGGCCAACCTGCGCGATTCCAAAACCGGCCGGGCGTTCTTCTCCGTTCGCGGGTCCGAGGTCGCGGCCGCATCGCTCGGCGTGGACGTCGTCAAGACGAAGCTGGTGGCGTTCGCCATCTCCGGCGTGCTCGCCGGAATCGCCGGTGGCCTGATGATGGCGGAGCTCGGCACGATCAGTCCGGACGCGTTCAAGGTGGACCGCTCCCTGTTCTTCCTCGGGATCGCCGTCGTCGGCGGCCTCGGCAGCCTCGGAGGCGCCATCGCGGCCGGCACGGTTTTCGCCATGCTCGACGAGGCCTTTCTTCGCGTGAAGTTTCTCAGCGGCTACCTCGAGGTCGTGGCGGCCGCGCTGCTCGCCGGCACGCTGCTTCTGTACCGCGGTGGCCTGGCCGAGGTCCCGCGCTCCCTCGCGCCGGTGCTGCGCCCGGTCTCCAAGGCCCTGCGGCCGCTGAACCGCGCGCTCGACGCGGTGTGGCTTGCCTCCGCCCGCAGCCTGCGCAAGATGTTCGCTTCCCCGCCCCGTCCCGCCGCAGAAGGTGCGTCGCCGGCGAAGCCCGGACTGCTCGCGCGCCTGACCAAGGGGAAGGCGGGGGGGCCGCCTGCGGTCAAGGCTCAGGAACCGCTCGACCTGTTCACGGTGGGACGCATCGCGAACGGCAACGGCACACACGTCCACCTCGAAGACGAACCGCTGCGGACCGGCATGATGAGCGTCGAGACATCCGAGCGGACCGATCGTGTCGTCGACGGCGACCTCGAGATCGACGAGATCTCGGCCGGAAGCAGCCGGGATTGGGCGGCGCTCACCTTGCCCACTCCCCCGCTGCCCGCCGACCGCGCCGTCCGCACGCCGCTCATCGAGGCCAGCGGCATCACCGTTCAGTTCGGCGGGCTGACCGCCGTCAACAACGCGTCGCTCAAGGTGTGCGAAGGCGAGATCGTCGGGCTCATCGGTCCCAACGGAGCGGGAAAGACCACGCTGTTCAACTCCATCGCCGGTCTGAACGTCCCGACCAAGGGCCAGGTGAAGCTGTTCGGCAACGACGTCACCACCTGGCCGGTGCACAAGCGCGCGCAGCTCGGAGTCGGCCGAACCTTCCAGGCCATCCAGATGTTCGGGCAGCTCTCGGTGTTCGACAACCTTATGGTGGCGACCGACCGGCACAATCCGACCGGTCTATTCGCTCACCTGACCGTCTCCAAGGCATCCATCGGTGCCGAGAAGGCCGCTCGCGCGCAGGTAGAACGCGCGCTCGAACTGCTCGACCTGACGTCGGTCGCCGACCGCACGGCGCGCGACCTTCCCTTCGGCGTGCTCCGCATGGTCGAGCTCGCCCGGGCGCTCGTGACCGGCGCGCATCTGATCATGCTCGACGAGCCGGCGTCGGGGCTCGACAACAAGGAGACCGACCGGCTGGCCGACATCCTGCGCTTCGTCCGGTCTCTGGGCGTCACCCTGCTTCTCATCGAGCACGACGTGCGCATGGTGACGAGCGTGTCCGATTACATGTACGTGCTCGATCGCGGCAACATGCTCGCGGAAGGAACGCCCGACCAGGTGCAGCGCGACGAGCGTGTCATCGCCGCGTACCTGGGTCAGCAGGACGAGCACGAGACCGAGGAGATCCAGGCGTGATCCCCAACCGAGGTGAGGTCCGATGAGCCTTCTGGAAGTGGAGACGATCGACGTCTACTACGGGTCGGTACAGGCGCTGCGCGGCCTGTCCATGCGCGTCGAGGAAGGCGAGATGGTTGCGCTGGTCGGCGCGAACGGTGCCGGCAAGACCACCACGCTGCGAACCGTGTCTGGCCTCATCGCGCCCCGTTCGGGCAGCATCAAGTTCGAAGGTCAGGAGATCGGCGGGATTCCTGCGCACAAGCTCGTCTCACGCGGCATCGCGCACCTCCCGGAGGGCCGCGATCTTTTCCCGACGCTCAGCGTCGAGGAGAACCTCCGGTACGGGTACTGGTCGCGTCGCAAGCAGAAGGAGAAGTACTCGGCCCGCCTCGAGCAGATGTTCGCGTACTTCCCGAAGCTCAAGGAGCGCCGCAAGCAGGCCTCCGGAACGCTCTCCGGCGGCGAGCAGCAGATGCTGGGGGTCGCACGGGCTCTGATGTCGTCGCCGAAGCTGTTCCTGGTGGACGAGCTTTCCCTCGGCTTGGCTCCGATCATCGTCACGCAGCTGTTCGAGATTCTGAAGGACGCAAATCGTGAGGGCACGACGATCGTGCTGGTCGAGCAGTTCGTCCACATGGCGCTCGGGAACACCCAGCGAGCCTATGTGCTCGCCAAAGGCGAGGTCGTGATGGAGAACAGCTCCCAAGCCCTGCTCGACGATCCGATGCTCGTCGCGTCCTACCTCGGAGAGGCCGACCTCGAGGCCGCGTACGAGGAAAGCCACCCCGAGGCGGTGCCGGGTCAACAGGATGGCTCCGACGACAGGCCGGCGCCGCGGAAGACTTCGTCGCGCGCCTCGAGCGCCGCGACGAAAACGAAGAAACCGGTCGCAAAAGCACGGAAGACCGTGACCAAAAAAAGCCAGGGACGTTGAGATGATCGTGAAGCGTCTTCGCATCCTTCCATTGGCGCTCGTCATCGCGCTCGCGGCGGCGGGCTGCTCCTCCGGCAGCCGGTCAACGTCGGCCGGCGAGCGCGAGCCGGGCCCGGGCGTGTCTTCGACGCCGTCCCACGGAGATTCCGAACCGTCGGCGAATCCGACAGGGACCGCAGCGACCGGCAGCCCGAAGCCGAGCTCGCACGGCTCCGACGACGACGAC
>DATLFO010000210.1:0-7410 GCA_035541035.1 Actinomycetota bacterium
AGCTCGAGCACGAAGCGGCCGCCCCAGGTCCGCCTTTGAATGTCGAAGGCGTAGCCGGCCTGGCCAGTCTGGCCGGTGATGTTGTAGACGTCGCGGGCCGGCTTGACCCAGCTGGTGTAGGTCGGGTCGGCGGGGAAGCGCATCATCATCGCGACGGATCCTTCGACGACGTGGATCGGCGAGGGCGCGGCAGACGATGGCGATGCGACCCACAGGGACGCGGTCATCGCGCTCAGAGCGATGAGCGAGCGAAGACGTCGTGCATGCATTCCGTTGCTCTCCTTCTCGTCCCCCCTCGGCCTGTGGACGGGACGTCCCGGCCGGGCTGCCTGCGATCGAACTCGTCGAGCGTTAAACGATCCGGAGGTCGAATCCGCTCCCGAGCATGTCCTTTATGAACGGGCGCTGGCGGTTCCCTGTGCGGTCGAGCACGAGCGGCCGGCCGTACTCGAACGCCTCTTGAACGGTGATGACGCCGTCCCCGTTGAGGTCGCCCAGGCCCATCTTCATCCCGCGAACCAGCATGTTGTAGCCGAACACGGAGTAGTTGACCTCGGGGTCTTCGTAGGATAGTTGCGACTCGGGCGACGAGTACGTGATCACTCGCCCCGGCGCGGCCATGCCTGGGTCGTCGAAGCCGCCGGCGCGGCAGACGGCCATGTTGATCCACATCGTCGAGGCCGACACCTTGCCCATGGCGACGCCGAGCTCCCCGTCGGACATCAGGCTGTTGTCCGAAAGCCACAGCGCCACGTCACGCGCCTCGCCGTCCCGGTCCGGGTCGCCCCTCATCGGCTTCTCGTGCCCGGAGTAATGGAAGATCACCCTGGATCGCGCGTCGGTCTTGGATGCGAGCCACGCCAGCCCTTCGCGCACCCCGGCCATCGTGGCCGCGCGGTTGCCGATCAGCAGGATGTGATCGGGCTTCCACCCTTGCGCGAGCAGCAGCTCGCGCAGCGCCACAGCATCCTGATAGGAGCCGATGTTGTCCCGTGTGCTGCCGGCATAGTCGTTGATCCCGATCAGGAGCGCCCAGTGGAAGCTCGCCCGGTCGCCGTCGATCTGACGCGCGGCGCGGTGGGCGGCGGTCATCGCGATGGGCGCCTTGACCGCGCCCTTCTTGGCGGCCGGCGGAGGAGGGGCGGGCGCGGGAGCCACGTCGTCGGTGATCGGGAACGGCATCGCGTTGGGGTCCGGCTCGATGAACTTCAGCGAGAGCGTCGCGGCCGAGCTTTCCGGCGGCTGGATCGACAGGCGGGCCGAGCTCCGGATCCCCGCCGTCACGACGGAGGCGGACAGGACCAAGACCACGGCCGTGGACAGAAATCGTGCGAGGCGGCTCTCGTTCA
Source organism: Actinomycetota bacterium (assembly GCA_035541035.1). Lineage (GTDB taxonomy): Bacteria > Actinomycetota > AC-67 > AC-67 > AC-67 > DASWHR01. The sequence continues at coordinate 1,350 of DATLFO010000210.1, forward strand.
TCGTCGAGTTCGACAGTTCGTCGGGGCTTGGGCGGGCTCCTGCCGCAACGTCCGCGGCATGCGGGAACGTCCCGGTTGCGGCCAGTTTACGCTTCCCCGGCCTGCCGGGCCGGCGGGGGCAGGCAGGGAATCGGTTCTTTGGATACCCCCGCGGGAATGGGGCTCGCTTCCGGCGAATTCGCAAGCACGATCGGGCCCGGGCTCGGTCGAAGCGGTGGAAGGAATTCCAGGTATTCCGATGGCGTTGGTATGATTCCACCGTTCGCACGAGGGAGACAGTGGCAATGCCCGACCAGACCCAGCCTCAGATGCTTCAGAACGGCGGCCTGCGGCCGCCGCCGCTCGTCGAGCCGGCCGACTCGCTGACCAACGAAGAGATTCGCCGGTACTCGCGCCATCTCATCATTCCCGACGTCGCGATGACGGGCCAGAAGCGCATGAAGAACGCCAAGGTCCTGTGCATCGGCGCGGGCGGGCTCGGCTCGCCGGTTGCGATGTATCTGGCCGCGGCGGGCGTGGGCACGATCGGGCTGGTCGACTTCGACGTCGTGGACGAAACCAATCTTCAGCGCCAGATCATGCACGGCACCTCCGACGTCGGCCGTCCGAAGCTGGACAGCGCCGAAGACCGGATCCGCGAGATCAACCCGAACGTGAAGGTGGTCAAGCACCAGACGTTCGTCACGAGCGACAACGCGCTGGATCTGTTCCGCGACTACGACTTGATCGTCGACGGCTCCGACAACTTCCCGACGCGCTATCTGGTCAACGACGCGTGCGTGCTGCTCGGCAAGCCGTACGTGTGGGGCTCGATCTATCGTTTCGACGGACAGCTGTCGGTCTTCTGGGCCGAGTACGGCCCCTGCTATCGCTGCTTGTTCCCCGAGCCGCCGCCGCCGGGAATGGTCCCGTCGTGCGCAGAAGGGGGCGTGCTGGGCATGCTGTGCGGGACCATCGGATCGTTCCAGACCACCGAGGCCGTGAAGCTGATCACCGGCGCGGGCGAGCCGATGATCGGACGGATGCTGATCTACGATGCACTCGAGCTGAGCGTGCGGGAGCTGAAGGTTCGCAAGGACCCGGAGTGCCCGGTGTGCGGCAAAAACCCGACCGTCACCGAGCTGATCGACTACGACGCGTTCTGCGGTGTCACCGACGACGTTGCGCAGTTCGCCGCGCAGCTGTCGATCACACCGAAAGAGCTTGAAGACCTTCGCGCGAAAGAGGACGTCTACCTGTTGGACGTTCGCGACCCGCACGAGTACGAGATCGTGCACTTGCCGGACTCGCACCTGATCCCGATGAACGAGGTTCTGGATCGGCTGTCGGAGATCCCGCAGAGCGGCAACGTGATCGTGATGTGCAAGGTGGGCGCGCGCTCGGCGCAGGTCCTTCGATACTTGCACGAGGTCGGCCTCAAGAACGTCAAGCATCTGCACGGGGGGCTCGAGGCCTACGCCGCCCAGGTCGATCCCGGCATGCCGCGCTACTGATTGGGCGGGCCGTGACCGTTCGCGTTCGGGTTGTTGTCTCCGGCCGCGTGCAAGGCGTGTTCTTCCGCGCATCCACCGCCGAGTACGCACGGCGCGCCGGCGTCGGTGGGTTCGTTCGCAACCTGGCCGACGGGCGGGTCGAGGCCGCGTTCGAAGGCGATGAGGAAGCAGTCGAGGAGTGCCTCGCGTGGGCAGGGGTCGGCCCTTCCGGGGCCGTCGTGGACTCGATCGAGGTAGTCTCCGAGCCTCCGGCGGGGGAGGTCGAGTTCCGGATCCGGTGATCAAGTGTGGATTCTTCTTCCATGAAGAATCAGCACAAAATCGGGGCGAAATGGATGAATCCTCGCTGACTTGCCAAATCTTTCCATAGAAAAGTTGGCGTCAGGACTTCTCACGGTCCGGGGGCTGAGTTATAGTCCTCTTGTGAACCCGGGTGGCGATCCTGCCTGGGCGCGCACGAGGAAGAAAACAAGCGGCCAACCGAACCCTTAAAGGGGGTCGAGACATGTCGAAGGCGCTCTTCGGATACCTCGGAGAGCCTCGCGCGTACGTGTTGCTGAAGCAGATCGCAGAGCTGAAGGCACGTGTCGCCGAGCTGGAGAAGTCGTTGCAGTCCGCCGAAGCCGAAGTGATGGCGCTCCGCGCGATCGCAGACGCGAAGATGGACGAAGTCAAGGCAATGGCGTAGAGGAAGCGGGGGTCATCCCGAAGACCCCGAGATAAACGCCCCTCGCAGGGGCGTTTTTCTTTTGCGTTTATCCATAGCATCGATCCGCGGACACGCGCGGACGCCGTGCTAGCATCGGCCGTGTTTCTCAAATCCCTGTCCCTTCAAGGGTTCAAGTCGTTCGCCGACAAGACCACGCTCGAGTTCACACCGGGCGTCGCCGTCATCGTCGGCCCCAACGGATCCGGCAAGTCGAACCTGTCTGATGCGATCGCATGGGTGCTCGGAGAGCAGGGACCCAAGACGCTGCGCGGCGGCAAGATGGAAGACGTCATCTTCGCCGGAACGCCCAAGCGGAACGGCGCCGGCCGCGCGGAAGTCTCGCTGACGATTGACAACTCGGCCGGGGTGCTGCCGATCGAGTTCACCGAGGTCACGATCACCCGAACCATCTTCCGCGGCGGCGATAGCGAATACGCGATCAACGGAACACCGTGCCGCCTGCTGGACGTGCAGGAGCTGCTGTCCGACAGCGGCATCGGCCGTGAGCTTCACACCATCGTCGGGCAAGGCCAGCTCGACGGGGTGCTGCAGGCGCGTCCCGAAGAGCGGCGAGCCTACATCGAAGAGGCTGCGGGAATTCTGAAGTACCGGCGCCGCAAGGAACGCGCCGTCCGCAAGCTCGAGCGCACCGACGCGGACATCGAGCGCCTCGGCGACGTGATCGGCGAGCTGCGCCGCCAGATCCGTCCGCTCGAGCAGCAGGCCGAGATGGCCAAGCGAAGCGCCGAGATCCAGGCCGATCTCGCCGAGGTCACGCTGCGGCTGTGGGTGCATGACTACGCCGCGATCGCCGAGGAAGGCGACCGCGAGGCGGAGGCACGTCTGACGGCCGAGGCCGAGCAGCTCGCCGCCCGGCTCCAGGAGCTCGCCGCCGCGATCGAAGCGCTCGAGAACGAGTCCGCGTCGTCGTCGGCGGCGGCCGAGGCGGCCTTGTCGACCGAGTATCGCCTGTCGTCGGCACGCGAACGGGTCGCCGGCCTGGCGCGTCTCGCCGACGAGCGCGCGCGGCACCTCGACGAGCTCGCCGTGCGCGCTCCCGAAGGGCAGGCTCCGCCGCCGGAGCTGATCGCCGAGACCGAAGCCGAGCTCGCCGCGATCCGCGTCGAGCGCGAGCGCGCCGAGCAGCAGGCGCGCGAAGCCGAGCAGGAGTGGCGCGCGCTCACCGCGGCACAGGAAGCGGCCGTGAAGGCACGCGAAGAGATCGTGCATCTGCAAGGGGAGCGAGCCGCACTGCGCGCTGCGGTGCAGGCCGCCGACGAGGAGCGGCAGCGGCTCGCGGAGCGTCGCGCGTTCCTGGCACGCCGGCGCCAAGCACGCGAAGACGAGATCAAGGCCACCGCGGACGAGCTTCGCGTGCTCGACGATCGCGAAGGCAAGTTCGAGGCCGCGCTCGACGAAGCGCGCGCCGCGCTCGGCGAGGCGCAGGCCGCGGCCAACGAAAGCGCGCAGCGGCTTCGCGATCTGGAGCGCAGCGCCGATGCGCTGGAGGCGCGCCGCGCCGTGCTCGCCGAGGAAGCCGCGCGAGGAACCCCGAAGGACTTGATCGGCCGGATCCCCGGCCTGCTGGGCGTGCTGCGCGAGATCGTGCGGCCGGTAAACGGATGGGAGCGGGCGGCGCAGTCGGCCCTCGAGCCCGTGGCCGGCGCCATCGTCGCCGCACGGCCCGAGGACGCGATCCAGGCCATCCGGACGCTCAAGAGCGCCGGCGGACGAGGCGTGTTCGTCTCGGAGGGCGCCGGCGCGGCCGTGCCCGAAGGAATTCGCAGCGCCGAGGAAGCCGTCGAGCAGGCTCCGGACGCGGTGCGCGCGCTCTTGCGCGGCATCGCCTTGGCCGACGATCTGGACGGTGCGTGGGAGATCGCCCGGGCCAATCCCGGCATCACCGTCGTCACGCGCGACGGCGACCGGATCGCGGGCGGGGTGCTGTCCGGCGGCGATCCGGCCGGTTTGGGCCGTGACGTTGCAGCCGAACTCGCGGCCGTCGAGGCCGGGCTTCGTGAGAACGGCGAGCGGCTCGCGAGCGCCCGCATGGAATCGGAGCGCGCCGCCGCAGCGGCCGACGAGGCCGCGTCCCGCGTCGGCGAGCTGGTGCGGCAAGGCAACGAGGTGGACGCGGAGCTGACCGGGGTCGCCGATCATCTCGCCGAGCTCGAGCGCGAGGATCACGCCGCGCAGCGCGAGGACGCGATGATGGCGGGCCGCGTGCAAGAGATGGAGGAGCGGCTCGTGTCCGACAGCGAAAAGCTCTCCGCCGTGGAGTCGCGCCTTTCCCGGGCCGTCGCCGAAGAACGGCCGGTGATCGACGCCACGCAGATGGCCGCGGTCGAGCGCCGGGCCGCGGAGCGATCCCTTCACCTCGGCGGTCTCGCCGAACGTGAACGCACCGTCGCGCGCCGCGTCGAGGATCTGAAGTCCCGTGCGCGTCGCATCGCGCAGGAGCGCGAGGAGTGGGAGCGCTCGCGTGAGGCCCGGATCGCGGCATCGCGCAAGGCTGCGGCGATCGCCGCGGCCGCGGTGATGACGCGCGACCGCCTGGAAGCCTGGATCGAGGAGGCGCGCCGTGCGCGCTTCGGGGTCGAGGAGCGCCGCACGCGCTGCGCCGCCGAGCTCGCCGAAGCGCGACGGGTCCGACGCGAGACCGAGCAGCGCGCCGAAGAGGTGCGTGAGATGGCGCACCGGACCGATCTCGCGCGTGCCGAGCGCTCGCACCGCCTCGCCGCCATGATCGAAAAGCTCCGTGCCGAGCACGACCTTTCACCGGAGGAAGCGATCGGCAGGGCCGGCACCTCCCACGACGACAATGTCGACGAGCTTCGGCGGCGTGCTTCGGTGCTCGAGCGCAAGCTCAACATGATCGGCCGCGTGAACCCGATCGCGATGGAGCAGTATCAGGGGCTGGTGGACCGCCACGCGTTCCTCACCGAGCAGGTGACGGACCTTCGGAAGTCCCGCAAGGACTTGGTGTCCGTCGTCGAAGAGGTGGACGCCAAGATCGTCGAGATGTTCAGCGCGGCCTTCGAAGACGTCAAGCGCGAGTTCGAGCAGGTCTTCGTGCGCCTGTTCCCCGGGGGCGAAGGAAAGCTGGCGCTGACCGATCCGTCGGACCTGCTCGAGTCGGGTGTGGATGTGGAGGCCCGGCCGGGCGGCAAACGCGTCAAGCGCATCTCGCTTCTGTCGGGCGGTGAGCGGTCGCTGGTCGCGATCGCGCTGCTGTCGTCGATCTTCCGCGCCCGGCCCTCGCCGTTCTATCTGCTCGATGAGGTCGAGGCCGCGCTCGACGACGTGAACCTGCATCGTTTTCTTGAGCTGGTGAAGGAGTTCAAGAGCGCTTCGCAGATCCTGATCGTGACGCATCAGAAGCGCACGATGGAGGTCGGCGACATCCTCTACGGCATCTCCATGGGCAACGACGGCGTGACCCGTGTCCTCGCCCAACGCTTCGACGAGCCCGCCACGCTATAGCGATCCGGTGGCATCGCCCGCCGGGGCCCCTCTGCCGGCGGTCGATGCATGCGCACAAGGTTTGCTGGTCATATGACTCCGCTATTCGGAGTCATATGACCAACAAACATCCGTGAGCCTCGTCGGGTAAGGTACCCGCTCGTCATGGACGGACCCGCATACCTTTTCCTGTACGTCGGCATCGCCGTCGTCATCCTGATCGCGGTCATCGTCGGATTCATCCGGCCGGGCCGACGCAAGCCCGCGGCGCCGAGCAAGGCAGCCCCCACCGAGGCCCCGGCGAAGCCCGAAGCGCCGCCCGAGCCGGAAGCGAAGCCTGCGCCGCCCAAGCCCACGGAGCCGAAGGCCGCTCCGCCGGCGCCGCCCGCGGCCGCTC
>DATLFO010000211.1:0-10888 GCA_035541035.1 Actinomycetota bacterium
CTTCGAGCAGAAGTCTCTCATTGAGGTCAGCGACGGATCAGCAAGGGTCGTCGCGGTTGGCGAAGCAGATCTCAACGCATGGCGCCGTCACATATCAGATGGAACTACCGTCCGCATGCGCGCGCTCGAAGACGGGACGACAGCGGAGCTCTCCGCCGGGCGGCTAACGCCCGCAATGGCCGTAGCCCGGGCTCACATGGAGGTCGCCGGCCTTGCGGCCTTCTGTTGCCGCAAGCTCTACGACGCGGGCAGGACCAGAGATTTCACTCGTCTGATGAAGCTGCTCAAGGACACATACTTCGGTTCGAGTATGCGCATCCAGGTGAAAGGCACACCGGAGCTGAATGAATACCTTCGGCCAGAGGAAGGGCGGCCGCTGGGAACGGGTGAACTCATCAAGGCGATGGATGATTTCCGCGCTTCAGGCGACGAGCCCGGTACAAGGTGTCAGATGACCTATGGGTTGTTGAGCGAGTTCGCCCACCCGGCCATGCGCGCGAGCTCCACGTTCGCCGAAGTCCTTTCCGAGCATGAGACGGGTTGGTACATCCAATACCGCGAAGAGGATCGCCTGGGTGAGCAGAGCGCCCGCATGGCGCTTGAGATTCTCCTCGACAACATGCGAATCGGGCACGGCTCAGCCGCCCTCCTGAATCTCGCAGGCGTTGTGCAAAAGGGAGCGACGTTCCTGTTGAGAACTCCCTCGCCCGACGAGGTCGGGGATGTGTACGAACATCTGCTTCAACAGCCGCCGGACGGATCGACGCCGGCCTGATCCCTGGCGACTAAATGGCGACTACACGTGGACCCGAAGGGGTCTCGGCGGGATCACCGGGGAATGGCGCCACGGCCAACGACGTGCAGGAACGCGAATTGCCGCTGGTAGGATGATCGTCGAAAGGAGAGGGGACTCGCGTTCAAATCCCCCCTTCCCGACTGAAAAACAAGTCTCTGACTAGGGAAAACGCGGATTTCACATGATCACGTGTGCATCCGTGTGCATTTTCCGAACGGGAAATCGCGGGGTATTTCGCCGATTGGGTGTCCAGTCCGCTCGAGGATGCCCTTCGCCGGGTCTTTCTCGCACCCTTCCCCTACGCTGATTTCAGGCGTTGAAGTCGGTTCTTGGCCTTCCGTGATGAGCGGGCTCGACCAACCCTCAGGCGACGAACCGGTTCTCGTTGTGCCACTCCAGGAATTCCTTCGCCGGGATGTCGTCGTGATCCTGTGGGAGTGCGACCTGCGTTCCGTGCAGGGATAGATACTCGCGACCATTGTTGAACTCAGTCTCGAGCCGTCTGCTCACTTCGACTCGGTGCTCAGGCGTAACCGTCAGATACCCGCGATCGAACAGCGTGTGCAGATCGCTTCGCAGCAATAGCCCGTTGTCGACGCGGTGCTCTCCTCCGTCGGCGTAGGGCCGGATGTGCGCGGCTTGCAGCACAGGCAACACTTTCTCGCCGGTAACCGCGCAACGACGGGCGTAGGCATCGGTAACCATCACGCGGAATGAACCCTGACCCAGACGTGGCCGGACGAGTTGTGGCACCCCGTAACGTTCAGCGGGTTCCGCCACGTGCCCCACGCGGGTCCCAGTGAGCACGGCTTGCGTCTGCGCCCAGATCGAGCGGCCCGGCTCTTGGGCGAGCGGATAGCCCTTCCCGCGAACGATGTTCGGCTGCCAGTCTGGAATCACGACGCGTTCGGAGTCCGGCAGGAAGAAGAGTTCTTCGAGAAGGATGCAGCCGATCTCGTAATCTTCGTGAGGCGCCGAAGGCGTTCGCCGGTACCGCTCGATCCGCGCGCGCATCTCGCTGAGAGACGCGACGCCGTTCTTGATACCGAACGCATCCCAAGCCATCGATACGCGGAGCGGCGTCCACTTGGCGAAGAAACCACCACCGACGATCCGGTTGTCGCGATGCAGCTTGAACAGGAATGGCGCGCCGGGTTGGAGTGACCGGACCGGCGTCGGGCTGGGCTGCCAGAAGTTCGCCTCATCCAGGTCGGGGATGGCGCGCAACAGAGTGAACCAATCGGTATCGGTCACTCCGATCCACAACGCCGGATCCATGGCGGCGATTGTAGATTCACGCGGCCGTGAGAGCCTCTACTCGAACGCGCCTGTCCGGTTCTCGTCGACGATCTTGAGCAGCGGGTCAACGTCGCCGGCGGGCGGCGCGTCGGGAACACGCAGCCACTTGCCGTTGCGGTCGGACCACCACAGCGACCACGTCATCGTTCCCGGGTCGTAGCGGAACTGCGCGATGCTGCGCTTCGTCCAATCCGGGCCAAAGTCCGCGCGCCAAGGCGGGCGGTGCTCGAAGATCGTGATCGACCGGCCGCGGGTTTCCACCTTCCACACAAGCTGGTCGCGGACGCGCTCGGGGATCTTCCGACTGGGGAAAGACCCGGTCCGCAGGTCACCACAGAACACCAGTTCGCTTCCGTGGGACGCCTGCCTCGTGTGGGAGCTTGTCCCCCTCCTTCAGTCATCTGCCAGCCACTGGAGCCAACGACCGTGTGGAGCCGCACGCAAGACCAGCCGCGTGACCACCCGCCCTTTGTCCAGCGTGCAGATTACTCCGAGCAGCGAATAGTCGGCACCCGGCGGTCGTGGGGGCTCCTCGAGCTGAAACATGGGGACGACAAGGCCCCAGCCTTCACTCACGATCCAGTGAACCGGGTATCGGTGCGAAGCATCGACGAGCCGTTCCACGAACGCCTGGCGTTGCGCCTCCGAGAGATAGGGCAGGAATGCCGAATGCATGACGCAGACGGCGACGTCGGCGCTCGAAAGCTGATCGAGAACGTCCGGCAAAAGCTCCACCGCATCCCCGGCGATGACGGCCGGAGGCCTCGATCGCGCGAAATCGATTGCCTGTTCGAGAACCTTTCCTCGCCGCCGATGTTCTGCCCATACGCACGCGCGAAGCCAAAGTACCGCATCGTCATCCTCAAGATTCACGGGCGCAAGGTCGATCCCGATCCGCGTCCGCACCACGGGAAGCGTTGTCGCAATCGAGGGAAGAGATCCGAGCACGTCGGCGGAAAGCTTCACGAATGCTCCCGCGTCACCCATGGTGCCTGCAGTTCCCCAGTCGTAGAAGTAGTGGTCGAGGAGCAGGTTCAACCCTGCTGCGGCACCGGGCTCTACGAGTGCGATCGGGCGGCTCGCCTGCTGTGCCACCTGGGAAAGCATGAGGACAAGGTGCGAGCTTCGCTGCACTTCATTCGTCTGGGTCTTGCGAAACATAATGAGATCGCGAAGCGCATCATGATGCCGGCCACAGAATCCCCGCAGCAGAACTTCCGGATCGGCACTGTCCTCGTTCACGCTGAACCACTCGGCAAGCGGATCCTGAGGATTCCGCAGCATGGTGTAGTGAAGCGCAGCGAAGAACAGCGTCGCATGTCGCTGCGTCGCCGGTGCGGCGGCGAGCAATTCGGCGATACCGTCGTCTTCGGCCGCGATCCGGGCCAGCGCGGCGTATTTCGGTGCATCTCCGGGCTCGGCCGCTTGACCTGCAAAAAGATTCAGTGCCCGACGAGCCTCTTCGAGTTGCTGCACCCGGCCTCGAACCATCCTCGAACAATAGGCGCGGTCGGGCGACGCGGCTAATTCGGCCAAGTCCTCGGGTGCCGACGGCTTGTCGCGGCCGGGATGTGCGAGTCGAGTGTCTCAGCACCGGAGGCCCGGCTGGCCACGATCGGCCCTTCTTTTTGCCGGAGAGCGCCGCCATCGGTCCCTGCACGGCCTGACGGGCTACGCTGACGTCGCCGTGCCTGACGAACGCCGCGGCGCCCTGTACGGCGTGGCCGCCTATCTCATGTGGGGACTCGTTCCCCTCTACTGGCATGGCTAGGCGGCTAACGCGGTGCTGGTGGCGCCGAAGTGTCCACCATCTCTGATGGAGTTGCCAGCGTCTGGCGAGCGGGACGGCGCGAAGGCCCCACAGCATCATCGAGCCAAACGTGTCAGGCGGCGTCGAACCTTCGTCCGTCCAGCGATGACTCCGCGTCCTCGCAGGTCATGTTCCCAGATGCGTATCGGCTTGACCCCACTCTTTCTCAGTTCCCGATCGACGTCTCGGTCGCGCTGACTATTCCGGTCGAGCTTTCTGCTCCAGTAGTCGGTGTTCGTGGCCGGCGCGCGCCCATGGGTCGGGCATGAGTGCCAGAAACAACCGTCAACGAAGATGGCCGCCCGCACGCCGGGCAGGTAGAAGTCCGGTCTGCCCGGCAGCTCAGCGTGCTGGATGATTTTGCGCCTGGGGAAGAGCTCCTGGAGGAGTTCCGCTAAGGCAAGCTCGGGTCGCGTCCCCTTAGAACGAATAGCGCTCATGTTGCGCTGACGCTGCTCAGGGGTCAGCCAATCACTCATACGTTTCCGTCCTTACCGCACCGGGGCGGACGCCGCTGCGCTGTCTATCCCCTGTGGCTCGACGTCGAGATCGTTTCTGTCTCACCTCTTTAGTATCGTCCACGCTGCCTTCCCGCCGCCCGGGGCCTCCGGGACTTCGGTTCAAGGACGTGGTACACAATGGGGATGCTGACCTCCCTCGAGATCTGCACGGGCGCCGGAGGGCAGGCTCTGGGCCTTGAGCAGGCGGCCTTCCATCATCTTGCTCTCGTTGAGATCGAGGAACCGGCGTGCCGAACGCTTAAGCTGAACAGGCCGGAATGGCCGGTAGTGCGGGCCGACGTCCGCGACTTCCATGCCCGCGGGCTGCGCGGGCAGGTCGACCTGCTCGCCGCTGGAGTGCCCTGCCCGCCGTTCTCTGTTGCTGGAAAGCAACTCGGCGCCGACGATGAACGCGACCTGTTCCCCGAGGTCATCCGGCTCGCCAAGGAAACGAATCCCCGTGCCGTCTTCGTTGAAAACGTACCTGGCTTGCTTGAGTCGAGGTTCGATGGCTACAGGACTCAGGTCCTGGAGCAGCTGGATTCACTCGGATACGAAGGCGAGTGGCGGAAGTTCAATGCGAGTGACTTCGAGGTGCCACAGCTTCGGCCTAGGGCACTTCTGGTCGCTGCCAAACGCCCGACGTGGAAACGCTTCACCTGGCCCGAGCCTTCGAAGAAGCAACCCCTAACCGTCGGACAAGCTTTGCTCGGCGAGATGAAACGAAATGGCTGGCTGGGCGCTGAGGAGTGGGCAGCCGGCGCAAACAGTGTCGCGCCAACCCTCGTTGGTGGTTCGAAGAAGCACGGGGGTCCTGACCTAGGCCCGTCACGCGCCAGAGCACGGTGGGCCGAGCTCGGCGTCAACGGCAAAGTCCTCGCGCAGGAACCGCCAGAGCAGAACTTCGTCGGGCTCCCACATCTGACGGTGAAAATGGCAGCCTTGCTCCAGGGCTTCCCACAGGATTGGGTGTTCTTCGGGCCGAAAACCGTAGCCTACCGACAGGTGGGGAATGCATTCCCGCCACCAGTGGCGAAAGCGATCGGAATCGCTCTTGCCAAAGCGCTCACCACCCAGGCGTCAGAAGACAGAGTCGAATACGGCCAACTCATTGAGCTTCCTCGGCCGAAGACACACTCCCTGCCCGATGAAGACACCGCAGCCCGCGACGTGCGTTAGCTAGGGCCGTCGGGGCCGGCTCACAGTTCGACTGCGCTTTCTAGATCCCGCTGAATGGCCTCACGTTCGGGGCGGGGAAGGCGGCAGACCTGCGCCCACAAGAGTTCCGTGTCGGTGAACGAGCGGCGCTCCGCACGCATCCAGCCGAGCAGTTTGCGCTTCTCAGCACGGCCCAGCTGCAGGATTCTCCGCTGGAGGAGACCAATGTCGATAGGAGACGCTGTCAGGTTTCGCGACTGCTCATTGCAGAGATGACACTCCGGCCGTAAGTTGTCGAGCTCGTTGGTTCCGCCTCGTTCTTTGGCCACGATGTGCCCAATCGTTGGCCGGGCTGTAATGCCTGGGTGATCGATATACTCCGCGCCGAAATCGATGCCGCACACCATGCATCGCGGTCCGTCGCGCTCGAGCACCTTCCTGCGAACCGCAGTGCTTAGCCCGTCCTGCGGCCACTTGTATCCGTCTTCCCAGACACGGTGGCCGATCTTCTCCAGCAGAAGTTCCTCCGGACGCAAGCCAGGCCGGTCGCGGTAGGTCCGAATCTTCCAGTGCACCTTCCGCAAGTCACGCATGCGCCGGTCGACCTGCTCCGTGTTTGGAATGATCTCGCGGAGGACCGACTTCTTGAAGACATTGCCTTCGCCTACTTCGGTGGCCAAGTAGTGAGCAACACGCTTGGCCGCACCGGCGTTCGGATCCTTCCAGTGAAACGTCGGCATTCAATGCTCCTAACTTGACCCCTCGGAGTTCTCCCAAGAATAGCGTCAGGCTGCCCGGCGGGACGATGCCGAACCAGAGAGTCAACGGCACCCGGCATGGGCAGCCGATCTGTGCGTAGCACGGTGGCGATCCAGACTTTTTGTTGTGCCTTAGGCGGCGCTTCGGGATCTCGGTCGCGTGGTTCGGCGACGGCGACGCCTTGCAGATTGGGATGCCTCTCGTTGCTTCAACGGCACCCAGTCGCCCGGGGCACGCTGATACTTCCAAAAGGCCGGGCCGTTTACCGCGCGGCCAATAACTGCCTTGCCGGCCGCAGAAGGCGACGAGAAGATCTCTCCCTCGTATCTGATCGTCCCGTCGGCACGCAGGCGTGCCCGGTACTTGACACCCTTGTACTGGGCTCGGATCGGGATCGATCCGTTCTGGCGAGGAGTGCGAGTGTTCCGCCGGCGCTGGGGTTTGCGCCCGAGCAGCTCGTCCAATTCGGCTTGCTGGTGGGAGCGAATTTCCTTGGCAAGATTAGTCCGCAGGTTCTCCGCCTTGGCAAACTTGCCCTTCATCCGATTCCCCGGGGTGGGCGTGATCCGCAACAGCAGGGCCTCAAGTTCACGCATATGACCATCGTTGATGGTGAGGTAGATGCTGAAGCGATTCCACAGGCCCTGATGACGGTCTCTGAGGTGAGTCCGAAGCCGGGACGGCATGTTCTGAGCCAGACCCACGTAGTACAAGCGGTCGTTCCTGTAAAGCGCATAGATGCCGTGCCTGCCTCGCGCGTATCTCTTGATGACGTCCTGGTAGAGCTCGAAGACATCACTCGAAAGATTCTCAAGATACTGAGACACAAGCGGTTGGCGGCGCATCTGACGCTCCGTTATCCGGTGGACTTCACTCACCAAGTTGTCACTCATCGCAAGATCGGCCCCTTCTACGGCCCCCTTTAGGCTAGGAAGTCCAGAATTCGCTCCCGCCAGGAGCCGCCCACGCAGATGCGGGGGCCCGGCCGTCATTACGTTGACCCCAGGGGGTTGAGCGTGGTGCTCGAAGCTCGCAAAGCCCTGCGATCTACTCCCCAGCCGCCGCCTTCAACACACGTCACCCGACCGGAGGGGGCCGGCGATGGCTGAGCAACACGGCGTCGTGCGTTCGCGCGACGGAACGCAGATCGCTTACTTCACGACGGGAACCGGCCCGCCCGTTGTGCTCGTCGCAGGGACGACCGGCGACCACAACCGGTGGGTACCGCTCTTTCGCCATCTCGAGCAGCACCTCACAATCCACGCGATGGACCGCCGCGGCCGCGGAGCCAGCGGCGACAGCCCCGACTACCACATCGAGCGCGAATACGAAGACGTCGCCGCGGTCATCGAGGACGTTGGCGGCAAGAGCGGATCAACGGTTGCGCTCTACGGACACTCGTTCGGCGGATTGTGCGCGCTCGGCGGTGACGTTCTTCCGCGACGTGCTGGCGATGACCGACGAACAGATCGAGACGATTCGTGCGCAGCCGTCGTGGCCAACGCGCATCGCCGCCGCGCATACGATCCGGCGCGAGAGCCAAGCCGAACGCACGACCCGCCTCGACGCCCGGATGCTCGGTCGCATCACGGTGCCGGTGCTGCTGCTCGTCGGCGAAGATAGCGACGAATTCTTCGTCATCGACGTCGCAGCCGTCGCGGCAGCGTTGCCCGACGCGCGGATCTCGACGATCCCCGGTCAGACCCACATGGCCGACGTGTTCGCACCGGAACTGGTCGCGGAACGCGTGCTGCCGTTCGTCCTGGCCTAGCCGCCGCTGCCTTGCGAGAAGTAGGCGACGGCGGCGTCTGGATCGGATTCGAACACCCGCGCGTTCACAATCAGATCTCCGTCGAATTCGTAGACGACGACGCGATGCCAGCTTCCTCCACCATCCGTACGCGGGAACCGCACGAGCAGGAAAGCATTGCGTTCACTCGCGACGAGATCGACCAGCTCGGGCCGCAATCCGCCCGCCGACCCACGGCTTTGCGCATCCCAGAACGCCTTGACGCCGTCGCGACCTTGCCAGTCGCCGTGGATCGGCCCGGGGCCCTCGTACCAGAACACGGCATCTTCGGCGAAGAAATGTGAGGCGCCCTCGACATCGCCGCCCATGAACACGGCGAACAAGTCACGGATACGCTGCTCGTTCGCTTGCTGCCGTTCATTCGCCATTCGAGACTCCTTTCCACCCTTACCCGATGACACAACCCCACGCATCGGTCCGGTCAGGGCGCGTTCCGAACATCGACCTCCATGACCATTCACCCCCGGAACAACTATCGCGGCCGGCCTCCTATGCAACCGATATCGGATCCACCGACCTCCGCGGCCCATCCTCCACGTGACGGATCCTGCTAGAGCCCGCACGGACCAGAAGCCGGCCCTCAGTCGCGGGCGAATCGTTCGGTGTCTTGAGCGAAATGTTCGATCATCTCGGCGTTCAGCGTGGGGCGTGTGTCGGCGATCGCGCTGAGGAAATCGGCAGTCCCGGCACGGCGGGCGATCCCGTCGAAATGCTCTCGTTCGAACGCACCTTGGGCCGCTTTGCGGGCTGCGAACTCGATGTCGGCGGCGGTGAACAGGTCGCTGGCCTCGACGAGCGTGTCCAACGCAACCACCTCGTCGGTGATCTCGGAGACGTACCGCTCCCAGATCGAGCGGCGCGCGGCCGCGTCGGGCGGGCCGACGGGCAGGATGAAATCGAACCGCCCGGGCCTCAGGAACGCGGGATCGAGCCGGCCCACCCAGTTGGTCGCGCACACCAGCAGGTGGTGCGGCACTTGCCGCAAACGCGGGATCTGCTTCATGAACTCGTTGGTGACGCTCGGATTCGTGCGGCGCTCCTCGTGGCGGATGGACGCGAGATCCTCGACCTCGTCCACGAAGATGACGGCCGACGGCAGCTCGCGGATGCGTAAGAACGTGTCGGCGAGCGCTTTTGCCTGCCGGTCGGCGCCGCCGCCGGCGAGCTCACCGGGCTCGAGCTCGATGAACGGCCAGCCGAGCCGCGACGCGATGCCTTTCGCGAACGTCGTCTTGCCGGTGCCCGGCGGCCCGAACAGCACGATCGCCTTCGGCGGGCTGACCCCGTGCCGTTCGGCAAGCTCCGGCTCGGCGAGCGGCAAGATCACGCGCCGCTCGATGATCTGCTTCGCCTGTTCCATGCCGCGGAGCCGATCCCAAAGGCCCGGATCGATCATGCGGCCACCCAGCTCGGCGAGCGTGCTGGGCGCGGCCAACGCGGCCGCAAGCCGCTTCTCCACCAGACGGCGATCATCCAACTCGGCATAACCGGCCCGCGCCAGATGCGGATGCATACCGCGACCCGGCACGACCGGCGCGACAACCTTGCGTGCGCCCGCCTCGAGCAGACTCGCCTCGGTGCGCGCAATCAGCGACGCGGCAAGCGCATCATCGGCAGCGGCCGCATCGTCGAGGACCACGCGATACAGCCATCCGATCGCACCCGAGACCGCACCGACCGCGGCACCCAGCAGCCGCCCGTCGCGTTCGCCCACGAACGCCGCCGCCGAACCCGACCCGATCAGATCCACCAGCTGATCCATCGACAGCAGGCCGGCGCCGAGCTTGCCCTCAACCGCCTCCCACAGCTGAAGCACCGAACCTAGATCCTCGGGACGATACGGCCGCACGGTCACCTGCATGACGCTCCTCGCTCGGTCACCCCACCATACCGAGGCCGCTCTCCCTCGTAGCGGGGAAATGCGGGGTGAACGTGGCATCAACCGTGAACAGGTCGTCTCATCGCCAGTGATGATGGCTTCGCGCAGAGCGATCACCGGGTGAACCGATGGTCCCCGGCCGCTTGAACCTTGATCACGCGGGCGTTTGGAACCGTGGCGGCCCATGGGCACGTGTCCGGCAGTCGAGCGGGCAGCACCCGCGTGCCAACCGAGCCAGCAAGGAGTCGACTTCGTTCACGATGGCTACCCGCGGCGTTTCGCGTACTTGTCGTAGTAGCGCTCGACGATCGGGATGAGCTCGATAACGTACTGGCCGTCGGCGCATCCGCGACACCAGCGGCTGGCGTTGATGGCTTTCGCGGTGTCCATCGCAGCAGCACCGGCATGCAAGTTCGCGAGGATCGGCTCGTAGCCGAGCCGCGGCCGGCTCAGCGTCTTGCGCGTTGCCTCCATGCCTTGCTCGAGCGACACATAGTTCTGGACGCGGTGCCCGTTGAACTGTGTCGAGCCGGGCATCTTCCAGGTCGTTGCGAGCGGATTCCAGCGGGCGCTCGTTCCTTCGGCGAGTTGCCAGGCCACCATCGCGATCATGTTGCTGCGGCTCGTCGGAGCCTGGATGTAGGCGAGCCAGCGTTCCGCCCACGCGCCGTAGGGCATCGTGCCGCCGAGCGCCGCCATCTGCTCGGCGTCGAGCTGCCGGCGCAGCGACACGAGCAGGCCGGACACCTCTTGACGAATCGCGGCGATCTCCTCGAGCTGCTGCTGGCCTTCGGCGAAGACGCGCACGAGATCGTCCTGGCGGCGCTGCTGATCGCGCAGCGTCGCGGCGCGCTGCGCGATCAGCAGCGCCGCCAGG
>DATLFO010000212.1:0-2437 GCA_035541035.1 Actinomycetota bacterium
GCACTACACCGCGGCCGCCTTCGTCGTCGGCGCCCTGTTCAGCGCCGTCGCGGGCTACATCGGCATGATGACGTCCGTGAACGCGAACGTGCGCACGGCGGAAGCGGCGCGTGGCGGCATCGACCCGGCGCTGAAGGTCGCGTTCCGCGGCGGAAGCGTCACCGGCATGGCCGTCGTCGGCTTGGCGCTGCTCGGCGTCGCCGGCTTTACGTGGCTCTACCAGGACGCGCTCGGGCTCTCGCTGCGCGACACGGTCGTCGCGCTCGTCGGGTTCGGCTTCGGCGCGTCGCTCATCTCCCTCTTCGCGCGTGTCGGTGGCGGCATCTACACGAAGGCCGCGGATGTGGGGGCGGACCTCGTCGGCAAGGTCGAGGCGGGCATCCCGGAGGACGACCCGCGCAACCCCGCCGTCATCGCGGACAACGTGGGCGACAACGTCGGCGACTGCGCCGGCATGGGCGCCGACCTGTTCGAGACGTACGCGGTCACCGCGATCGCGGCGATGCTGCTCGGCCTGCTCCTGTTCGACGGGGACAGCACGTTCGTGCTCTACCCGCTCGCGTTGGGCGCGGTGGCCATCGCGGCGAGCATCGTGGGCGCGTTCTTCGTCAGCGCGAAGGACGGGCGCATCATGGTGGGCCTCTACAAGGGCGTCGCGGCCACCGCCGTGCTCGCCCTCGGCGCGTTCGCCGCCGTGACGTGGGCGATGTTCGGCGACGTCGACGCGACGTTCGACCGCTTCTACGGCGACCCCGGCACGCTCACGCCCGCCCGCCTCTTCGGCGCGGCCCTCGCCGGCATGGTGGTGATGGTCGGGATGATCGTCATCACCGAGTACTACACGAGCACGAGCTTCCGCCCCGTGCGGAAGATCGCGAACGCCTCGGTCACCGGTGCGGGCACCAACCTCATCTCCGGCCTCGCGGTCGGCCTCGAGAGCACGTTCGTGCCGGTCTTGCTCATCGCCACGGCGATGCTGGTCAGCTACGAGCTCGCGGGCCTCTACGGCATCGCGGTCGCGGCGGTCGCGATGCTGAGCACGACGGGCATCATCGTGAGCTTGGACAGCTACGGCCCCATCACGGACAACGCCGGCGGCATCGCGGAGATGGCGGGCCTGCCGAAGGAGGTGCGCAAGCACACGGACGCCCTCGACGCCGTCGGCAACACGACGAAGGCGGTCACGAAGGGGTACGCGATCGGCTCCGCGGCCCTCGCCGCGCTCGCGCTCTTCGCGGACTACAACGAGCGCCTGGTCGAGGCGGGCGAGGAGATCGTGTTCGAGCTCGTCGACCCGTACGTGCTGGTCGGCCTGTTCATCGGCGCGGTGCTGCCGTTCCTGTTCAGCGCGTTCCTGATGGAGGCCGTGGGCAAGGCCGCGTTCAGCATCGTCAGCGAGGTGCGCCGCCAGTTCCGCGAGATCAAGGGCATCATGGAGGGCACCGCGAAGCCCGACTACGCCGCCTGCGTCGACATCGTCACGAAGGCGGCGCTGAGGGAGATGGTCGTGCCCGGCATCATGGCGGTCGCCGCCCCGCTGCTGGTCGGGTTCCTGCTCGGCCCCGCCGCGTTGGGCGGACTGCTCGTGGGCGTCATCGCGTCCGGCCTCCTGGTCGCGCTGTTCATGGCGAACGCCGGCGCGGCCTGGGACAACGCGAAGAAGTACATCGAGAGCGGCCACCACGGCGGCAAGGGCAGCGACGCGCACAAGGCGGCCGTGGTCGGCGACACCGTCGGCGACCCGACGAAGGACACCGCGGGCCCCGCCATCAACGCGCTCATCAAGGTCATCAACACCGTGTCGCTGATCTTCGCGGCGCTCATCGTGGGCTACCACTGGCTGCCGGCCTGACGCGGTCACGTTCCTCTTCCCATCCTCTCCTTCCGGCGCCCGAATTTCCGCGCGGCCGCCGAAAAGCTTTATAAGGAACCCCCTGTCTCGCCGCCCGTCCTGGACCCGCCCTAGCTTTTCTCATCTCGTGCCGCGGTGAGGAAGGCCCGTCCGCCCTGGTGTCATCATGGTCTACCGTATCGTCGAAATGCAGGACACCATCCGCATCCCGCCCGACATGCTCGGGGACGACCTCGAGCACGTGATGGAGGAGCTTGTCCACAAGAGCTTCGAGGGCAAGCTGAGCCGCCTGAACGGCATCACCGTCCTGACGCAGAACGTGAAGCCGCTCGGCGAGGGGCTCATGATCCACGGCGACGGCGACATCTACCAGAAGGTGAAGTTCGAGGCGCTCGTCTTCAAGCCGGAGATCCAGGAGGTCGTCGACGGCATCGTGGCGGAGGTCGCCGAGTTCGGCGCCTTCGTGCACATCGGGCCCCTGGACGCGCTCGTGCACATGAGCCAGGTCATGAACGACTACGTGTCGGTCGACACGAACAACGAGCGGCTCGTGGGCAAGGAGTCGAAGAAGGAGGTCGGCGTCGG
>DATLFO010000213.1:0-7964 GCA_035541035.1 Actinomycetota bacterium
CCGCAAGAGGTCATCGTGACGGTGCGCCGGCAAGAGCGCGCCGACGAGATGCAGCGGATCTACGGCATCGTGGCCACCTTCGACAACGCGCAGGCGGTTCGCGATGCCGAGATCGCGCTGATCGCCGTCAAGCCTCAGGACATGGAGGTCTTGCTCGAGCAGATCCGTCCCGCATCGACCCCGGATCATCTCCTCATCAGCGTCGCGGCCGGTATCACCACGGCGTTCATCGAGCGGCGGCTGCCCGACGGGGTTCCGGTGGTGCGCACGATGTCCAACGTGCCCGCCGTCGTCGACGAGGCGATGACGGCCGTCTCCGCCGGAGCGCACGCGAGCGAAAAGCATCTCGCGGTCGCCGAGGAGATCTGGTCGCACGTCGGCCGGGTCGTGCGCCTCGCCGAGAAGCATCTCGACGCCGTGACCGCCACGTCCGGCTCCGGTCCCGCCTACTTCGCGCTGCTCGCCGAGGCGATGATCGACGCGTGCATTTTGCTGGGCTTGTCGCGCGACGTGGCGACCGACTTGATCGTGCAGACGATGCTCGGCAGCGCCAAGATGCTTCGCGAGGGCAAGATGCACCCGGTCGAGCTGCGAGAGCTCGTGACCAGCCCGGGGGGAACGACGATCAGCGCGGTCCGCGAGCTCGAGAACGCGGGGGTGCGTGCCGCGTTCCTCAATGCCATCCACGCGGCCTGCCGGAGAGCGACCGAGCTTGCGAGCGGACACGAGTAGCAAGGCGCCGCGACGTGCC
This sequence comes from Actinomycetota bacterium, assembly GCA_035541035.1. Taxonomy (GTDB): domain Bacteria; phylum Actinomycetota; class AC-67; order AC-67; family AC-67; genus DASWHR01. The sequence goes on from DATLFO010000213.1 coordinate 752, forward strand.
TTCACCACGCGCGACGGCCGCGGCGGTCTCGTCCGGCCCGCGCGCCGCAGCGATGCGGCCGCCTGCGTGGCGATCGTCGACGAGGCAACCAGGATGCAGCCGCGCACCATCATGACCATGACCGACGAGGTGTGGAGCGTGCGGGAGTGGCGGCGACGGATGCTCGGCCAACAGGACCGGGGGATCACGCTCGTCGCCGAGGTCGATGGAAGGGTGGCCGGGCTGCTGGGTGCCGTTCGCGGCGACCGGCCGGTAACCGCGCACGGCGCAGAGTTCGGCATCACCGTGGCCGAGGAGTATCGCGGCGCCGGCGTCGGCCGGGCGATGCTCGAAGCGCTCGAGGACTGGGCGCGCGCCCGCGGCGTGTGGCGTCTCGTGCTCGGAGTCTTCGAGAACAACACGAACGCGCGCGCGCTCTACGAGTCGCTCGGCTACGAGGTCGAAGGGGTCGAGCGGCAAGCGGTGGCGTTTCCCGACGTGACCGTGAACGTGCTTCGGATGTCAAAGTTCCTTCGATGACGTCCTTGATCATCCCCGGCCGCTTCAACGGCCCGCCCGGCTCCGCGAACGGAGGATATTGCTGTGGGGCCGTTGCCGGAGCGCTCGGGCTCGGCGACGGCGAGGCCGCCACCGTCACCCTTCGCTCGCCGCCGCCGCTGGACACGCCGATGCGCGTGGAGCCCGACGGCGACGGAATACGCGTTGTGTCGGGCTCGACCCTGGTGGCCGAAGCGCATCGGTCCGAGCTCGACCTCACCGTGCCGGAGGCCGTTTCGTTCGCGGAGGCGTCGCGCGCGCAGATCCTGCCCGCCGAGCATCCCTTCCCTGGCTGCTTCGTGTGCGGCCCCGACCACGAATCCGGCTTGCGGATCTTCGTCGGGCGAGTCCCCGGCCGGAAGATGCACGCCGGGCCGTGGATCCCGGACCCGGATCTGGCCGACAACGGCGCGATCGCCCGTCCGGTGGTGTGGGCGTCGCTCGATTGCCCCGGCGGCTGGGTACGCGGCCGCGACCGGGCCCTGCTGGGGCGGCTCGAAGCCGTGGTGCGGAGCGCTCCCGCTCCCGGCGACCGGTGCGTGGCGATGGCGTGGCTGATCGACGAGCCTTCGGAGCGTCGTTGGATCGCCGGCACGGCGCTCTACGGTGAGAACGGTGTCTTGCACGGCGCGGCGCGCGCGACCTGGGTCGTGCCGCGTCCGGCCTAGGGCGTGCCGCGTCCGGCCCGCGCATCCGTGGCGCCCGTCCGGGGAAGTAGGATCAGGCCAGTTCCCGTGACCACGAAAGAGGTGACCTGAAGCATGAGCGGCGACACGAATCGTCTGTTCATCGACGGCGAATGGGTTCCCGCAAGCAGCGGCGACACGTTCGAGAATCGAAACCCCGCGGATTCCGATGACCTGATCGGAATCTATGCGGCCGGCGGCGCCGCCGACATCGACGCAGCCGCGGCCGCGGCCAAGGCGGCGTACCCGGCGTGGATGAAGACGCCGGCGCCCGCGCGCGCCGACTACGTCCTGCGCGTCGGCTTGATGCTCGAGGAGCGCAAGGAAGAGCTCGCCGTCCTGATGTCGCGCGAGATGGGCAAGACGCTTCGCGAGTCGCGCGCTGACGTCCAGGAAGCCATCGACTTCGCGTATTACATGGTCGGCGAAGGCCGCCGCCTGTTCGGGGTGACGACACGAAGCGAGCTGCCCAACAAGTTTTCGATGACGGTGCGGCATCCGATCGGCGTGGCGGGACTGATCACGCCGTGGAACTTTCCGATCGCGATCCCGACGTGGAAGATCTTTCCCGCGCTCATCGCCGGCAACACGGTCGTGTTCAAGCCGGCAGAGGACACGCCCGCATCGGCGCTCGAGCTCGTCAAGATGTTCGAGCAGGCGGGTCTGCCCAAGGGCGTGCTGAATCTGGTCACCGGCATGGGCGAGACGGCCGGCGCTGCGCTCGTCGAGCATCCGGACGTGCGCTGCATCTCCTTCACCGGCTCGCTCGAGGTCGGCCGAATGATCAACGCGCGCTGCGGCGAGCTGATGAAGCGCTGCTCGCTGGAGCTCGGATCGAAGAACTGTCTGATTGTCATGCCGGACGCCGACATCGATCTCGCCGTTGAGGCCGGCGCGTGGGGTGCGTTCGCCACCAGCGGCCAGCGGTGCACCGCGACCAGCCGCATGGCCGTGCACGGCGACGTGCTGGACCGGTTCGCCGACCAACTCGTCGCGCGCGTTTCCGAGTACAAGGTGGGCCCGGGCACCGACCCATCCACCGATCTTGCCGCGGTCATCAACCGGAAACAGCGCGACCGGATCCTGGAATACATCGGCGTCGGCCAGAGCGAGGGCGCCAAGCTCGTCGCGGGCGGCCAGGCGCTCGAAGAGGGCGCGTACGGCAAGGGTAACTTCGTCGCTCCGACCATCTTCCGCGAGATGACGTGGGACATGCGCATCGCGCAGGAAGAGATCTTCGGTCCGGTGACCGGCCTGGTCGAGATCGGATCGCTCGACGAGGCGATCGAGGTCGCGAACTCGACCGAGTACGGGCTGTCGTGCTCGATCTACACGCGCGACATCACCAACACGTTCGAGGCCATCGACCAGCTGGAGTTCGGTGTCGTCTACATCAACGCGCCCACCATCGGCGCCGAGGTGCAGCTGCCGTTCGGCGGCATGAAGTCCACCGGCAACGGCCATCGCGAAGCGGGCCCGGTCGCTCTCGACGAGTTCACCGAGTGGAAGTCCGTCAGCGTGGATTACAGCGGCAAGCTGCAGAAGTCCCAGGGGATCGACTAGCGCCGTGAGCGAGCGCTGCGCCGTCGTATGGGACGACGAGGTCATCGCCTATGACTTCGGCCCTCAGCATCCGCTCAAGCCAGTCCGGGTCAAGCTGACCGTCGAGCTGTCGCGTGCGTACGGGATTCTGGATGCGCCCAACGTGGCCCTTCACCGGCCCGTGCACGCGACGCGCGACGAGCTCGAGCTGGTTCACGCGCCCGAATACATCGACGCGGTCGAGCAGATCAGCCTCGTGGCCGATCGCGCGTTCGGCAATTACGGCTGGGGCATCGGCATCGGCGACAACCCGGCGTTTCGAGGCATGCACGACGCCAGCGCGCTCGTCGCGGGAGGATCGCTCCTCGCGGCCCGGCTCGTGCACGATGGCAACGTCGAGCACGCGTTCAATCCCGCGGGCGGCCTTCATCATGCGATGCGTGACCGGGCCAGCGGATTCTGCATCTACGACGATCCCGCGATCGCGATCGCGTGGCTTCTTCGCGGCGGGCATGAGCGCATCGTCTACGTGGACGTGGACGTGCATCACGGGGACGGCGTCCAGGCCGCCTTCTACGACGACCCCCGCGTCATGACGATCTCGCTCCACGAGTCGGGCGAGTATCTGTTCCCGGGAACGGGCTTCCCAGGCGAGACCGGTGCCGAGTGCACCAGCGTCAACGTCGCGCTCCCGCCGATGACCGGCGACGACGCCTACCGCGAGGCCTTCGACGACATCGTTCCCCCGCTCGTGGAGGCGTTCCGGCCCTCGATCCTGGTCACACAGCTCGGCTGCGACACGCATGCCACCGATCCGCTCGCGCATCTGGCGCTCACCACGCGCTCCTATCGTCATCTCGCATCCTCGTTCCACGATCTGGCGCATCGCGTCTGCGACGGCCGCTGGCTCGCGGTGGGCGGCGGCGGCTACCAGATCTACACGGTGGTGCCGCGCGCATGGACTCTCTACGCCGCCGAGCTCGCCGAGGTCGAGCTTGATCCGTCGATCCCGCTGTCGTGGATCGACACCGCACGATCGCTCGGCGCGCAGTCCCCCCCGGCGGTGCTCGACGACCCTGAGGTGACCGTCTTCTCCGGCCGGCTGGATGAGGCGCGGGAGGGAGCGCGCACGGCCGTTGCCGCCACGAAGCGCGCGGTGTTCGGTCATTACGGCCTTACCTGACTGGCGCGTTTCGAGCCCCAGGCCCGCGGGAATCATGCCGCAACACCACGGGCGCTTCGCTTCACGCCGGGTGCGCGCACCGCGTCCGATACCGGTGAGTGCCGCTTCTAGGGGATCTCGGACTCCGTTACCTCGACCGGCTCGCGCCTGGCCAGGCTCGCGGTCGTCGCCCCGCCCAGGATCAGAAGCCCGCCCGCTGCCGTGGCCGCGGAAAGCGGCTCGTCGAGCACGATCGTCGCCAGGATCGCCGACGACAACGGTTCCAGTGCCGCCACGACCGACGTCCGGACGGGCCCCAGCATCCGCAGGCCGGCCATGAGGCAGACGAACGCTCCTCCCGTCGCAAGGCCCATGATCGCGACCCGGATCCATTCCTCAGCGGGGCCGGGGGCGTGCCGGCCCGACCCGATCGTCAGCGATGCGAACAGCCCGATCGAGGCCCAGATGGCGACCCAGGCGGAGGCCGTCAGCGGCGGGGTGCGACGCATCACGTGATCCACGCCGGTCAGGTAGGCGGCGAACATCACCGCGCTGGCCAGCGCGAGCGCGATCCCCGCCGGGCGGATGGCAACCGCGCCGCCCGCCGCCACCACGATCGCGGCGCCCGCGATCGCCGCGGCCATCGCGCCGGCCACGAGCCGCCCCGGCGTTCCCCTCCCGATCGCCATCGATATGAGCGCCACGAGGACGGGATAGGTGAAGAACAGAAGCGTGACCGCGGTCGCGGTCCCGTAGCGGATCGCGGCGAAGAACAGCGCGGCCTCGACCGCGTAGCCCGCGAGCCCGAGCAGCGCGAGCCAAAGCCGCTCGCCCGCGGCCGGCAACAGCGGCTTCCGCCGCCCGGCTTGGATCATGAGCAGCACGGCTCCGGCGACGGCGAATCGGATCGCCAGCATCGCCGTGACGCTCAGCCCGCCGCGGAGCAGCTGGGTCCCGACGACGACCACGATGCCAAACTGCAGCGACGCCAGCGCGATCAAGCCCCCGCCGACGAGCGATTCCCGGTCTCGCACGGGGGCCATCTTGCCAGCGAAGGGGGCGTTCGGCCCGGGAAAATCGCGGGTAGACTCCCTGAACGTGACCCCATCGGAGCGGAAAGCGCTGCGCGAGAGCTTGCTGGCGGAGATGATCGCCGGCGATACGCTCACGCCCCGCGAGTCGGTCGTCGGCAACGCCGAGAAGCTCGCCGCCGGCGACCGGGACAAGTTCTTCGGGTTCGACTTCGGCGTGCTGGACGCGCAATCGGTGATCGACGATGTCGCGGCCGTGTGCGGATGCTCGAACGATCTGAGCGAGCGGACGGGCCCCGGGGTCATCGACGTCGAGCGAACCTTGGATGCGCTTCACGCGGTCGCCGACCGTCTCCGGGCCGCACGCAGCCGCGGCGAGCGCGTGATGTTCGCTACCGGTCATCCGACCGGGCTCATGCCCGTCTACATGGAGATCGCCCGCACGCTCGCGGCGAACGGCTGCAAGCTGGTCACGCCGAGATCGGGCGAGAAGCTGCGGCAGGCCTTCCACGGCTCGGTCTCCAGCGCCTGGGAGATGGCCCGCCGTCGCGGCAACCGCGTGCGCTACCTCGACGGGGTCGGCGCGCTGTCGGACGGCGCGCACCTGTATCACACCCACGAATCCTGGCCGATGGAGATGCTCCTGGACGGCATCGACCCACCGGACCTGGTGATCGCCGATCACGGGCTGGCCGGGGCTGCGATCGTGCGCGGCGTCGAGACACTGGCCTTCGCCGACGTCAACGACCCGGCGCTGTCGGTGGCGAAGCGTCGCGGGATGACCGAGGTCGTCGTCCCGCTCGACGACAACCGCGATCCCGAGCGCTACGCGGCCATGACCGCGTTCCTGGCGGCCGGCGCCGGCGCATGACGCTCGCTATCAACCCGGGCCCGGAACTGCCGATAAACGGGAAAACGGCCGGAACGCGGGCTTCCGAAACGGGAAACCGGCGGGCGGGACGGAAGGTGCATTGGCGCGAGGGTGCCCGGATCACGGACAATAGCGCCGTAGCCGGTTCCTTCCCTGAACCAAGCCGGTCTATAATGGGTCTACTCAGCGGAAGGAGAACGGTTGGCGAGTCCAGTCTCGCCCAGCGGCCCCCGTTTCCTGACTGCGTTGGAGGTCGCTGAGCGCATGCGTGTTTCGAAGATGACCGTGTACCGGCTCATCCGGAGCGGCAAGCTTCCCGCCGTCCGGGTGGGGAAATCGTTCCGTGTCCGGGAAGAGGACGTCGACAAGTATCTCGACTCGAGCTACGTGCGAGCCGTCTGATCTCGTGGACCACCTCACGGAATCCTGCCTGCGCTGCCGCGTGCCTTCCTTCCCCCGAGCAGGTATACGAAGCAGCGCGTAGTCCGAGATCGGCGGGGAGATCGTCCTGGACGCATACGAAAGCGTCATCGCCCGGATCGTGGGCGCCGGCGGCATGGCCGTGGCGCTCGGCGGAATGGATTCCGGCAAGACCACCTTCTGCAAAATGGCGGCCGAGGTCGCCGTGCGCGTCGGCCGCAAAGTCGCGTACCTGGACACCGACGTCGGCCAAACCACCATCGGCCCGCCGGCCACCATCGGTATGAAGTACCTCGAGCACGAGGACGATCTGAAGCCGGAAGCGCTGGCCCACCCGGATGCGATGTATTTCGTCGGCTCCGTGACCCCGCAGGGGCATCTGCTGCCCATCGTGGTGGGGGCATCGAAGATGGCCGAGCAGGCGCGGGCCCATGGCGCGGACATCATCTTGGTGGACACCACCGGCCTGATCGGTGGCACCCTCGGGCAGATCCTGAAGTACCACAAGATCGAGGTGCTCCGTCCCGACATCGTCGTCGGATTCCAGCGCGGTGAAGAACTCGAGCCGATCCTGGGCGCGATCCGGCGCGCATTTCCGCTCACCGTCGAGACGCTCCCGGTGCCGGATGAGGTGAAGCCGACCAACGCCGACGATCGCATCACGCACCGCCAGGAGCGCCTTCGCGCCGCCTTCGAGCCCGGCGTGCATCACTGGAAGGTCAGAATGGGAATCTTCATCCCGAACGTGCCGCCCGATCTCGACCCGGCGCTGCTCGACGGGATGCTCGTGGGACTCGAGGACGGCACCGGTCAGTGCATGGGGCTCGGGATCCTCGAGCATCGCGACGGATCGCTGCTGCTCCGCTCCACCGCGGACGAGGGGGCCAAAGCTCTTCGAATCGGCTCGACGCGCGTGTCGCCGGAATACATGACGAGCCGCGTCGACCTCCGCGACCTGTTCGTC
>DATLFO010000214.1:0-15990 GCA_035541035.1 Actinomycetota bacterium
CTTCACGCTGGTGTGCGGTGCCGGCACGGCCGAGGTGACGCTACCGGTTCCGGGCGAGCACATGGTGTGGAATGCGCTCGCGGCCGCGGCGGCCTCGTTGCAGCTCGGCGCGACGCCGGCGGTGATCGCCGCGGCGCTCGCCTCCGTGGAGACCTCGCCGCACCGGATGCGCGTCGTGGACGCGCCCGGCGGCTGGCGCGTCGTCGACGATGCCTATAACGCCTCGCCGCAGTCGATGAGCGCGGCGCTCAAGACGCTCGCGCGCCTCGGCCGTGGCCGCCGGACCTGGGCCGTGCTCGGACCGATGGCCGAGCTCGGCGACCTGTCGGCCGAGGAGCACGACCGCGCCGGACGGCTCGCCGTTCGGCTCGGCATCGCGCGACTGGTCACCGTCGGCCGCGAAGCGCAGGCGCTGCACGAGGCCGCGCGGCTCGAAGGCATGAATCCCGACGAGGCCGTTCTGGTCGACGACGCGGAGGCCGCCGCCGCGCACGTGCGGGCCGAAATCGAGCCCGGCGACGTGGTGCTGGTGAAAGCATCCCGCGTGGCGGGCCTGGAACGTGTCGTCGATGCCCTGACCGGGGGAGGAGCCGCATGAGGTCGGTCCTGTACGCGGCGATGGTCAGCTTGTTCGTCTCGCTCGGCGGCACGCCGTTCCTGATCCGCATCTTCCGCCTGCGCCGGTTCGGGCAGCTGCTGCGCGAGGACTGGAGCGACGAAGGCAACTATCACGAGCAGAAGCGCGGCACGCCCACCGCCGGCGGGATCATCATCATCGTGGCGATCGTCGCCGGCTACCTCGCGGCCCACGTGCCGCGCGCGGTTCCGATCAAAGCCACCGGCCTTGCGGTCTTGGGCACGATCATCGCCATGGGAGCGGTCGGCTTCACCGACGACTACATCAAGATCCGCCATCAGCGAAGCCTCGGGCTCAACAAGACGGCCAAGGTGCTCGCGCAGCTCGCGGTCGCGATCGGGCTCGCGGTCGTGGTGATCCACTTCACCGGACAGTCCCGGTTCGTGACGCATCTTTCGTTCGTGCGCCGCACCCGGCTCGACCTGGGGGAGTACCTGTTCATCGCTTGGGTCTTCGTCGTGCTGTCGGCGACCACCAACGGCGTCAACCTCACCGACGGCCTCGACGGGCTCGCCGCCGGCGCGAGCGCGATCGTGTTCACCGCCTACGTCTTCATCGCGTTCTGGCAGTTCCGTCATCCCATCTACGAGATCCACGACGCGCTCGAGCTTGCGATCGTCGCCGCCGCCGGCCTGGGCGCATGCGCGGGGTTCTTATGGTGGAACGCCGCGCCCGCGCGAATATTCATGGGGGACACCGGCTCGCTCGCCCTCGGGGGCGGCATCGCGGCTCTGGCCATCTTCACGTCCACGCATCTGCTGCTGGTGGTCATCGGCGGCTTGTTCGTCCTCGAGACCACCTCGGTGATCATGCAGGTGGTCGCGTTCCGCGGCTTCAAGCGGCGCGTGTTCAAGATGGCGCCCGTCCATCATCACTTCGAGCTCGGTGGCTGGCCCGAGTTCACGGTGATCGTCCGCTTCTGGATCATCGCCGGGCTGTCCGCCGCGCTCGGCATCGGCCTGTTCTACGCCGACTTCCTCGCGCGCGGGGGCCTGCGCTGAGCCGGTTCGGCGACCCTGCGACGCGCGTGCTTCCCGGCAGCGGCGACCGGGTCCTGGTCGGCGGGCTCGGCATCAGCGGCCTCGCCGCGGCCGCCGCGTTGATCGAGCTCGGCGCCACCGTCATCGTCACCGACGACGGCGCGGGCGCCGAGGTGCCCGGTGCCGCCCGCGCGGTCTTCGGCGGCATGGACCCGGCGCTGATCGAGGACACCGACCTGCTGGTCGTCGCGCCCGGCGTGCCGCCGCGCGCGCCGCTGACCGCCGCGGCCCGCGACGCGGGCGTGCCGGTCTGGAGCGAGATCGAGCTCGGCTATCGGATGACGGATTCGCCGGTCATCGGCGTGACCGGCACCAACGGAAAGACCACCACGACCGAGATGATCGCCGCGGCGCTCGCCGGCGACGGCGCGATCGCGGCCGGCAACATCGGCACCACCCTCACCGAGGTCGCCTTGCAAGGCGCGGGCGTGATCGTATGCGAGCTGTCCTCGTTCCAGCTCGAGCACGTCGTATCGTTCCGGCCGCGGATCGCGGTACTGCTCAACATCGCCGAGGACCATATCGACTGGCACGGCAGCTTCGACGCCTACGCCGCGGCCAAGGCGAGGATCTTCGCCAACCAGACCGCCGGGGACACCGCGATCGTGCACGACGACCCGGCCTGCTTGCCGCTGGCGGCGGGCCCGATGCGCGTGGTCCCGTTCGCGGCGACGCGGCTGCCCGAGGGCGGCGCCGGCGTCGAGGACGGGATCGTGGTCGCCTCGGAGCGGCTCCGGTTCCCCGTGTCCTCGCTGCAGGTCGAAGGCACCGGCATGATCGCCGACGCCGTCGCCGCCGCCGCCGCGGCCGACGCGTTCGGCGCCGATCCGGCGGCGGTCGCGCGGGCGCTGGCGGCGTTCCTGCCCGCGCGTCACCGCACCGCGATCGTTGCGACCATCGGCGGCGTGGTCTACGTCAACGACTCCAAGGCCACCAACCCGCACGCGACGCTCGCGGCGCTGGAAGGGCGAAGCGGCGTCGTGCTGATCGCCGGCGGACGGAACAAAGGCATGGATCTGTCGGTCCTCGCCCGGGCGAGCGGGCTCGCCGGCGTGGTCGCGATCGGGGAGTCGGCGGGTGAGGTCGAGGCCGCGTTCGCTGACTCTTCGATCCCGGTCGCGCGGGCCGCGTCCATGCGCGAGGCGGTCGGGCGCGCAACCGCGATGGCGCCCGCGGGCGGCACCGTCATCCTCTCGCCCGCCTGCGCGTCCTTCGATTGGTACGGCGGCTACGCCGAGCGCGGCGACGATTTCGAACGCATCGTTCTTGCCACCGCGGAATCGGGCGCAACCGGGGTGACAATAGGGGAGTCCGAAGACGCGAAAGGAGACGCGTGACCGTCGTTCAACTGGCCCGGACCCGGCTCGGCCTGCGTCGGAAAAGCAGGGCTCGTGCGCGCGCCAAGGACGACATCGTCGTGCTCAATAGCTCCGGCTGGATGGTCGCGGGCATCTCGGCCACGCTGCTGGTGTTCGGTCTCGTCATGATCCTGTCGTCGTCGTCGGTCTCGGCCGCCGAGAACTACGGATCCCCGTTCTACTTCGTGAAGCGTCAGCTGTTGTGGGCCACCGTCGGTCTGATCGCTGCCGTCGCCGTCGCCCGCAGCGACTACCGCCGCTGGCGGCCGCTGTCGTGGCTGCTGCTGGGCGTGTCGCTCATCGGTCTGGTCGCGGTGCTCCTGCCCGGCGTCGGCATCCGCGTCTCGGGCTCGTCGCGCTGGCTCGGCTTCGGCTGGGTGCGCATCCAGCCGTCGGAGTTCGCCAAGCTCGCGCTGCTGCTGGTCGCGGCCGACGTCGTGGCGCGCAAGCAGCATCGTCTGGCGACGATGATGGAGATCTTCAAGCCGCTCGGTGTGATCACGCTGCTGATCATCGCGCTGGTGATGAAGCAGCCGGATCTGGGCACGACGCTGGTGATCGGGCTGATCGTGTTCGTGATCCTGTTCGTCGGCAGCGTCCCGATGCGGCTGATTGCCGGCATGGCCGCCGCGGGCGTCGGCGGAACGCTCGCGCTCGCGGTCTCGGCGCCCTACCGCAAGGAACGGCTGATGAACTTCCTCGACCCGTTCGCCGACGCGCTCGGGTCCGGCTATCAGGCCGTGCAAGGGCTGATCGCGGTCGGCTCCGGCGGCATGTTCGGCGTCGGCCTCGGCGAGAGCCGCCAGAAATGGCTCTACGTTCCCAACGCACACACCGACTTCATCTTCGCGATCATCGGTGAAGAGCTCGGGCTGCTCGGCACGCTCGCGGTCCTGGCGCTGTTCCTGGGCCTGGCCTACGCGGGCATCCGCATCGCGCGCCGCGCCCCCGACACCTTCGGCCGCCTCGTCGCGGCCGGCATCACGGTTTGGATCGTCGGGCAAGCGGTAATCAACATGGGCGCCGTGACCGGCTTGCTGCCGATCACCGGCGTGCCGTTGCCTCTGATGTCGTTCGGCGGGTCGGCGCTGGTGTTCACGATGGCCGCGATCGGCATGCTGGTCGCCGTCGCGCGTCGCGAGCAGTGGCCCCCGCCCAAGGAAGGAGACTCGAAGGCGTAGCGCGCGTCCCCGCGCGGGACGAGCCCTGCGCCGGCGCACATGCCAACGTCCATCGTGATCGCCGGCGGCGGAACCGGCGGACACGTCTATCCCGGCCTGGCTCTCGCCGAGGCCCTGCGCGCCCGTCGCCCGGACGCCGCAATCTCCTTCATCGGCACCGAGCGCGGCCTCGAGATGCGGGCGGTCCCGGCGGCCGGCTTCGAGCTCGACACGATCGCGGTGCTGCCGTGGGCCAAGACGCTCGGCGCACGACGTTACCTCGCGCCCGCGACCGCGCTGCGCGCGACCGTGCAGGCGATGCGCATCCTTCGCCGCCGCCGCGCGCAGGTGGTGGTGAGCATGGGCGGATACGCGAGCCTGCCCGCGGCGCTCGCCGCGCGTTTGAACGGCGTGCCGATCGTGGTCCACGAGCAGAACGCCGTGCCGGGACGCGCGAACCGGATCACCGCGCGCCTGACGCGCCGTGTCGCGGCGACCTTCGCAGAGTCCGCCGCCGCATTTCCCCGTCCCTCGCAGGTACGTGTCACCGGAAATCCGATTCGCGAATCCCTCGCACGGCTCGATCGCGACGCGCTCCGGCCGGAAGCGTTCCTGCACTTCGGCCTCGACCCCGGCAAGACCACCGTCGTGGTCACCGGCGGCAGCCAGGGCGCGAAGCGGCTCAGCGAAGCCGCGCGATCCCTGGCGGCCTCCTGGGCGGGCGACCACGCGATGCAGATCCTGCTCATCGCGGGCCGCGGCAACGCGAGCGACGCCGCGCCCGGACCGATCCGTGAGATCGAGTTCACCGACCGGATGGATCTTGTCTACGCGGCCGCGGATCTGGTCGTGTGCCGCTCGGGTGCCGGGATCATGGAGGTGGCCGCCGCCGGCGTCCCGGCCATCATGGTGCCCTATCCCTACGCGCGCGACGACCACCAGCGCGCCAACGCTGCGGCGCTCGAGCGCGCCCGCGCGGGCATCATCATCGACGAGACCGAGGCCAGTCCCGAGCGCCTGGCCGCCCTGATCCGCGAGATCGCCGGGGATCCCGCGCGCCGCGGCGCGATGGCGGCGGCCGCACGCGCGTATGCTCGGCCCGACGCCGCCGCCGCGCTGGCGGCGATGGTACTGGACGCGGCGGAGAAAGGACCGAGCAGGTGAGCGAGCACGCCCGGCGCATCGACGACCTTTCCACCGTGCACCTGGTCGGGGTGGGCGGGGCCGGCATGAGCGCGCTCGCACGCGTGCTGGTCGCCCGCGGCGCCACCGTCAGCGGATCCGACATCAAGGAGTCCCGCGGCCTCGCCGCGCTGCGGGCGCTCGGCGTGCGCGCCGAGGTCGGGCACCGCGCCGAGAACCTCGAAGGAGCGGGCGCGCTCGTCGTATCCAGTGCGATCCCGCCGCACAACCCCGAGCTGCAGGCCGCGCGCGCCGCCGGCATCCCGGTGCTACAGCGCGCGCAGGTGCTCGCCATGCTGATGCGCGAGCGGCGCGGCGTCGCCGTCGCCGGCACGCACGGAAAGACCACCACCACCTCGATGATCGCGATGGCGATGCGCCACGCGGGCCTCGATCCCACGTTCCTGATCGGCGGCGACCTCAACGAGACCGGAACCAACGCGCACCACGGCACCGGCGAATGGCTCGTCGCCGAGGCCGACGAGTCCGACGGCTCGTTCCTGTGGCTCGCGCCCGACGTGGCCGTCGTCACCAACATCGAGGCCGACCATCTTGATTACTACCGGGACGAGGACGAGATCCGCCAGGCGTTCCTGAGCTTCGTGGCCAACGTCCGTCCGGGCGGCACCGTCGTGCTCTGCGACGACGACCCGGGGTCGGCCGGCATCGCGGACCGGATTCCCGTAACCGTGGTGCGCTACGGCATCGGCGAAGGCGACGGCTGGCGGGCCCGGGTCATCGAGCGCGGGCCCGGCGGGATTCGCGCCGCCATCGCCCGAGACGGCGAGCATCTGGGCGAGGCGAGCCTGTCGGTCGCCGGCGACCACAACCTTCGCAACGCGCTCGCCGCCTTCGCCGTCGCGGACCTGGCGGGGGTCCCGTTCGAGACCGCGGCCGAGGAGCTCGCCGTCTTCGGCGGCGTGGCCCGGCGATTCGAGTTCCGCGGCCTCGCCAACGACATCACCATCGTGGACGACTACGCCCACCATCCCACGGAGATCGCCGCGACGCTCGCCTCGGCGCGCGAGCGCGGCTTCGACAGGATCGTGGCCATCTTCCAGCCCCACCGCTACTCGCGCACCGAGGCGATGGGCGCGGCGCTGGGCGCGGCCCTGGCCGGTGCGGACCTGGCCGTCGTGACCGACGTCTACGGAGCCGGCGAGCAGCCGGTCCCCGGCGTGACCGGCAAGCGGGTGGTGGACGGCCTGCTCGACGCGGTACCTCGCGCGCGGGTGGCGTACCTGCCCCTCGGCAGCGACCTGGCCGGCTTCGCCGCCCGGATCGGCCGCCCCGGCGACCTGATCCTGACACTCGGGGCGGGGGACATCACGATGCTCGCCGACGAGATCCTGGACCGGCTGCGGGACCGCAGCCCCGCCGTGTCGTGACCCGAGCCGAGACCGCCGAGCGGGCGGCCGCCCTGATCCGCGCCCGCGCCCACGGCCGCTGCGAGACCTTCATGCCGCTGGGCTCGCTGACCTCCTATCAGCTCGGCGGCCCCGCCGACGTCTATATAGAGGCCGAGAGCGAGGAGGACCTCGCCGCGCTCGCCGACGCGCTCGACGAGACCGGGCTGCCGCTTCTGGTGATCGGCCGCGGATCGAACATGCTCGTCTCCGACGAAGGCTTCCCCGGGATCGCGGTCCGGCTCGGCGGCGGGTTCCGCTGGGCGCGCGTTGAAGGGACCGCCGTGGCCGCGGGCGGGGCCATGCCCGTGCCGGCACTCGCTTCGCTGGCCGCCGGGGCGAGCCTGGCCGGCCTCGAGTTCGCCGCGGCCATCCCGGCAAGCTTCGGCGGCGCGATCGCGATGAACGCGGGCGCGCACCATCGAAGCATCTCCGAGGTGCTCATCGAGGCCACGGTTTTCGACCTCAGCGCACGCTCCTCCCGCACAATCGACGCCGCCGATCTCGGCTTCGTCTACCGGGCGAGCGCGCTTCCGGCCGGCTCGATCGTGACCGCCGGGCTCGCCGCGCTCGGCCCGGGCGATCCCGACGAGATCGCCGCCGGCATGCGCGAGGCCCGCGAATGGCGCCGGGCGACCCAGCCCGTCGGCCTGCCGAACGCCGGCAGCGTCTTCAAGAACCCGCCCGAGGAGGCCGCCGGCAGCCTGGTCGAGCGGATCTGCGGCAAGGGAACCACGCACGGCGGCGCACGGATCAGCGAGGTCCACGCCAACTTCATCGTCGCCGAGCCCGGCGCCACCGCCGCCGACGTCCATACCTTGATCCGCCGGATCCAGCGCCAGGTGTTGGAGAATGCGGGCGTGCGACTCGAGACCGAAGTGAAGCTCATCGGCCGGTTCGAGGAATCGGGCGAGTGAAAAAGCGCACGCCCCGGACCGCTCGGGCTCCCGCCGGCACGCGCCGCGCCCGCCGGGCCAGGCTCAGAAAGGTCCGCCGGATGGTGTTGACCGTCACCGTGCTCGGCGGCCTCGTCGGAGGCGGCGTCGCGCTCACCCGCTCGTCGCTGTTCGCCCTCGACGGCATCGAGATCGCCGGCGTCAAGATGCTCAGCCGCGCCGAGGTGCTGGAAGCGAGCGGTCTGCGGATCGGCCAGAACGTTCTGTCGGTGGACGCCGGCCGGGTCGAGTCGCGCGTCGAGGATCTGCCCATCGTGGCGAACGCGAGCGTCGAGCGTCTGTACCCCTCGAAGGTCCGGATCCGGGTCCGGGAACGCACCCCCGCCGCGGCCGCCGTCGTCGGGGGAGCGACCTGGCTCATCGAGGCCTCCGGACGGCTGATCGCACCGGTGGCCGTGCCGCCGGCCGGCATGCCGCGGGTCACCGTCCGCGCCGAGCCCGGCTCGCCCGCCTTGGAGGCGGCCTTGCGGCTGTGGAGCAGCTTGCCCGATTGGGCGCGGGATAAGACGACCGACCTGGAAGCCCCCGAGCCGGAGGCGATCGCCGCGCGCATCGGCGGAACTCGCATCATCTTCGGGGACGCCGAATCGGTCCTGCCGAAGATGCAAGCGGTCGTGGCGATCTTCGAGCGAGCGAAGACCGACGGCAAGCGGGTCAAGCAGATCGACGTCCGCGCGCCCCATCGCCCCGCTGCCGTCTTCGCATAGCGCGGATCAACCGGGCCGCTTCGTCCGTTCGCCGCTCCATCGGCGATGCTCAGTAGGAGCCAGCCCCATCCCTCGAAAACACGTGTTATTGCCCGAAAAATTGTTCTGATTCCGGCTTGACTAGAACATGAGGGCTCGTTTACTGTCTCGACCGTCAGATGAGGTTTACATAACACTCAGCCTAAAGTTGAGCGTTAACACCGGATCTGACCAGCGCAAATAACGGATCTGCCTTCACGGCGTGCCTTCCCCAACGCTTGTGGCTCAAGTAACGCTCGAGGGGATCGGAACCTTCAACTAAGGGGGTACCCGGTCTGAAACGGTGAGCCACCGGCGACACGCCAGCCGAATTTTCGGCGGGTGGGCCCTAAGCGCCGCTTCGGCTTCCCCTGAAGCGGACGCCGGGTTATTGAACGGACTCCCGGGCATCGGGGGTCCGGCCGTAGGGGAGTAGAGAGTGGTCGTGGCCACCGAAGGAGGCGGTCCGTAATGGCAACAACCCCGCAGAACTATCTCGCGGTCATCAAGGTCGTGGGCATCGGCGGCGGCGGCGTAAACGCCGTCAACCGCATGATCGAGGAAGGCCTCAAGGGCGTCGAGTTCATCGCCATCAACACGGACGCGCAGGCGCTTCTGATGTCGGATGCGGACCTCAAGCTCGACATCGGGCGTGAGATCACCCGCGGCCTCGGAGCCGGCTCCGACCCGGAGCAGGGTCGCCGCGCCGTCGAAGACGCGCGCGACACCATCGAGGAGGTTCTCAAGGGAGCCGACATGGTGTTCGTCACCGCCGGCGAAGGCGGCGGCACCGGCACCGGCGGCGCGCCGATCGTGGCCGAGGTCGCCAAGTCGCTCGGCGCCCTGACGATCGGTGTCGTCACCCGTCCGTTCAGCTTCGAGCGCAAGGTCCGCGGCGAGCAGGCCGAGCGCGGCATCCAAGAGCTAAAGAAGCGGGTCGACACGCTCATCGTCATCCCGAACGACCGTTTGCTCGACGTCGCCGACGAGAACACCACGATGCTGGACGCCTTCAAGATGGCGGACCAGGTCCTGTTCCAAGGCGTCCAGGGCATCACCGACCTGATCACCACGCCGGGCGTCATCAACCTGGACTTCGCGGACGTCCGCGCGATCCTGACCGATGCCGGTTCGGCCCTTCTGGGTGTAGGCCACGCCCGCGCCGAGAACCGCGCCGTCGAGGCCGCTCGCGCGGCGATCTCCAGCCCGCTGCTGGAGTCCTCGATCGACGGAGCCCGCGGCGTGCTGCTGTCGATCACCGGCGGCAGCGACCTCACGCTCTATGAGATCAACGAGGCCGCCCGGATCATCAGCGACCACGCGCACCCGGACGCCAACGTCATCTTCGGTACGGCCATCGACGACTCGCTGGGCGACGAGGTCCGCGTGACCGTCATTGCCGCCGGGTTCGAGCGGTGGGCGACTCGCGAGGTCGGCGCCGACCTGACGCTCGACGAGGACGAGGAGGACGAGTTCACGTCCGAGCCGGCCAAGCCGCGCCGGACGCTCGTGTTCGACTCCGACGACGAATTGGAAGACATCCCCTCCTTCTTGAGGCGGTAACGAGAAGGGGACAGGCCTGTTCGCCTGGGGAGCATTTCCGGGGCGGGCGGGAGCGGAGCCCGGCGCGTATCTCGGGTCCCCCGCTCTCGCCCGCTCCGGCATTTCCGCGATCTTCACCACACGCCACGGCGGCCACGGCGAGCGCGGCTCGCTGAACCTGTCGCTGGTCGCCGGGGACGAGCCCGGCCGCGTCCTGAAAAACCGGGCCCGGGCCCTGACCGCGGTCGGGGCGAGCGGCGGCGACTGGACCGGCGGCCGTCAGGTGCACGGCACCACGATCGGCCGCGTCACCGCAGCGGAATGCGGGCGCGGGGCGACCGACGTCGCGACGGTCCTGCCCGACACCGACGCGCTCTGGACCGACGAGCCCGGTGCCGCGCTGGTCGTCCTGGTCGCCGACTGCGTCCCGATCCTGATGGCCGACCCGAGGGCACGTCGCATCGCGGTGGTGCACGCGGGCTGGCGCGGTCTCGTCGCGGGCATCGTCGCCAAGGCCGCCGCCGTCTTCGACGATCCCTCCCGCGTGATCGCGCTCGCCGGACCGTCGATCGGGCCGTGCTGCTACGAAGTCGGCGACGAGGTTGCCGGCCCGGCCACGGGGCGGTTCGGTCCCGGGATCATGAACGGGCGCCACCTCGACCTGTGGGCCGGAACGGCGGCCGCGTTCCGCGATGCGGGCATTCGCGACGCGACCCTCGCGCTTGCGTGCACCCGCTGCGAGTCGCATCGCTTCTTCTCGCACCGCGCCGGCGACGCGGCCCGGCAGGGCGTCATCGCCCGGCTGGAGCCGTAGATGCCGCCGCTGCCGCCGCCCGGACTCGGCGCGCCCGCCGTGCTCGAGCGCATCGCCGCCGCCGCCGCGCGCGCCGGGCGCGATCCGTCCGCGGTGACGTTGGTCGCCGCGGCCAAGACCGTCGAGCCCGACCGGATCGTGGCCGCCGGAGTCGCCGACGTCGGCGAGAACCGGGTCCAGGAGCTGGCCGCCAAGCAGGAGGCGCTCGCCGAGTATGCGATCCGCTGGCATTTCATCGGCCGGTTGCAGCGCAACAAGGTCAAGGCGGTGGCCGGCCGGGTCGCGCTGGTCCATTCGGTGGACTCGGTCGAGCTGGCACACGAGATCGGCCGGCGGGCCGCCGAGGCCGGCGCGGTCCAGCCGATCCTGATCCAGGTCAACGTCAGCGGCGAAGCGAGCAAAGGCGGCGTGCCCGTCGCCGAGGCGCCGGCAGTGGTCGATGCGGTCCGGGCCGTCGAGGGCATCGAGGTTCGGGGATTGATGACGATTCCCGCACCCGGGGACGAGGCCGCGAGCCGGGCCGCGTTCCGCACCCTGGAGGCCGCGGCCGCGGCGCTCGGGCTGAGCGAGCTCTCCATGGGAATGAGCGGCGACTTCGAGGTCGCCGTCGAGGAGGGAGCCACGATCGTGCGGGTCGGAACCGCGATCTACGGACCCCGTCCGCCGGCAGGCGGCGGGTAGAATCGGCATGGGTCGGGCGCGCGCTTCCATCTTCGACGCCGATCCGTGTCTCCTGGCATAACATGCCGACATCGCACAGGAGGCGGAGAGAACACGATGGCCGGACTGTGGAAGAAAACACTCGTCTACCTCGGGCTCATGGAAGAGGACGAGGAGCTCGAAGAGATCACGCCGCAAGCGCCGGAGCGGCGCGAAGAGCCGACCCGCATGGTTCGGACGCTGGGCCGTGACGAGCAGCCGTCCAACCATCCGGCCGGACGCGGGGTCGTTCGTCAGCTGACGACGTCGGCGTCGCCGCGCCAGGTCCACGTGGTCGAGCCCCGCGTCTACGACGACGCGCAGGAGTTCGGCGACCGGTTCAAGGCCGGCGTCCCGGTGATCATCAACCTGCGCTCGACCGAGCCGCGGCACGCGCCCAAGATCCTGCACTTCGCATCGGGACTGGTCTACGGGCTCAACGGCCGGATGCAGAAGGTCGCCGACTCGGTCTTTTTGATCACGCCGGTCAACGTCGAGGTCTCCGCCGATGAGAAGCGGCGCCTCGCCGAGCACGGCTTCTTCGGGGAAGCGTAAGGACCGCTCGTCGTGGCGATCGTCTGTCTGCTGCTGCGCATCTACACGTTCGTGATCTTCGCGCGGCTGATCTTGTCGTGGTTTCCGCAGATCCCCGAGTCCATCCGCCCGATCGCCACCGCGCTCTATGCGGTGACCGAGCCGGTTCTGCGTCTCGCGCGCCCGCTCATCCCGCCGGTGAGGATCGGCATGGGCGCTATGGATCTCTCGCCCATTTTGGTCTTCGTTGTGCTGGGAATCATCTCCCAGGCAGTGTGCGCGGCGGCGTGACTTTCGGCGTCGGCATGGTAGTTTCGGTGGCGCGATGACCATCACCCCGCACGACATTCAGCACAAGCAGTTCCGCGAGGCGTTCCGCGGCTACAACGAAGAGGACGTAGACACCTTCCTCGACGAGGTGGCCGAGGAGTACGGGCGCGTCTACGCCGAGAACCAGCGTCTCCGAATCCAGCTTGCTTCCGTCCAGCAAGAAGCCGCGTACCGCGGCGCGACGGGCTCGACCGAGACGCCCGCCGCTGCCCCGGCCGGTACCGCGTCCGCGTCGCCGGCGGTGCGCGCCGAGGAGCGCGCCGAGGCTCGCGAGGAGATGAAGCGAGCGCTCGTGGCGACGCAGCGCGCGGCCGAGGCCGCGCTCGAGGAGGCCAAGCGGCGCGCCGCCGAGATCGTCGCGCGCGCCGAGCAGCGCGCCAAGGAGATCGACGAGATGACCGCGCGACGCGCCAAGGATGTGGACTCCGGCGCGGCGGGCGCGCTGACCACCATCCAGGCGCGCGTCGAGGAGCTGCGCCGGCAGGAGATCGAGCTTCGTCAGCGGCTGCGCCGCATGCTCGCCGAGCACGTGAGGATGCTCCAGCAGCTCGAGGGGGAGGCCGTCGGCGCCACGGCGCTCACGTCTGCCCCGTCATCCGCTGCCGTCAACGGACCCGCGGATACGCCGTCGCCAGCGGCGCACATGCCGGTGGCCGGCGATGCCGCTGCCGCATCGTCGTCTCCGGACGCATCCGTCAAGCGTCCCACGCGATGGGATAGCCCGCGGGCCAAGCCCGTGCCGGACGGACCGAGGCCCGCGGGGATCGGCTTGCGCCGCGCCGCCGGGGCCGAGCCGCCCGCGCCGCCGCCCCGGCCGATGGGCGTGCGACCCGAGGGTCCGGCCACCTCGACCCCGTCGGTCGCCGAGCCGGACACGCGTGCCGCCGTCGTGGCGCGAATGACCCGCGAGCTCGGCGATGCCGCCAATCCTCCCACGGAGCCGGCCCCGGCCGACGCCCGCGAGTTCTGGCGCCGCTGACGCTTCGAGGTTCGCATTCCCTCGCTTTGGCCCGATAGGCTGGTTCCTGGCGTGCTTTGGGGCTAAGCGTTAGACTCGGGCGCCGTTCGGACCGACGAACATACGGAAGGAGCTAGGTTTTGATCGCAGCGAGCGCCGTCCTGGTCGTCGTCGCTTTCGTGACGCTGATCATCGGCATCTTTCAGACCGGCCTCGAGCTGATCTGGGTGTCGATCGCATCGAGCGTCCTCGCCGCGATCTTCCTGCTGCTCGGCGTCGTCAAGGGCCGGCCGCCCCGTGTCGCAACCGCCGGAGCGCCCTACGGCGAGCCCGCATGGGGCGAGGCGCAAAGCGGAGCGCCCACCATCACCGAAGCGCCGCCCGCCGCGACCGAAGCGCCGCCCGCGATCATTCTCCCCGACGAGGAAGAGGATCTCGTGGCCGACGAGGCCGAGGAAGAGGTCCTGCCTCCGCGCCGCACCACCGCCGCAGCCGGGTCCGCATCGCGTACGCCCGCGAAGAAGACCGCCGCGAAGAAGACCGCGGCCAAGAAGACCGCCGCCCGCACGCCGGCCGCGCAGCAGCAGGTCGTGGTCATTCCCGACCGCGACAAGTTCCACAAGACGACCTGCCGCTACGCCAAGGGAGCCGGCACGATGAAGCTCACCAAGAGCGAAGCCCGCCGCGAAGGCTACAAAGCCTGCGGCGTCTGCAAGCCGTAAGCAGTTTCCTTCACTGGCGTAAGCGGGCACGTCACGGGGCGGCGCGAGGCGGACCCGTCGCCGGATCGCTCCGGTAGCGGCGGGCTCGGTGCGTGAACAGCGCGACTCCATCCGGTTCTAGCTCTATTCGCCATCCTCGTTTGTGAATGCGGCGATGGCAGCGCCGGCACAGGCTGATCAGATTCGCCGGCGTGGAAGCGCCTCCATGTGAGCGCGGCCGGATGTGATGAGCATCCGTCCATGCGACGGGCCGGTCGCAGCCGGGGAACCGGCATCCCTGATCGCGGGTCGTGACGGCACGCCGGATCCGGCGGGGGATGGGCTGCGTCGTGTTGCCGACGGCGATCGGCTGTCCGTTGTCGAACACGACCGGAAGCACGGCCGAGTCGCAGAGCATGGTTTCGGTTCCGATCGGGGACAGTCGCGGTGCGCGGCCCGCCAGATTCCAAAGGACGCGCGCGGCGGTCTCGCCGGCTGTCAGGTCATTGACATCGACGGTCGCCAGCACGAGCGGCCGCGCCGATGGCGCGGCAGACCCGCCGGCGAGCGCGATCAACGCGTCGTAGCGCTGCTGCGCGCGCGTCGGCGCGTCGTCGTCTTCTTGATTCGCCGGAGCGCCGGCGGCGCGGTCCAAGGCTTCGACGAGCGTCGCGACCGAAGCGGTGTCGCCTTCGCCGTAGAACATGGTGCGGCCGCCGAGCCGCGGCTGGAACGCGATGAAGCTTCGTTCGACGGCGCGTTCCTCGCGCCGTTCGGTCAGGTCGCGGCGGCGGCGGGCGACCTCATCGTCGACGATCTCGACGATACGGTCCGGATCGGCATCGATCAACGAAGGAACCTGGGAGCCTATGAGCCGGTCGATTTCGATGCGGTCTTCCACGCGGCACGGCTTGATCGCGGCCACGATGCCGCGCGTCTGCGACCACGACAGCAGACCGCAGCGAAACGCCGCGAGCGTGCGCGGCATCGACGAAAGCACTGACGCGGTGCGAGTCATCGCGCGGGCCTCGTAGCCCACGGCCCGCGCGTCCATTTGCAGCACGAGCGGAGTGGGGAGCCCGGCGGCCGAATCGATCACGCCGCGTGCGATTGCGGCGACGGCAGAAGCGATCAGACGGTCGGCCGCGCGAAGCGCGTCGATCGCAAGCTCCGGCGAGTCCGAAACTGCGGACTGCAATGCGTCGATGGTCGCAGACAGGTGACGACGAGCGTCGGACGCGCGACTGGATTCGACTGCGATCATGCCACCAATCTAGAACAAGGGTATGACAGCAACGATCGGTCTTAGGCGGAGTGCGATCGCCTGCCGGGAATTCGTTACTGGGCGAGGAATTCGCGACTGCCCGGCATGTGGGCGCTCGGTCAAGAAGGGTCTGACGGTTTGTCGATCATGCGGCCACGATTTCGCTGCGGCGGCGGCTCACGCGTGAGCTACACGCGTTCGATGGCGAAGGGGATCTTGTTGCCGTCCAGCTTCACGTCGGCTTTGCCGAGCGGCGAGCCGGACGAGCCGCGCTCGAACGAGGTGGCGAGCACCTCGGCGGCGATCCATTCGCGGTGCGGCTCCAAAGCCGTCCACAGATCCTCGGACACGTCCAGCGTGAGCGAGATCCGGTCGGCGACGGCGAGGCCGCTGTTCTTTCGCAGGTTCTGAACTGCCCGCACGAGCTCGCGCGCGTTGCCTTCCGCGCGCAGCTCGGAGGTAATCTCGGTGTCCAGGTGCGCGGTCACGCCGCCTTCCGACGCGGACGCGACCTGAGCATCCCCGGGAGAGCCGTGCTCGATCGACTTCACGTTCAGCTCTTCCAGCACCATGACGTGCAGCGACGCCGGCACGTCCGCGCCTTCGACCCACACGCGCGCCAGCGGCTGGCGCACCTTCGCCTTCGCCTGCTCGCGCGCCTGTAACCCCAGCGACACGACGCGG
>DATLFO010000215.1:0-7658 GCA_035541035.1 Actinomycetota bacterium
CCCTTCTACGACGAGATGGTCGCGGGCCTGGGCGTGGACGATCCCGCGACGGTACCGACGCTGGCCGAGTACGCCGGCGCCGGCCGCGCGCTGGAGCTGGGGGTCGGGACCGGCCGCGTGGCGATTCCGCTCGCGGGCCGCGGCATCGAGGTGCACGGCATCGACGTCTCGGAGGCGATGATCGCCAAGCTGAAAGAAAAGCCCGGCGGCGGCCGCATCACCTGCGTGATCGGCGACTTCGAAGATGTGCCGGTGGAGGGCGCCTTCTCGCTGATCTACTGCGTGTTCAACACCTTCTTCGCGCTCACGTCGGCCGAGGAGCAGATCGACTGCTTCGCCAACGTCGCCGCGCATCTGGATCCCGGCGGCTTCTTCCTGATCGAAGCGTTCGTGCCGGACATGACGCGCTTCGACGGCGCGCAGCGCGTCCAGATCCAGTCATTGGATGCCGACCGCGTCCGCCTGGGCGTGTCGATCCACGACTCGGTGAACCAGCGGATCCACGGCCAGCACATCGAGATGACCGAGAAGGGCATCGAGATGGTCCCGATCGAGCTGCGCTACGCGTGGCCGAGCGAGCTGGACCTGATGGCTCGTCTGTCCGGCCTTCGGCTGCGCGAGCGATGGGGCGGCTGGCGCCGCGAGCCCTTCACCGTCGCCAGCACCCAGCACGTGTCCCTGTACGAAAAGCCGCGCTAGACCCCCGCCGTCGGCAGCCGCTCGCCCCGCGCCGCTCACGCAAGCCGGCTCCCGTCGCACGGGCAGCGAACCGCTGCCGCATCCAGGCAGGAGGAGTCCCCGTCATGGCGAATCTTTGGGAACACACATCCGGGAGGAACGAGAAGATGCGAGCGATTCGAACGATGGTGGCGGCTGCGGCGCTGGCGGCCGCGCTGGCAGGACCGGGCGGCGCGACGGCGACGTCGAACCCCTGGCTCGGCGGGCCCGTGCTGAACATCGCGCACCAGGGCGGCGAGATCGAAGCCCCCTCCAACACGCTGTATGCGTTCAAGACCGCGGTGGCCAAGGGCGCGGACGTGCTCGAGCTGGATGTGCACGCGACCGCCGACGGCGAGATCGTGGTCATCCACGACGCGACGGTCAACCGGACCACGAACGGCGCGGGCCGCGTGGACTCGATGGCCCTGGCGCAGATCAAGACGCTGGATGCTGCGCACTGGTTCGTCCCGGGCATCGGCACAACGCACTCGCGTCCGGCCGGCGAGTACGTCCTGCGGGGCATGGCAACCGGCGCCCGCGATCCGTTGCCCGGCTTCGATGCGGCCGACTTCGGCATCCCGACCCTGCGCGCGGTCCTGGAGGCGTTCCCCGACATTCGGATCAACATCGAGATCAAGGCCAGCGCGCCCGACACGACTCCCTACGAGCAGGCCCTGGCCGCGCTGCTCGACGAGTACGGCCGCGCGGATGACGTGATCGTCGTATCGTTCCTCGACCACGCCGTCGAGCTGTTCAAGGTGTGGGCACCCGAGGTGCACACCGCGACGGCAACCGCCGAGACCGCCGCATTCTGGGCGGCCGCTCGCGGACCGGGCGCGCCGAACCCGCGCTACGTGGCGATGCAGGTGCCGATCACGTTCAACGGCATCCCGGTCATCGACGACGCCGGCGAATTCGTCGCCAAGGCGCATGCGAACGGCCTGGCCGTGCACGTATGGACGATCAACGATGCCGCAACGATGTGCAGGCTGATCGCGATGGGCGTGGACGGAATCATGACCGACCGTCCGACGCTGCTCGAGGAGTTGCTCGTCAACGGGTGCTGACGACCACGCACGACCACGGCCCTGCGCGATAGCGTGAGGCCATGTTCGTTCTCGGCACCGCCGGCCACGTCGATCACGGCAAGTCCACGCTGATCACGCGCCTGACCGGCATCGATCCGGACCGGCTCGCCGAAGAGAAGGCGCGCGGCCTGACCATCGATCTGGGCTTTGCGTGGACGACACTGCCCTCGGGCCGCGAGATCGGCATCGTGGACGTGCCCGGACACGAACGCTTCGTGCACAACATGCTCGCCGGCGCCGGCCAAGTAGATGCGGTCGTGTTCGTCGTGGACGCCAACGAAGGCTGGCGCCCGCAATCCGAGGAGCATCTGGCGATCCTGGATCTGCTCGGCGCGCGCGGCGGTGTCGTCGCGCTGACCAAGGTCGACACCGCACCCGACGCTGCCGCCGCGGCCGAGTCCGTTCGCGCGCGCATCGCCGGCACCGTGCTAAACGATGCCGAGGTCGTCCCGGTCAGCGCCGTCACCGGGGAGGGAATCGACACGCTGGTCACCGCGATCGAGGCCCTGCTGGACCGCACGCCCGAACCCTTCGACCGCGGGCGGCCGCGACTGTTCGTGGACCGCTCGTTTTCGATAAAAGGCGCCGGCACGGTCGTCACCGGCACGCTGACGGGCGGATGCCTGCGCGAAGGCGAGGAGGTCGAGATCCTGCCGCCGGGTACGCGAGCACGCATCCGTTCGTTGCAAACGCACCGCACCGCGCGAACCGAAGCCGTACCGACCAGCCGTGTCGCCCTGAACCTGGCGGGGCTGGACCGGCACGAAATCCGCCGCGGCGACGCGGTCGTCGCGCCCGGCGCCTGGCGCGTCACCACCACGATCGACGCCGAGCTGCACGGGGTGCGTTCGCTGGACCATGCCGTCACCGGCAAAGGCGCGTTCCTTCTGTATGCGGGCACCGCGGAGACGCCTGCGCGCATCCGTCTTCTCGACGCCGAGCGAATCGAGGCCGGCACGCGAGCCTTCGCGCGCATCACCACCACCGAACCGGTCGTGGCGGCACCGGGCGACCGGATCGTGTTGCGCGATACCGGCCGCCGGCAGACCGTTGCGGGCGGAACCGTGCTCGACGCGCACCCGCCGCACGGACGCACCGGCGACGATCGCGTCGCGCAGCTGAACGCGCGCGCGGCCGCCGCAACCGAGCCGGCGGTGCTGGCGACGCTCACCGTCAGCGAACGCGGCGTCGTCGCCCGTGCCGATCGAGCGTGGCTGACCGCCGCCGACCCCGGCGACGCCGTGGGGCTTCCGTCCTATTGGGTCTCTCGCGCATGGTTCGACGCGGCCGCCAAGCGGCTTCGCGACGGACTGCGGCGCTACCACGCGCACACGCCGCTGGAGAAAGGCATCCCGCGCGACACGCTCCGCCGTGATGCCGGCATCGGCGACGCGAAGCTGTTCGACGAGATGCTCGACGCGATGAAAGACGAGATCGACCAGGACGCTGCCATCGTGCGCCTAGCCGGGCACCGCGTCACGCTTTCGCCCGAGCAGGACGCCGTGCGCGCGAAGCTGATCGCCGAGATGGACGCGTCGGGGTTCAGCCCGCCGCCGCTGTCCGGCCTCGCCTCGCGCTACGGCGCGGCGCTGATCAAGGCGCTCACCGACGCCGGCGCGCTGATCAAGATCAACACCGACATCGCCTATACGGCCGAGCGGTTCGACGCCGCCAAAGCGGCAATCGCCGATGCCGTGAACGCGGAAGGTCCTCTGACGGCAGGCCGGATCAAAGAGATCCTTCAGACCTCACGCAAATACGCGATTCCGCTGCTCGAGCGGCTGGATGCGGAGGGCTTTACGCGCCGCGACGGCGACGTACGGATCGTTCGCTCCTGAGCGGATCGACCTCGGTCCGGCCGACCTCGTTGCCTGCCGGATCCACGAAACGGAACTGCTTGCGGGCCGCGGCCGGCTCGGGCGGCTGCTGTCCGGGATCGAGCGGAACCATGTCGGTTCCGAATCGCATGCCGAGCAGCTTCCACAGCTCGACCGCGCACCGGCGGCACGATACCCGCATCGCGGCGGAATCCGCGCGGGTCGTCGCCCCGCACCAGCTGCACCAGAACGTCACCATGAGCACAACGCCTCTCGCCTCGTGTGCTCCGTGAAAGCCCCTCACCCCGGTGTGCTTACAATTGCAAGCATACCCGGGTTCGTGTTGCCTCACGCACACATCGGCGTGACGTTCCGGTGAACTTTCCGGCCGTTCCTAGGACAATTCGGCAATCGCCTCGACTTCGACGGTCGCGCCCATCGGGAGCGCCGCGACCCCGACCGCCGCGCGCGCATGCCGGCCCGCGTCACCGAACACCTCGACGAACAGCTCGCTGGCCCCGTTGGCGACGGTCGGTTGGGCATGAAAGCCCTCGGATGAGGCCACGAACACGGTGACCTTGACGATGCGCGCAACGTTGTCGAGCGATCCACCGGCGGCGTCCCGCAGCTGTGCGAGCACGTTGACCGCGCACACGCGGGCATCATCGACGGCATCCTCCAGCGTCACGTCGCGGCCGACCAGGCCCGTCCGCGTCAGCGCACCGTCCCTGAACGGCACCTGGCCCGACACGTAGACGGTCGCGCCCGATACGGCGGTGGGCACGTAGGCCGCTACCGCCTTCGGCGGCTCGGGAAGGACCAGCCCGAGCGAGCTCAGCCTCTCCTCGGCGCTCATGACTGCTTCGGGCGCTTCAGCAGCGCGACGGTTCCGGGAACGTCGGTCGGGTTGTAGACCTGCACCAGCTCCCAGCCTTCGTCGCCCCAGTTGTTGAGAATCTCTTGAATCGCGTGCGGGATCAACGGCACCGACGCGTACTCCCATTGCGGCACGGCGCACCTCCACGTCGAACGGACGAATCGTCGGGGCAGCCTACCCGACGGCTTCCGGGAAAAAGAAGCGGCCGGGGTCTCGTCAGCAGACCCCGGCCGCGTGGATGACGCCGCGTTCGATGCCGGGCGGGAGGGGGGAAGGGCCTACCCGGCTCGTTTCGCCATCAACCTGCGGCGCTCCAATTCGTTGAGGCCGCCCCAGATCCCGTAGGGCTCGCGGGTATCGAGGGCGAACTCCAGGCACTGCGTCCGCACGGGGCACTCGCGGCAAATCGTTTTCGCGCGTGCCTCACGGGCAAGCTTCTCCTCTTTCAGCTCGCCGGTCGCAGGCGAGAAGAACAGCGTGGCATCACGACCGCGACAGGCGGCCCGGGACTGCCACCCGTCGTCCGTCTCGTAGAGGTTCCGCACCGTGTCCGTTCGCATATCAACCTTTCCTCGCTGTTATACGACGCCAGACGAGGATGAGATGTTCCTGAAAAGTGCCCACTGCGAATGTGGCGAAAACCTTGCGATTCGCTTGGATGATGCCGGGTGGCACGCTGACCAGGGGATTTACCGTGAGAAATGATCCGAATGGTTGCTCAGGCGCGGCGGACGCGAAGCAACGTTCCCTCGAGGCCGGTCACGAGCACGTCCTCGCCGACGCGGATGCGCTCGCCTTCGTCGGCGCGCGCGCGCCACAGGGCATCGGCGACCCAGACATAGCCTTCGGGGTTGAGGATGCTTCGCACCTGACCGGCTTGGCCGACGAGCGATGCGTCGGCGTTCTTGCGAACGGGCTGCCGCGCGCGGCGAACAAGCGTCATGACGGGCACGAAGAACACCAAGGCGGACACCACACCCAACAGCGCGAGCCACCACGCAATTCGAAGCGGTGCGGCCGGGCCGGGGAACAGACCGAACGAGCCGGCGGAGAACGCGACCGCGCCGACGGCGGTCGGCACGCCCAGCCCGTCGAGCTTGACGTCGAGCGTCATCAGAATCGTTCCGCCGGTGAGCGCGATCACCGCCCACAGCGACGACGGCAGGACCGTCAGGCCGTAGACGCCGCCGACCAGCAGCAGCGCGCCCGTGACGCCGGCGACGCCGAAGCCGGGCTGGAACAGCTCGAAGGCGATCAGCAGCGCGCCGGCGACGAGCAGGATGTAGACGAGCGAGGCATTGGCGAGCGTGTGGAGCACGCGCGGCCAGGGGCCGGGCTTGTGGAAGCGGATGTCCACCGCATCCTTGTCCAAGTTGAGCGTGCGCGAGCCGGCGGCGGTCGTGACCTCGCGGCCGTTCGCGCGCTGAAGCAGCTCGGCGACCGACACGACCGTGTAGTCCACCTGCCTGCGGTCGAGCGCGACCGAGGCCGGGATGGCCTCGTCCAGGTAGATCGCCGGTGCGCGTCCGCGCGCCGCGGCGAGCTCGTTGAGCTGCTCGAGCGTCGCGGTGCGCAGGGCACGGCCACGGTCGCTGTCGGCCTTGACCGCGAGATTCGTCGGGTGGGCGGGACCGAGCCGTGCCGACGGGCCGATCGCCGCGATGTGCGCGGCAGCGGTCAGAACCGCCGCGGACCCTCCCGCGACGGCACGCTGCGGCCCGACGTAAACCGCAACCGGCACGCGCGAGGCCTCGATCAGGCGAAGCAGCGACTCGGTGCGCGTGTTGAGCCCGCCGTCGGAGGAGATCGAGATCACCAGCAGCTCGGCCTTCTCCTTGTTGGCCTCGCGGATCTCGTCGGCGATGTACTCGGCCATCGGCGGATCGATCAGCCCGGAGATCTCGATGATGTCCACCACCGGCGCATCGTCTTTCTGGGCATGCGGAACGGCCGCCCCCGTTTCGGCGCGCGCCAGCGCCGGGAACAGCAAGGGCAGCGAGAGAAGGAAGGCCGCGAGCGCGGCCGCTCTGAACCGCATTCCGGGGCGGGATTATAGGACGCGTCCGCGGCGGCCGCTTCGCGCGGGCCTGGCGGGGGTCTAGGATGAATCCCACATGACCGCACAAGCCGCCAAACTCGCCACCGCCTCGCTGACCGAGTCGCGGCTGATCGTGGTCTCGGGCAAGGGCGGCGTCGGCAAGACCACCGTCGCCGCCGCGATCGCGACCGCCGCCGCGGCCGCCGGAAAGAAAGTGCTGCTGGCCGAGGTCGAGCAGCGTGACGGGCTGGCGCCGCTGTTCGGACGGCCCTCGATGAGCTACGCCGAGGTTTCGCTGGCACAGAACATCACCGGGATCGCGGTCGTGCCGGACGAGGCCCTCACCGAGTACCTCCAGCTCTTCTACGGCATCGGCCGGATCGCCCGGCCCCTGCTGACCGGCAAGGCGGTCGAGTTCGCGACCAGCACCGCGCCGGGTCTGCGCGACATCCTGCTGATCGGAAAGATCAAAGAGGCGGAGAACCGCCGCACCGGCGGCATGTACACCTTTGATCTGATCGTGCTCGACGCGCCGCCAACCGGCCGCCTTCCCCGGTTCCTGGACGCGCCTCGCGCGGTCGTGGAGCTGGTTCAGTCGGGCGCGATCCGGCAGCAGGCGCAAGGGGTGCTCGACATGCTGACCGATCCGCGACGCACCCGGGTCGTGTTGGTGACGCTGCCCGAGGAGATGCCGGTGCGCGAGACCATCGAAGGCGCGGGCACGATGCGGGAGATGGGCATCGCGCTCGGCCCGGTGATCGTCAACGGCCTGTCGCCGCAGCCGTTCAAGACCGGCCAGCAGCGCGCGCTCGCCAAGGACGGCGCCGCGGCGCTACTCGCCGAGGCCGGCGCGGCCGGCGTGGACCTGTCGGAGGAAGCCGCGCTCGGCGTGGCCTCGGTCGCCAACGCGCACGCTCGCCGCGCCGCGAATCAGCGTCGCGCGCTCAAAGAGCTCACCGACGAGCTCGACCTGTCCCAGATCCGGCTGCCGGCGCTGTTTACGCCGCAGATCGGCCCCGCCGAGCGGCGGCGTCTGGCCGACGAGCTCGTCGCGCAGGGAGCGATCGCATGAACGACCTCGCCGAGATCCTGCGCGAGCAGCACGTGATCGTGTGCAC
>DATLFO010000216.1:0-2611 GCA_035541035.1 Actinomycetota bacterium
CGTGTAAGGCGGTGGCGTGATGCGAGGCGCGATCGGAACGCAGGACGAGGCGCTCGTCTTCGAGCAGTCGCGGCCGGGACGGCAGGCATCGTCCTTCGAGCCGCTCGACGTGCCGGGGGCACCCGCGGACGCGATCCCCGAAGGATTGCGCCGCGCGAAGCCGCCGGTGCTGCCCGAGGTCGCCGAGCGCGACCTGGTGCGTCACTACACGCGCCTGTCACATCGAAATTACGGCATCGATCTCGGCTTCTATCCGCTGGGCTCGTGCACGATGAAGTACAACCCGAAGGTGTGCGACGAGATCGCCGCGATGCCGGGCTTCCGGCGCCTGCATCCGCTGCAGCCGGAATCCCAGACGCAGGGCACGCTCGAGATCCTGGTCGAGCTGGAAGAGGCGCTGTGCGAGGTCACCGGCATGAGCGGCGTAACCTTCCAGCCCGCGGCCGGCGCGCACGGCGAGCTGACCGGCTTGCTGCTGATGCGCGCATGGCACGCGCACCACGGCAACGACAAGCGGCGCATCATCATCCCGGACTCGGCCCACGGCACCAACCCCGCGTCGGTCACCTTCGCCGGCTACGAGGTCGCGACCGTGCCGTCGAACAGGAACGGCCTGGTGGACATCGATGCGCTCGAGGCGATGGTCGGCGATGACGTCGCAGGCTTGATGATCACCAACCCGAACACGCTGGGACTGTTCGAGCGCAATATCGGCCGGATCGCCGAGCTGATCCACGGCGTCGGCGGGCTGCTCTACTACGACGGCGCGAACCTCAACGCGATCCTGGGCCGCGCGCGGCCGGGCGACATGGGCTTCGACATCGTGCACATGAACTTGCACAAGACCTTCGCCACACCGCACGGCGGCGGAGGACCCGGCGCCGGCCCGGTCGCGGTGACCGAGCCGCTCGTGCCGTTCCTGCCCGGTCCGCGGCCGGTGCGCGACGGCGACACGTATCGCTGGGACACGCTCGACGCTCGCTCCATCGGACGCATGCACACCTTCCATGGCAACGCGGCCGTGCTCGTCCGCGCCGCCGCCTACATCAAGGCGCACGGCCGCGAAGGGCTGCACCGCATCAGCGAGCGCGCCGTACTGAACGCCAACTACCTCGCCAAGAAGCTCGAAGGCGTCTACGACCTCGCGTTCCCCGCCGAGCCGCCGATGCACGAGTTCGTGCTGACCGCGCGCAAGCAGAAGGCCAAAGGCGCGAAGGCGATGGACGTGGCGAAGCGGCTCATCGACTACGGCTACCATCCGCCGACCGTCTACTTCCCGTTGATCGTGGACGAAGCGATGATGTGCGAGCCGACCGAAACCGAGACGCCGGAGACGCTCGACGGCTTCGCGCAGGCGATGATCGAGGTCGATCGCGAAATCACCGAGAACCCCGACGTGTTTCCGGCCGCGCCGACCACCACGCCCGTGTCGCGTCCCGACGAGGCCAAGGCCGCTCGCGATCTGAAGCCGCGCTGGTATCCCGGCTAGTGGACTCCCACGACCGCCGGCAGGTCGAGTTCTACGAGCGAACGGCCGGCCGCTACGACCGGTCGGTGTGGTCGTTGGGCTGCCGCGACAACCGCAACCACGAGACCAAGATCCGCGCGGTCGCCGAAGCGATCAGCGCCGACGGGGGAGGGCGGGTGCTCGAGGTCGGTGCCGGCACCGGCTTGCACGGTCGCTGGCTGCTCGAGCACACGCCGGTCGAGCACACCGGCTTGGACCTCTCCGAGCCGATGTTGCGGATCGCGGCCGGGCGGCTCGCCCGGTTCGCGGGACGGTCGCGGCTCACGATCGGGGATGCGCTGGATCTGCCGTTCCCGGACGCGGCCTTCGACGCGGCCTTCTGCGTCGGCACGCTCCATCATCTGCCGAGCGCCGAGGCCGGCATGCGCGAGCTCGCGCGCGTGGTGAAGCCCGGCGGCCGGGTCGCGGCCCTCGAACCGAACTGGAAGTTCCCGAGCGTGCTGGTGTACTCGGCCATCACGCCGGAGGAACGCAAGACATTCGCCATCAATGACCGCCGCCTCGTCGCCTGGGCCCGCCGAGCGGGCCTGACCGAGGTCCGGCTGCAGCGGCTGCTCTACACGCCGCCGAAGCCGGTTCGCTGGCACCGAACGTTCGACCGCATCGATCAGGCCCTCGCCCGAACGCCCGGCCTGCGCCAGCTCTCGATCAACCTGCTCGTCGCGGGACGACGGCCGGCCTAGAAGCCCGAGCACCACGAGCCGAGTGCGGCACCTCCTGGCCGTCTCTATGAAGTTTACATAAGATGGATTATCGGCGTGACCGCTTTCGTCACTCCCGGCAGGGCGAGAAATGCCAGCATAGAGGCACTGACGGCGACCATCTGCGCGACCGCCGCGAAACCCGACTCCTTCGCTTTCCGTCGCCTTGTAGTTTGCTTGCCGGACTCGACTGGCCGTTCGCGTGGAACCATGAGCGGCCCGAACGTGACCTGATAGCCCGGCGGCATCAGGTCTTCGACGCGGCATTTGAGCGACGCGGCGAGCCGCATGAGCGTCCCGCCGCCCGGCATCTGCCGACCCTTCTCGATGTCGATGACCGTCGCGACCCGCACACCGCACATGGCCGCGAACACTTCCCGGT
>DATLFO010000217.1:0-6804 GCA_035541035.1 Actinomycetota bacterium
ACCGCACACAGGCTCGTCCGCCGTGGGTGACATGCCGGCGGTGGACGAGATCGTGCGCGCGGTGGAATCGCGCGCCATCACGCTCCTGCCGGGGCGGGTGCGGCTCGCGCTGGGACGTGAGCCGAGCGAAGAGCACGCTCGTCGTCGGCAGCGTGTGCGAGGTGCCGCGCTGGTACGCTATCGCTGACCGACTCGACCGGAAGGACCGACGACCGTGGCCATCGCACTGCTGGAGATCTCCTTCATCGTCCTGCTCGTCGGCATGCTCGGCCTCGCCGGCGTGATCGGCATGGTCGTGGTGGTCAGGCTCGTCGAGCCGCGCGGAACCAAGGCCTTCCTGCAGCGACTCCGCTCGACACGCCGCTAGGCCGGCTCATGGCCCTCAACTTCGAGTTCACCGAAGAGCAGCTCGCTTTCAAGAAGTCCGTCAAGGAGTTCGCGCAGAAGGTCGTCGCGCCGGGCGCGGATCAGCGCGACAAGGACGGCCACTTCGACCGGGAGGTCTGGAACGCCGTCGGTGCGTTCGGTCTGTGCGGCCTGCCGATCCCGGAAGAGTACGGCGGCAGCGGCGCCGACATCGTCACCACGAACCTCGCGTTCGAGGCGCTCGAGGAGGGCGGCCGTGATTCGGGGCTGCTGCTGTCGCTCGGCGCGCACGTGTGCATCGGCGCGGTGCCGATCTGGCTGCACGGCACCGAGGAGCAGAAGCGCAAGTATCTGCCCAAGCTGTGCAGCGGCGAGTGGATCGGCGCGTTCGCGATCACCGAGCCCGACGCGGGCTCTGACGCCGCCGGGATCAAGACCACCGCGCGGCGCGAAGGCGACGGCTGGGTGCTCAACGGATCCAAGACCTTCATCACCAACGGGCCGGTCGCCGACGTGATCAGCGTCGTGGCCGTCACCGATCCGGACGCGCCCAGCGGCAACCGCATGTCGTGCTTCGTCATCGAGCCGCCCACCGACGGCTTCGAGGTCGGCAAGGAGCTCGACAAGATGGGCAACCGCTCCTCGCCCACCTCCGAGCTTCACTTCCGCGACTGCTTCGTGCCCGCCGGCCGGATGCTCGGCCCGGAAGGCTCCGCGCTCTGGAAGGTCGCGTTCGAATGCTTCGACTGGGAGCGCACCGTGATGGTCGCCTCCGCGATCGGCGGGATGGAGGCGCAGCTCGCCGCATGCATCGAGTATGCGCGCGAGCGCAAAGCGTTCGGCAAGCCGATCTCGCAGTTCGAGATGATCCAGGACAAGCTCGCGCGCATGCGCGTCAGCATCAACGCGTCCCGCTGGCTGCTCTACCACGCGGCCTGGCTCAAGCAAGAAGGAAAGCCGCACATGCAAGAAGCCTCGATCGCCAAGTACTTCGTCGCCGAGGCGGCCGTGCAGAACGCGCTCGAGGCGGTGCAGATCTTCGGCGGCTACGGATACATCAAGGAGTATCCGGTCGAGCGCTCGATCCGCGACGCGAAGCTCGCCACCATCGGCGGCGGGACGAGCGAGATCCAGAAGCTGATCATCGCCCGCACTCTGCTCGGCGAATAGCCCCGCGTTACTGCGCGAGCCAGGCCGTCAGGTCCGCGTTGAAGCTCTGTGCGTCTTCGAGCATGAACGCGTGGCCGCCTTCGTAGACCTTGAGTGTCGATCCGGGGATCAGCGCGTGCAGCTCGTCGCTGAGCTCGGGCGGAACGAACGTGTCGCGGCGACCGGCCATGATCATCGTCGGAACCGAGAGCGTCTTGACCTTTTCACGCACGTCATGGCTCATCGCCGCGGCGATCTGGCTGAAAAACGGCTCCATCGGCGCTACCATCTGCTTGCCCATGTCCTCGAACATCTGGACCATCTCCGGCCGCTCGATGATGAACTTCGGGGAGAACAGCAGCAGCAGGGTGTGCTTGAGGATCGCCTCGTAGCCGACGGCCTCGGCCTCCAAGAGCGCGAGCTCGTTGAGGCGGCGGATCCATTCGTTCGGCCCGGCCCAGGTGCAGCACAGCGTCAGCGACCGAACCCGTTGCGGCGCCTGCACCGCCACGTGCTGCGCGATCGCGCCGCCGAGCGACATGCCGATCACACGCGCCTGCTCGATCTGGAGATCGTCCATGACGGTCAGGACGTCGGCCGACATCTGATCCATCGAGTAGGGCCCCGGCGGCACCGACGAGCGGCCCGTGCCCCGGTTGTCGATCACCACGTTCCGGTACTGAGGGAACGCGGCCGTGAACATCATCATCATCCGGGAGTCCAGGCCCAGACCCATGATCCATACGACCGGATCGCCCTCGCCATGGGTCTCGTAGTAGATGTCGGCGTCGCCGACCCGGACTGAGGGCATGAAATCCTCCTGGTTTCGCGTTCCTCTCACCGTATCCGATGGAGCCCGGTTGCGTCGGCCCCGCCGGCGAGGGAAGGTAGGGCCATGAGCGAAGCGGTCTTCGTCGATCTGGGCGCGCGGCCGGTGTGGCGGGTCGCGGGGCCGGCCGGCATGAAGTTCCTCGACAACGTGCTGACCGCCGATCTCGACGACGTCACCGCAGGCCGCGGGGCAATCGCGGCCTTGCTGACCGTCAAAGGCCGCATCCGCACGATCGTGCGCGTGCTGGCAACCGCCGGCGGCGCCGCGCTCGTCGAGTGTGAGCCCGCCGCCGCCGGCGGCGTCGAGGAGGGCCTGGTCCGCATCGCGCCGCTCGGCGGAACCGAGATGGAGCGATCCGACCGTCACCTGCTTCGTTTCATCGGGGAGGTTCCGCCGGACCTTTCCCCGGGCGGCGCCGAGCATTCGCATGCGGAGCGGGACGGCGCGATCCTGATCCGAACCGTTTGGGGCGGCGCCGGTGTCGACATTCTGGCCGAGCCGGAGCGCGCCGCCGAGTGGATCGAGGTCCTGTCGCGGCATGCCCGCGCGGCGACCGCCGGCGATCTCGAGCCGATTCGCATCCGGGACGCGTTCCCGCGCTTCGGCGTGGACATCGACGACTCCACGCATGTGCTCGAGACGACCCTGCCGGGGCACGGCGCCGTCGCCGACGCCAAGGGCTGCTATCCCGGGCAGGAGTCCGTCGCCAAGATCCGCAACCTCGGCCACGTTCGCAGGCGCATGGTTGCGCTCGAGGCCACCGGCGCGGCGCCTTCGCCCGGCGATCCGGTGTGCAGCGAGGCCGGCGACGAGGTCGGTCGCGTCACCAGCGTCGCCGGATCGATGGCGCTGGCGATCGTGAAGGTGGATGCCGGCGCGCTCACCGTCGGCGGCGCGCCGGCCTCCATCGTCTCCTAAGGATTGGGCTCCGGCGGCGCGAGCGGCCCGCGCAGCGGTCCCGATCCGTCCGGGCTGGCCTCCTGGCCCAGTCCAATCCAGCTCGAGCCCCGGTAGACGGCGACCGCTCGCCGCATCGGCCCGTAGCCGGCCATGGTGACGAGCTCTTCGAACTCGGCCGCGCCTTGTGCGGTTCGGAAGGCGCTCATCACGAGGTAGCGTCCCGGCGTCATCCCCTCGAAGTCGCTCGTCGCGGCGACGACGAACCCCTGCAGGTCGCCGAGCACGATCCCGGCCGCGGCCGCGTCGGCCTGCGCGCGGGTCGCGTACTCCCCGGCGATCACGAGCAGGAGCCGCTCGCCCGTGCCGATGTCGGGGCGTGCCGCGCTCTCGGCCGCGGTCGGGTTGCGCGCAACGGCCTGCCGGCTCAGGACCCCGAATGCCGAGCCGGCCACCAGGCCGGCTGCGGCGACGATCGCTACGAATCTCATAGCTCCTCCTAGTAGCCGGTCGCGTATTGGAAGTGCATGCAGTCGTTCCATGCCTTGCCCCACTTCCACTTGTGCGACGTCCAGATCGCGCCGAGCGCGTCGGGCACGGTCCGGCAGGCGGATCCGGGCCGCTCGTGCGCGGAGTTCACGTCCA
Source organism: Actinomycetota bacterium (assembly GCA_035541035.1). Lineage (GTDB taxonomy): Bacteria > Actinomycetota > AC-67 > AC-67 > AC-67 > DASWHR01. Next base: position 3,890 of record DATLFO010000217.1, read on the forward strand.
CGGCCACGCCCCACGCGTGCACGCTGTACTGGGTCATCGAGCCGCGCTTCATGCGGCACGCGTATCCCCAGATGCCGCGCTTGAGCTTTGCGTCCAGGCCCGAGCGGTGCATGTGTCCGGGGATGTCGTTGTCCAGGTTCGACGAGGCCGTGCCGCCCAGCTTCTTGTGAAAGTTGACGCGGTACGGCTTGCCGTCGTCCTGGGCGACGAGCCAGTAGCGGTTGGCGTGGGTGTCGGCACTGCAGGGAGGGCCGAACACCGCCCGCAGCGTCGCTTCGTTCACCGGAACCGCCGGGTATCCCTCGTGGCGATCCTGCCAGGCGGAATCCGACTCGACCTTGCCGAGGTAGCCGAGCGGGGCCGCCGCCACCGCGCCGCCCGCGAAGGCCGCAGCGGCCGTGACCGCCGCGATCAGAGCACGTCGAATCATGGTCATCTCCTTTCGGGAAGGCGAAGGGGGCGGGAAGGGGAACGGATGGCGCGCTGCGCAACGCATCGGCGACGCTACGGCCCTGCGGACCGGGGGTCCACAAGCGGCAAACCGTGCATATCGGCGCGATGGTATCGATCGATCCGCTCGGGCTGATTCGCGGCTTCGAGTGCGCCGCCCGATCCGGGCGCGTCCTCGCATCGGGCCTGTTCGCGGCATATGATCCGGGCGCCATGACCGGGAAAGCTGCGGCGTCAGCCACCGCGAGTTCGCCCGCCGCGACCAGCGGCGCCGGCGCGCCCGACCCTGGCGTGGTCTCGTCCATCTTCAGGCCGGAGCACGAGGCGCTTCGTGCCTCGGTCCGGGCGTTCGTCGACAAGGAGCTCGCCCCCCACGCCGACCAGTGGGAGGCCGACGGGCATTTCCCCGACTGGGTCTTCGAAAAGCTCGGGGCGGCCGGCTTCCTGGGTCTGCACTATCCGGTCGAGTACGGCGGCCAGGGCGGCGACTATCTGTCCGGGCTCGTTCTGAAGGAAGAGATGGCCCGGGTCGGCTCGGGCGGCGTGGGCATGGCGGTGGCGGTCCAGACGGACATGGCCACCCCGCCGATCCACAAGTTCGGCACCGAGGCGCAGAAGCAGGAGTACCTTGTTCCCGCGATCAAGGGAACCAAGATCGCCTGCCTCGGCATCACCGAGCCCGACGCCGGCAGCGACGTGGCGAACATCCAGACCGTCGCGCGCCGCGAGCCGTCCGGCGACTGGATCATCAACGGACGCAAGATCTTCATCACCAACGGCGTGCGCGCTCACTTCTGCACGCTGGTCGCGCGCACGCCCGGAGACGCCACCGCCGCGAAGCCGGGCGTGAAAGGCGAGCGCGACTATCGAGGCTTCTCGTTGTTCCTGGTGCCGACCGATGTGCCGGGCTGGAGCGTCGCGCGGCGGCTCGACAAGCTCGGGATGCACTCGTCGGACACCGCCGAGATCGCGATCGACGACGTTCGCGTTCCGGCCGACGCGCTGCTCGGCGTCGAAGGCGAAGGCTTCCCGCAGATTATGTGGGAGCTGCAGGGTGAGCGGCTCGTGGGGGTCGCAGGAACGATCGCCGGCTCGCAGCTACTGCTCGAGCGCTGCATTTCGTACGCGAAAGAACGCACGGCGTTCGGCAAGCCGATCGGCGCGTTCCAGGCCGTGTCACACAAGATCGCAACGATGGGAACCGAGATCGAAGCGGCGAAGCAGCTCATCTACGAAGCCGCCTACAAGTTCGGCCGCGGCGAGTATCCGGTCAAGGAGATCTCGATGGCCAAGCTCTACGGCGGCATCGTGGCCTCGCGCGTGGCGAATGAAGCGATGCAGATCTTCGGCGGCGCCGGCTACACGATGGACCTTCCGGTCCAGCGTGCGTGGCGTGATACGCGGCTGATTCGCATCGGTGGCGGTACCGACGAGATCATGCGTGAGATCATCGCCAAGCTTTCCGGGTATTCGAGCAACGCGCGCGCGTTCGCCGATCCCGGCGCGACGACTTCGACACAGGAGGGGAATCAATGAGTGAAGACGCCCGCTGGGTGCGACCGCTGTTTCTGTCGCTCGCGGCGCTGGTCGGCTTGGTCGTGATGGTGTGGGGCCTGATCAATGGCGCCATGGGCGCGTTCCACATCTACGAGCCACGTTACGGCCGTGTCGAAGCCGATCAGGGAGACATCGCGAACGCGGTGAGCAGCATCTACGGACCGATCTTCGAGCTCGGCACCGTGCAGGGGACGACGCCGCCGGGATCCGGCGAGGCGCTCGCGCGCGCGGCGCGTCAAGCCGAGCAGCAAGCGCTCGATCGTGCCAAGGACCGCGGCTACAACCGCGCGGTGACCGGTGCGCTCGCCTTCGTGCTCGGCGGATTCATCTTGCTGGTCGGCTCGTCCGGCGCCAAGCGCTCGGCGAGCCGGGTCGCGCGGTCCATGCCCGCGTCCGACCGGGGGCCCGCGCCGGTCCCGGCCGCGCCCGTGCCGCGGCAGACACCGCCGCAGCAGCCGCCGCCGCGTCAGCAGGTTCCCGCGCAGCGGCCCGCACCGCCGCCGCCACCCGGCCGTGCGGTGCCCGTGCCGCCGCGCCCGGCCGGCGGAACGCCCTCGCCCGTCGGCCGGCTTCAGGAGGCGCCGGCCGAAGCGGCTCCGAAGCGGTCCACCCGAAAGTCCTCCACGCCGAAGCGCGCCGCGAAGAAGAAGGCCGTTCCCAAGCGGAAGGACACCGACACGCAGCCGATCCAGCCGGCCGCGCAAGAGCCGGCGGCGCCGCAGCCGCCGCCCGCCGCGCCGCAGCAGCCGCCACCCGCCGCGCCGCAGCAGCCGCCGGCCGCTCCGGGCGCGCGCCCTGCGGCCCCGCCGCCGCCGCCTCCGCGTCCGATGCCGGTCGCGCCTCCGCCGCAGACGGCTCCGGCCCGTCCGGTGACTCCACCGCCGGCCGCGCCGCCGCCGGCGTCGCCG
>DATLFO010000218.1:0-8486 GCA_035541035.1 Actinomycetota bacterium
GTATCCTGCTGTTCATGCTCGGCGGCGTCTCGCAGATCGGCCGTGACGCGGAAGGGCCGAAGCAGGAGTATCTCGTGGCGCTCGCCGGGCCGCTCGCCAGCCTGATGATCGCCGGCGTGCTTTCGATGCTCGCGGTCGCGAGCGGCGGCTCGTTCACCGATGCGGCGTCCGGCACCGGGGTCTGGGCGACGCTGGCGGCGGTGAACCTGCTGCTGGCCATGTTCAACCTGATTCCCGGGTTTCCGCTCGACGGCGGCCGCGTGCTGCGCGCCACCATCTGGGCCGTGACCAACGACCGGATCCGCGCCACCAAGATGGCCGCGAACGGCGGGCGCATCGTCGCGGGCGGGTTCGTCGCCGGAGGCGTGGCCTATCTGCTGTGGGCCTCGCAAGGCGTGGGCGATTTCTTCCCCGGCGTGCTCTACATCGCGCTGGGATGGTTCCTGTATTCGCACGCCTCGTTCGCCGGCAACGAGGATGTGCATCGCGAGATGCTGCGCGAGCAAGCCCGCCGTGAGGCGATGGCCACCGCGCCGCCGCAGCCGCCCGCGCGCGACATCGTTCCCGGATCCGATGCGCCTCTGCCGCCCCGGATCCCGGCTCGGGTGACACCGAAGGCTCCGGCGGCTACGCTGGACGGGCCGGCCGCCGGACCGGCGGCTCCGAAACGGCCGGCGGCTCGCGCACCGGCGAAGAAGCCGGCGAAGAAGCCGGCGAAGAAGCCGGCCGCCGCCGCCAAGAAGGCCGCCGGAAAAGCCGCGGAGCGGGCCGCTCCGAAGCCGCCGGCCGGGCAGGCCCCGACGAAGAAGCCGGCCGCCCGCACACTCACCGCCCCTGCGAAGAAAGCCAAGAAGACCGATGAAGGTGACGCTGCGAAATCCGAAGCGCGTGCTCGACGTGGAGGGCGTGCGAAGCGTCCGGCAGCTTCTGCAGAAGCTGGACCTGAACCCCGAGACGGTGCTCGTGATTCGCGGCGCCGACCTCCTCACGCGCGAAGAGGAGCTCGCGGCGAGCGATGAGATCGAGATCCGGCCGGTGATCTCGGGCGGGCAGCGCACGGTCGCCAAGTGCAAGCGATGCGGCGAGCGTGCCCGCGTCGAGGTCGCCCGCGCGAACGCGGCCTTCTGCAACGACTGCTTCGTGCGCTACGTGGACGGCCAGGTTCAGCGGGCCGTGGCCGACTACGAGATGTTCTCCGAGACCGACCGGCTTCTGGTGTGCGTGTCCGGCGGCAAGGACTCCCTCGCGCTGTGGGACATTCTCAACCGCATGGGCTACGACACGACGGGCTACTACATCTCGCTGGGGACCGGCAAGGAATACACCGAAGAGTCCCGCGAGATGTGCGAGCGCTTCGCCGCGTCGCGCGGCCTCAAGCTGATCGTCACCGACCTCGCCGCCGATGAAGGCTTCACCATCGAGGAGATCTCCAAGGACTCGCGTCGCGTGCCGTGCTCGGCGTGCGGGCTCGCGAAGCGGTACCTGACCAACGTCACCGCGGCCGAGAACGGATTCGACGTGCTCGTCACCGGACACAATCTCGACGACGAGGCCGCGACGCTGATGGGAAACACGCTCCACTGGAACACCGAGTACATCGCCCGGCAGCGGCCGTCGCTGCCCGCCTCGGCCGACGGTTTCGTGCGCAAGGTCAAGCCGCTCGTGCGTGTCTCCGAGCGCGAGTCCGCCGCTTACTGCGTGATCAAGGGCATCGACTACGTGCTCGAAGAATGCCCGCTCGTGGCGGGCAACACCCAGCTTCGCTACAAGGACGCGCTCAACGATCTCGAGCGCCGTTCGCCCGGCACCAAGCAGCAGTTCCTGTTCGGCTTCCTCGACAAGGCTGCGCCGCTGTTCGACGCGGCCGAGCGCCCGCCGCTGGGACGGTGCCGGGACTGCCGCCAGCCCACTACCGGCGACCTGTGCGCCTTCTGCCGGCTGCGCGGGCAGGTTGCGCGCAAGCGGGCCAAGACCCGCGCCGGGGACGACGCGTGAGCGCGCCGCTGGAGGCCGGCGAGCGGATCCTGCTCGTCGATCGAAAAGGACGCCGCTACCTGCTGGCGCTCAAGGCCGGCGGCGAGTTCCACGCCCACCACGGCGTCGTCGCCCACGACGAGATCATCGGCAAGCCCGAAGGGATCAAGGTCACCTCCACCGGCGGCGCGACGATGATCGCCTACCGGCCGGGCATCGCCGACTTCATCCTGAAGATGCCCCGCGGCGCCCAGGTGATCTACCCAAAGGACATCGGTCCGATCCTGATCGAGGCCGACGTCTATCCCGGGGCGACGGTGCTCGAGGCCGGCACCGGGTCGGGAGCGCTCACGCTCGCGCTGGTACGTGCCGTGGGGGAGCAGGGCCGCGTCGTCTCCTACGATCTGCGTGAGGACCACAGCGCCAAGGCCCGAACGAACCTCGAGTCGTTCCTGGGCAAGCTGCCGGACTCGCTCGAGTTGCGCATCGGCGACGTGATCTCCTACGAAGGCGAGCCCGCCGACCGCGTTGTGCTCGATCTGCCCGAGCCCTGGCGGGCCGTGGCGGTCGCGCAGAGACTGCTGCGCCGGGGCGGCATCATGTGCTGCTACGTGCCCTCGATCACCCAGATCGCCCTCACGGTCGAGTCGATGCGTGAGGCCGGCTTCGAAGAGATTCGCCCCTTCGAGACGATGGTGCGTCCTTGGCACGTGGAGGGCGCATCCGTGCGGCCGGAGCACCGAATGGTCGGCCACACCGGCTTTCTGGTCACCGGCCGGCTCCTCGGGCTTGCTTGAGCACTCCTGTTAACGGCTGTTAATTACTGAGGTGACAGCCTCAAGACGTTTCCGCATGCCGGCGAAACAGGAACGCTCGGAAGTAGTTATCGAAATCATCCGAAGTCGTCATGTCCATGGCTCGTCCGAGGCGTTGATGTAAATGAGGGCCGTTCCACGAACCGATAATCCGAGTGAGGCGTTGCACGAGTGGTGATAATGAGCGTCTGATACGAGCGAACGGCGGATTCGCCGGACGCATCGACAACGGAGGTTTACGACATGGCCGGTGCCGAGCGGGAACACGAGAGGGAGGTCTCCACCCTCCGATCGCAGCTGAAGTTCCTCGAAGAGGAAACGGCGCTGCTGCGGCGACGGCTCTCCGATTCGCCGGGTCAGGTCAAGCTGCTCGAGGAGAAGCTGAACGAGGCCCGCACGCAGCTGTCGCAGGCCCTCGCGCAGAACGAGCGCATGACCTCCGCGCTCAAGGAAGCGCGGGATCAGATCGTGGCGCTCCGGGAAGAGGTCGAAAAGCTGACGGCGCCGCCGTCGGGGTTCGGCGTGTTCCTGGGGATCAACGACGACGGCACGATCGACATCTCCTCCAGCGGCCGCAAGCTGCGCGTCGCGGTTCACCCGGACATCGACCCCAAGAGCTTGCAGCGCGGCCAGGAGCTGATGCTCAACGAAGCCATGAACGTCATCGGCGTGCGGACCTTCGAGCAGCAGGGTGAGGTCGTCACGCTGAAAGAGATCATCGACGCGACGCGTGCACTGGTGGTCGGCCACACCGACGACGAAAAGGTCGTCCTGCTGTCGGACCCGCTGTCGTCGCAGCATCTGCGCGCCGGCGACTCGCTGCTGGTAGACCCGCGCTCGGGCTACGCCTACGAACGCCTGCCCAAGCCCGAGGTCGAAGAGCTGGTGCTGGAAGAGGTGCCGGACGTCTCCTACGACGAGATCGGCGGCCTCAAGCAGCAGATCGAGGCGATCTACGACGCGGTCGAGCTGCCGTTCCTGCACGCCGAGCTTTTCAACGAGCACGAGCTCAAGCCGCCCAAGGGCGTGCTGCTGTACGGCCCGCCCGGCTGCGGCAAGACGCTGATCGCCAAGGCGGTCGCCAACTCGCTGGCCAAGAAGGTCGCCGACAAGTACGGCCGTCCCGAGGCGCGCAGCTTCTTTCTCAACATCAAAGGTCCGGAACTGCTCAACAAGTACGTCGGCGAGACCGAGCGGCAGATCCGCTTGATCTTCCAGCGTGCCAAGGAGAAGTCCGAGGAAGGCTTCCCGGTGATCGTGTTCTTCGACGAGATGGACTCGATCTTCCGCACGCGCGGATCGGGCGTGTCCAGCGACGTCGAGAACACCATCGTGCCGCAGCTGCTCAGCGAGATCGACGGCGTCGAGACGCTGTCGAACGTGATCGTGATCGGCGCGTCCAACCGCGAGGACATGATCGACCCGGCGATCCTTCGCCCGGGCCGGCTCGACGTCAAGATCAAGATCGAGCGCCCCGACGAGCACTCGGCCGCCGAGATCTTCAGGATCTACCTGACGTCACGGCTGCCGATCCACCCGGACGAGATCTCCCAGCACGGCTCGGCCGGCGTCGCCGTCGAGAACATGATCCAGCGGACCGTGCAGGCGATGTACGCCGACACCGACGACAACCGTTTCCTCGAGGTCACCTACGCCAACGGCGACAAGGAGATCTTGTACTTCAAGGACTTCAACTCTGGCGCCATGATCGAGAACGTCGTGGCGCGCGCCAAGAAGGAAGCCATCAAGCGGTTCCTCGAGAGCGGCGTCAAGGGCATCAAGATGGACGACCTGTACGAGTCGATCCGCAACGAGTTCAAGGAGAACGAGGACCTTCCGAACACCACGAACCCGGACGACTGGGCGCGGATCTCGGGCAAGAAGGGCGAGCGCATCGTCTACGTCCGCACCTTGCTCGGTCAGGACGAAGGCCCGGGCCGGCACATCGAAAACTTGCAGCCGGGGCAGTATCTGTAGGACGACAGAGCGTAGGATGTCCGGGCCGGTCGGATAGGCCGGCCCGGATTCGTTGAGGCGGCGAGTCCGCCTCGAAAGGGGGCCATCGTGTCGATCCCGAAGGTTATGGGGATCGAGACCGAGTTCGGCATCACGGTGCCGGACGCGCCGGAGTTCAATCCCGTGCTGGCCTCGTCCATCCTGATCAACTCCTACGCCGCCTCGGCCTCGCGCCGCGTCCGCTGGGACTATGAGGAAGAGTCCCCGCTGCGCGACGCGCGCGGGTTCGAGGCCGCGGTCGAGATGGCGCCGAACATCGAGCCCGCCAACGACGAGGAGCTCGGTCTCGCCAACGTCATCCTGACCAACGGCGCGCGCTACTACGTCGATCACGCGCACCCCGAATACTCCACGCCCGAGTGCACCAACCCGCGCGAGCTCGTGGTGCACGACCGGGCAGGCGAGCGCGTGCTCGCCGAGTCGATGAGCCGTGCGCAGTCGGCGCTGTCCACCGGACAGCGCATCCTGGTCTACAAGAACAACACCGACGGCAAGGGCGCGTCCTACGGCACCCACGAGAACTTTCTCGTGGACCGCGCCTGCCCGTTCTCGCGGATCGTCCGGGACTTCACGCCGTTCCTGGTGACCCGCCAGATCTTCGCGGGCGCGGGCATGTTGGGCGGCGGGGCCTCGAATCTTCCGGTGCCCTACCAGCTCGCGCAGCGGTCGGACTTCTTCGAGGTCGAGGTCGGCCTCGAGACGACGCTGAAGCGCCCGATCATCAACACGCGGGACGAGCCGCACGCCGACCCTCAAAAGTACCGACGGCTGCACGTGATCATCGGCGACGCGAACATGTCCGAGGTCGCGACCTACCTCAAGACCGGCACCGCCTCGATCGTGCTGCGCATGATCGAAGACGAGGCGGTCTCGACGGAGTTCTTGCTCGAGAACCCGGTTCAGGCCGTGCGCGCGATCAGCCACGACATCTCGTGCACCAAGACCGTCGGACTCAAGGACGGCCGCCAGGTGCGGGCGGTGGACGTGCAGTGGGGCTACTTCGAGATGGCGCAGAAGTACTTCGCGCGTCACGAGCCCGACGACTGGACCGCCGCGGTCATGGCCCGCTGGGAGCGGGTGCTGAGCGCGATCGACGACGACCCGATGCAGCTCGACAAGGAAGTGGACTGGGTCGCCAAGTACAAGCTCATCGACTCGTACCGGAACCGGCACGGGCTCCCATGGGACGACCAGAAGCTCAAGATGCTCGACCTTCAGTATCACGACGTGCGTCCCGACAAGGGCCTCGCGCAGGTGCTGTACCGGTCGGGCAAGCTCGAGCGTCTGACCACCGACGACGAGATCGAGCGAGCGATCACGATGCCGCCGCGCGACACACGCGCGTACTTCCGAGGGCGTTGCCTGGCGCAGTTCCCGGGCAAGATCTCGGCGGCCTCGTGGGACTCGGTGATCTTCGACACCGGCGGCGAGACGCTGCAGCGGGTGCCCATGATGGAGCCGCTGCGAGGCACCGAGGCTCACACGAAGGCGTTGCTGGACGCATGCCGGACGGCGGAAGAGCTCGTCGACCGGCTGCAGGGATAGCGTCGCCCGGACGGGATAGGGACAGGGAGGAGGTGAAAGCGAGATGGCGAAGCCGAGCGGCGGATCCGAACAGAAGAAGAAGGGCACGCAGAAGCAGGACGGCGGCGACGACGCCGGACAGGCGTCGGCCGAGGTGATCGCAAAGGGCGAAGAGCTCAAGGAAGACATCGACGAGCTCTTGGACGAGATCGATGAGGTCCTCGAAACCAACGCCGAAGAGTTCATCCGGTCGTACGTGCAAAAGGGCGGCGAGTAATTTGTCCTGTTTGCGGACTCCCCGTTGAGCGGGTCCGGTTCAGGTGCCGGTGCGGACGGTGGTGGCCGGTGCGGGCGGTGGTGCGGGCTTCGGACTCGTCAACAAAGTTGACGAGTGGCTGACGACGGACGGGGGCACAGGTCCACGGAACCCTGCGAACCACCCGGCGTCGCTGCGCGCCCTGCGATAGCCTTCGGTTCCTATGAGCGAGCTTCCGATCGACTGGACCAAGGCGGCGTTCTCGTCCGACGCGAACCCGTCCTTCAACGACTTCGTGCAGCGCACCGCGCCGGTCCTGCTGCCGCAGGTCACGCCGGGCGCGGGCGGGATGCCCGAGCAGCCGCACGGCACCACCATCCTGGCCCTCACCTACGCCGACGGCGTCATCATCGCCGGCGACCGGCGCGCGACCTCGGGCTATTCCATCGCCGACCGCAAGATCGAGAAGGTCTTCCCGGCAGACGACTATTCGGCCGTGGCGATCGCCGGGGCTGCCGGCCCCGCGATCGACATGGTCAAGCTGTTCCGCACCGAGCTCGAGCACTACGAAAAGGTCGAGGGCGAGCGTCTGTCGCTGGAGGGCAAGGCCAACAAGCTGGCGTCGATGATCAAGATGAACTTGCCGTTCGCGATGCAGGGCTTTCTGGTTGTGCCGCTCTTCGCCGGCTACGACGAGCGCCGCCAGGCCGGCCGCATCTTCCGCTACGACGGCATCGGCGGCCGCTACGAGGAGAGCGACTACCACGCCGACGGATCCGGCGGCATGCACGCGCGCGGCTCGCTGAAGGGCCGGTGGCGCCGCGGCTTGAACCGCGAAGACGCGGTGCTCACCGCGGTGGAGGCGCTCTTCGACGCCGCGGAGGAGGACGTCGCGACCGGCGGGCCGGACCTGATCCGCAACATCTATCCGGTCGTGGCCACCGTGACCGCCGAGGGATACCGTCGCGTCGACGACGACGAGGTGGGCCGGGCCGTGGACGGCGCGATCGCAGACCGCCGCGAACGCGAGGAGCGCAACCGATGAGCCCGATGCCGTACTACGTCTCGCCCGAGCAGCTCATGAAGGACCGGGCCGACTACGCCCGCAAAGGCATCGCGCGCGGCAAGTCCATCATCGCGGTCGAGTGCGATGAAGGCATCTTGATCGTCGCCGAGAACCCCAGCGCCACGCTGCACAAGGTCAGCGAGATCTACGACCGGATCGCCTTCGCCGCCGTCGGCAAGTACAACGAGTTCGAAAACTTCCGAATCGCCGGTGTGCGTCTGGCCGACCTGCGCGGCTACGCCTACGACCGCGAGGACGTCAGCGGCCGCGCGATCGCCAACGCCTACGCGCAGACGCTCGGCGCGATCTTCACCGAGCAGATGAAGCCCTACGAGGTCGAGCTTCTCGTGGCGCAGGTCGGCTCCTCGCAGGAGACCGACGAGATGTACCGGGTGATGTACGACGGCAGCGTGAGCGACGAGCAAGGCTTCATGGCGATGGGCGGGCACGCCGAGGCGCTGGCGAACGACCTTCAGCAGGGTTACCGGCAACAGATCGGCATCGGGGACGCGTTCACGCTCGCTGCTAAGGCGCTCGCCGCCGCCGATTCGGGCCGAACCCTGACGCCTGCGAACCTGGAGGTGGCCGCGCTCGAGCGGCACCGGCCGCGCCGCACGTTCCGCCGTTACTCCGACGAGGAAGTGGGCGAGCTCCTGGCGCAGGGTTCGTAGTGCCGGCCGGGCAGGCTCCATCGCATCCGCCACCGCCGGCGTTTCCCCCCCCGCCGCTCCCGGAGCCCGACCGGAACCATCCCGCCCCGTTCGCCATCCTGCTGGTGCTGCTCGCCGTGTCGATCATGGCGAGCGTCACGCTGGCCGTGCGCGTCGCCGACGCC
>DATLFO010000219.1:0-2254 GCA_035541035.1 Actinomycetota bacterium
GCACAGCGGGATGAGCTCGGGCGTGCGCTTGGCCGCGAGCGTCGCGGCGACCTTGGCCGCGCCGACCGCGTCGCCCTTCTTCACCGTGCCGTCGAGCAGCCGGGCCACAACGCCGGCATCGCCGCTCACCGTGCAGACCGCGACGGCCTCGCGGACGGTCTCGTCCTTGTCCGCGACGTCGATCATCGCGAAGTCCGATCCGCCGGAGACCGGCGGCAGGATCGCGATCTCGTCGTCGTCGCCGACGCCCGCCGACCACCATTGGTCGCGCGCCACGACCTCGCCGTTTCGGAGCACGGAGCAGATCGCGGCGAGGCGTTCGAATCCCTGCCCGTAGCGCTCGCCCGCCACCTTGAGCGCCTCGCCCACGGTGGCCGCGTCGATGCGGTCCTCGCGGCGGCCGGCCGCCTCGCGGGCGGCGGCGAACAGAAGGATGCGTGCCATGACGACAAAGCCTAGCCCGAATCCGGGAACGGCGCGGTTACAGAAGCTCGATCGTGACTGCGGCGCCTTCCGGCAGGCCGCCAGGTGGCACGACGGCGAAGCCGTCCGCGCCGAGCAGGTTGGACAGCACCACGCTCGACTGCAGCGGCAGCGGATGCGCCGCGTCGCCGTCGAGCCGCACGCGCGTGAACTGCGTCCGGGCCGGCGAGCCTTTCACCGGCGCGGCGAGCGTTGCCTCCACGCGCGGCGGGCGTGGGTCGCGGCCGGCCATGATGCGAAGGGCCGGCAGGCCGAACACGTGCATGCCGACGAACGCGGATCCGGGGTTGCCGGGCAGGGCCAGCACCGGCGTTCCGGCGAGCCGGCCGAGCGCCACCGGCTTGCCGGGCTTGATCGCGACCCGCCACATCGACAGCGAGCCTTCCCGCTCGAGGATGTCGCGGATCCAGTCGTGCTCTCCGACCGACGCACCCCCGGAGGTGATGATCAGATCGGCTCCGCCGGCCGCCTCGCGCATCCACTCCCCGATCGCTTCGGGGTCGTCGGGCAGGAGGCCATCGCGCACGACGCGCGCGCCGTCGTGCTCGCACAGCGCGGCGATCATGGTCCGATTCGACTCGAAGAGCTGGCCGCCCATCAACTTGCCGCCGGGCGGCACGAGCTCGTCGCCGGTCGAGAGCACCGCCACGCGCGGCCGCGGGTGCACCAGCACGTGCGTGCGGCCGATTGATGCCAGCACGCCGAGGTGCACGGGCCGGAGCACCCCGCCCGCGGTCACGATCTCGCGGCCCTCTTCCAGGTCCTCGCCCTTGGGCCGGATGTTGCGTCCGGGATCGAGCTCACGCTTGACGATCACGACCCCGTCGCCCGGCTCGGTGTCCTCCCACGGCACGACCGCGTCGCAGCCCGGTGGAACGGCCGCGCCGGTCATGATCGTGGCGGCGGTGCCGGGCTCGATCGGGATGGTGGGATCCGATCCGGCGGGAAGATCGTCGATGAGGCGGAGCGTGACGGGCTTGTCGCCGGCGCCGGCGGTGTCGGCGGCGCGGATCGCGTAGCCGTCCATCGCCGAGTTGTCGAAGCCCGGGACGGCCAGGTCCGCCACGACCGTCTCGGCCGCGACCGACCCGAGCGCCGCCGCCACCGGCGTGCGCTGCGGCTCCAACGCGGCGAACGACGCCAGGATCGTCGCGACCGCCTCTTCGTAGGGAACCAGGGGCCGCCGGAGCTCTTCGGGCGTGACCAATCGCTTCATCATCGCAAGCCTACCGGGTCCGCTCGAGCGCGGTGTCCGTCCGAGCGGCGGGCCCGCCCGAGCGCCGGGCCCGCCGCGCTCGGGGCCAGAGCGCGAGGCCCGAGCGCGAAGTCCGTCCTACTGCGCCTGCTCGGTGTCGCGTTCATGCACGATCGACGCGGTTGCCGACAGCGGCGCGCCCTGGGCCGCGGCCACACCGAGGACGTAGCATAGGAGCGGCGCGTTGATACGCGCCCCGGACGAGTGGGCGGCGACCCGGGCGACATCGAGGATCGTGCGCTGCTCGTCGGACGACAGCGTCAGCGTCGCCGGGTCGAGGCCGGTCCGCTGCGCGAGGGAGTCGATGACGTCTTGCATCCAATCGTTCATGCGGGCCTCCTGCTGACGGGCGGCGCATCCACTCGGATGGGCCGCGACAAGGCAACGATAGTCGCGGGCGGGGCATCGCTGGCGGAGCGATCGGCCGCGGCGCTGCGCGCAGTTGCCGCGCCGGTGCTCGCCGTCGGGCAGGAAGCGAGCACCGGATGCGCCGTCGTGGACGACCCCCGGCAGGGG
>DATLFO010000220.1:0-5581 GCA_035541035.1 Actinomycetota bacterium
GCTTAGCTTGGCGCTTGTTCTGATCGGCGTCTGGTTCAACATGATCGACGACCTCAAGCCGATCGCCCAGGGCCGCCAGGTTCCGATCTCCCGGGTGTTCGATCTAGCCGCCGAGAAGCAGATCAAGGCCATCGAGCTCAAGGACGAGGACGCCACCGTCCTCGTCGCGCTCAACTCTCGCCAGGGCTACACCTTCTACTCGCGCTACCCCTCGTCGGACTCGGCCACCTCGCAGCTGATCGAGGCCGTGCAGCAGGGCGGCGGCGAGATCGTCGTCGACCCGCAGGACGACAAGGGCTCCAAGCGCTTCCTGGTGCAGTTCCTCCTGCCGCTGCTGATCCTGGCCGCGCTGTTCTCGTTCTTCTTCCTGCTCATCACGGGACAGTCGGGCGGCGCGAACGAGTTCTTCGCCTTCTCGAAGTCGCTCGCCAAGATCACCAAGCGCAAGAAGGGCACCAAGGGTGAAGTTACCTTCGACGACGTCGCCGGAAACGACGAAGGCCTGATCGAGCTTCGCGAAGCCGTCGACTATCTGACGAACCCCGAGCGGTTCGCCTCGCTGGGCGCCAAGGCGCCGAAGGGCATCCTGCTCGCCGGCCCGCCGGGAACCGGCAAGACGCTGCTCGCCAAGGCCACGGCCGGCGAAGCGGCCGTGCCGTTCTTTTCGATGGCCGGTTCCGAGTTCGTCGAGGCGCTGGTCGGTGTCGGTGCCGCTCGTGTGCGTGACCTGTTCCGCAAGGCCCGCGCGAACGCGCCCTGCCTGATCTTCATCGACGAGCTCGACGCCGCCGGCCGTCAGCGTGGTGCCGGGGTCGGTCAAGGAAATGACGAGCGCGAGCAGACGCTGAACCAGATGCTCGCCGAGATGGACGGTTTCGACGTGTCGGCCGGTGTCGTGGTCATGGGCGCCACCAACCGTCCCGACATTCTCGACCCCGCGCTTCTGCGTCCGGGCCGTTTCGACCGTCAGGTCATCATCGACGTGCCGGACGTCACCGGCCGCTTCGAGATCCTCAAGATTCACGCGCGTAACCGTCCCATGGCGCCCGACGCGGACCTGATGGTCATCGCCAAGCAGTGCCCGGGCTTCACCGGCGCCGAGCTGGCCAACATCATGAACGAGGCCGCGCTGCTGGCCGTGCGTAACGACCACCAGGGCATCACCAACGAGGACCTCGACGAAGCGGTCGAGCGGACGCTCGCCGGTCCGGCTCGTAAGGGGCATCTGCTCTCCGCGCAGGAGAAGCTTTTGGTTGCCTACCACGAAGCGGGGCACGCGATCGTGGCGCGCGCCGTCGGCCAGCAGGTCGGCATCATGAAGCTGTCGATCGTCGCCCGTGGCCGTCAGCTCGGTCACGCGACGGTCTACCAGCAGGCCGACAAGCTGGTCGTGCTCAAGAGCGAGATCGAAGCCGAGCTCACCGTGATCATGGGTGGTCTGGCCGCCGAAAACATCGTCTTCGGCGAGATCTCGACCGGCAACACCGGCGACTTGGAGAAGGCCACGGACTTGGCGCGAAAGATGGTCGCCACGTGGGGTATGACCCACGAGGTCGGCCGCGTCACGATCCAGAAGGCCGGTGCCCAGTATCTGGGCCGCGACGCCGCCTCGCTGATGAGCGTGTCGCAGAACGTGCTCGAGTCGGTGGACCGCGAGATCCAGAACTTCATCGAAGAGGCCGAGCACCGTGCCGAGAAGATCGTGCGCGCCAACAAGGCCGTGATGGACGAGATCACCGAGGTTCTGCTCGAGCGCGAGACGCTCAGCCACGAAGACGTCGAGCCCTACCTTTCCCGCGTCAAGCCGGTCCAGGTCGGCGAAGGCAAGGGCATGCGCACGTCGGTGCGGGCCTCGTCCACGGCTCAGCGCCGCGGCCGCAGCCGCTAGCGGCGATCGCATCGCTTCGAACGCGCCGTCCCGTGTGGGCGGCGCGTTCGCGTTCGGCGGCGCGTTCGCGTTCGGCGGCGCGTTCGCTATTATCTGCGCGTCATGCCCACCGATTTCTCTGCGGAGCTCGAGGCCCTGAACGACGCCGTCGCCGGCGCCAGGGCCTATCTTTGACGTAGACGGGAAACGCTCCAAGGCCGAATCGCTCCGCGAGCAAACCGCCGCGCCCGACCTGTGGGACGACCAGGATCGGGCCCGTGCCCTGATGGGTGAGCTGGCTCGCTTGGACGACGATCTGGCGCTCTACGACGAGCTGAGCGGCGCGGTGGCGGACCTGCAAGTGCTCAACGAGCTGGCCCAAGCGGAGGGCGATGAATCGGCCGCGGGTGAGGTCGCCGAAGGCGTGGCGACGCTGCAACGCCGAATCAAAGAGCTGGACGAGCGCACGCTCCTGGGCCGCGAGTACGACGACAACGATGCGATCGTGGCCGTGCACGCCGGCGCCGGCGGCACCGAAAGCCAGGACTGGGCCGAGATGCTGATGCGCATGTACCTGCGCTGGGCGGAGCGGCGAAAGATCGCGGTGGAGATCCTCGAGGTGTCGGCCGGCGATGAGGCCGGGATCAAGAGCGCGACGTTCACGGCGAAGGGGCGGTTCGCGTTCGGGCTGCTGTCGGCCGAAGGCGGCGTGCACCGGCTGGTGCGCATCTCGCCGTTCGACACGAACAAGCGGCGGCACACCTCGTTCGCGTCGGTGGACGTGGTGCCGATGATCGACGAGGACGTGCAGGTCGACATAAACCCCGATGATCTGCGCGTGGACGTGTATCGGTCGTCGGGCGCGGGTGGGCAGCACGTCAACACCACCGACAGCGCCGTGCGGATCACGCACCTGCCGACCGGCATCGTTGTGTCGTGTCAGAACGAGCGCTCGCAGCTTCAGAACCGCGCGACCGCGATGCGTGTGTTGCAGGCGCGTCTGGCCGAGCTGATGCGCCAAGAGCACGTCGCCAAGATCGACGAGCTGCGCGGCGAGCGGCGCGAGATCAACTTCGGATCCCAGATCCGGTCCTACGTCCTTCACCCGTATCAGATGGTGAAGGACCATAGGACGAGCTTCGAGACGTCCAACACCACTGGTGTCCTCGACGGAGAGATCGACGAGATCATCCGCTCGACGCTGGAGTGGCGCCGCGCCGGCGGCGAGACCGCCAGCTAGCCCTATTCTCCCGCGGGCACCGTCCAGAACTTCATGGGTGACGTGGGTGCCGGTCCCCGCGGCGGCAGCCGGTCGGGCCGGATTCGCGAGGACATCGGATCGTACGCGTCGCCGTACAGGCGCGTGCGCCATCGCTTGATCACCGCCTGATGGCTCACTCCCATCCAGAAGGCGATCGTCGCCCAGGTGATCCGCTGCGCCCGAGCGTCCCGTATCGCGGCTTCCTCCAGCAGCGGCAGCATGCGCCGGATCTCGCCGATGCCCGTGAGCCGATCCAGCGGCGGCCGTTCTGTCGCTACCGCATGTCGGGCCGCGATCTCGAATGCTCGCCGGTCGAATGTCATGAGCAAGGATCTTGAGCGGTCATCACCTTCGTTTCCAGCGATCGCGCCCGGGTCGCGCCCGATCGGAACATTGTCCGGGGCCGCCACGAGCTTCTCCAGCCCCAAGGGTTCCCCGAACCCTGTGCAACCAAGTTGCAACGAGAGCCACGGTCGCGCGCTGCCGCCGGCTCTCGGCTCTCGGCTCCCGGCGCCCGGCTCTCGGCTCTCGGCTCTCGGCGCCCGGCGCCCGGCGCCCGGCTCCGGGCCGGGTCCCACCCTTCCGGCGTGGCTTGCAACTTGGTTGCACAGGGTGCCGGCGCCCTTCCGCCCGGCCCGCAACTTGGTTGCACAGGGTGCTCAGAGGTATCCCGGTCCTGGGTCTGTGGGTGGGGTCCGTCGCGGCGGCGCGGATGGGCGGTTCGCGGCCGACCCGGCGGGGAACGTAGAATTCAACGCGGCCTTCCCGCAGCCGATACGACCGATCCGAAGGAGTTTTGTCGTGCCCGAGCAGACGCGCGACGCCGGCCGCCTGGAAGAGATCGCACGCGACCTTCGCGTCGACATCATCCGTATGCTGGTGGAAGCCAAGTCCGGCCATCCCGGCGGCTCGCTGTCCGAGATCGACATCTTGACCTGCTTGTTTTTCGGCGGGATCCTCCACTACAAACCCGATCAGCCGGACTGGCCGGATCGCGACCGCTTCCTGCTCTCGAAGGGGCACTGCACCCCGGGGCTGTACACGACCATGGCCCGCGCCGGCTACTTTCCAGCCGAAGAGCTCATGACCTTCCGCAAACTCGGCTCGCGGCTGCAGGGCCACCCGGACCGCACGGCGCTGCCGGGCATCGAGGTCAGTGCCGGCTCGCTCGGTCAGGGTCTGAGCGTCGCGGTCGGCATGGCGCTGGCGGCCCGCATGGACGGACACGCCTGGCGAACCTTCTGCATGATGGGCGACGGCGAGCAGGACGCCGGCCAGGTCTGGGAAGCCGCGATGGCTGCGGGTGACTACGGGCTCGGCAATCTCGTCGGCATCGTTGACTGCAACCAGGTGCAGCAGACCGGCTTGACGAAAGAGATCATGACGCTCGAGCCGATCGTGGACCGCTATCGATCGTTCGGCTGGCACGTGATCGAGTTCGACGGCCACGACATCCCCGCCATCCTCGGCGCCTTCGACGACGCTCTCTCGGTCGAGGACAAGCCCGCCGCCATGATCGCCCGCACGGTCAAGGGCAAGGGCGTGTCCTGGATGGAGCTGAACTACAACTGGCACGGCAAGGCGCCCAGCGTCGAAGAGGGCGAGCGCGCGATCGCCGAGATCCTCGGAGGGAACTGATCATGGCATCCATGGCGACTCGGCAAGCATTCGGCGATGCAATCGTCGAGATCGGCTCCGATCCCCGCGTCGTCGTCATCGACGGCGACCTCAAGAACTCCACCTACACCGAAGACTTTCTCGCGAAGTATCCGGAGCGCTTCGTCGAGTGCGGCATCGCGGAATCGAACATGGTCGGCATCGCGGCCGGGCTCGCGTTGTCGGGCAAGGTTCCGTGGGCGTGCTCGTTCAGCGCGTTCATCACCGGCCGCTCCGAAGTCATCCGCGTCAGCGTCTGCTACAACCGCGCCAACGTCCGCCTCGTGGGTACGCACGTCGGCATCGGCATCGGCGACGACGGCGCGACGCAGATGGCGCTGCAGGACATCGCACAGATGCGCGCGCTGTCGAACATGACCGTGATCCAGCCGTGCGACCGCATCGAGACGATCCAGGCCGTGCACGCGCTGCTCGAGCACGACGGTCCGGTGTTCCTGCGGCTCATGCGTCAGGCGACCGAGGACGTGCACGGCGACGACTATCGGTTCACGCTCGGCAAGGCCGATGTGCTGCGCGACGGAAGCGACGTCGCGCTGATCGCGACCGGCGCGCTGGTGCAGGAGTCCCTCAAGGCCGCCGACGCGCTCGGGGAGGACGGCATCGCCGCCCGCGTGATCAACATCCACACCATCAAGCCGCTCGACGCCGAAGCTATCGCACGTGCGGCGGCGGACTGCGGCGCGATCGTCACCGCTGAGGACCACGCGATCGAGGGCGGCCTCGGCGGAGCCGTGGCCGAGGCCGCCCTCGATCGCGTGGTCCTCAGCGGTGACGAT
>DATLFO010000221.1:0-4671 GCA_035541035.1 Actinomycetota bacterium
GGTGGTGTCGGCGGGCAACCTCGGTCCTGGGGCCGGCACGATCTCCAAACCCGCCGACGATCCGCTCGTGATCACCGTCGGCGCGATCGACGACCGCGAGTCTCCCGGGACGTCCGACGACCGGCTTCCGAGCTTCTCGGCGCGCGGGCCCGCCTTCCCCGGAACGCCCGACGAGCACGTCAAGCCTGACGTCGTCGCGCCCGGCGGCAACGTGATCTCGCTTCGCGTCGGCGGCAGCTTCGTCGAGCAGCACGCGCCCGGTGGGTTGCCGCACCAGTCCTATCGCCGCGGCAGCGGAACCTCGATGGCGGCCGGCGTCACCTCGGGCGCGATCGCCCTGATGCTGCAGGCCAACCCGGCCTGGCGCGGCAACCCGGATCGGGTCAAGTTCGCGCTCGCGGCCACGGCGCGCAAGGTCGCCGAGCGCTTCGTATATGCGATCGGCGCGGGCCTTATCGACGTGTACGCCGCGACGCGCTCGGCTCCGGCGGGGGTCGCGAACGGCTGGGTGACCGCGTCGTCGGACGGATCCGGCTCGCTCGACGGCAGCCGGGCCGACGTTCTGGTCTCGCGCGTGTGCGCGCCATTCGAGCAGTCGCTGAACCCGACGTGCGATCACGTCAACGGGGAGAACACCGGGCAGGATCGTGCGTTCGACTCTGAGCAGTTCCGCGGCACATGGAACGAGGCAAGCTGGTACCGCAGCCAATGGGTGACCGGCCTGACGAACCCGCAGTGGTACGGATCCTCGTGGTACGGATCCTCGTGGTACGGATCGTCGTGGTACGGATCCTCGTGGTACGGATCCACCGACGGCACTTTCTACGGCGTGTCCGTTGCGGGCTCGTCCTGGTACGGCGCGTGGAACTGATGGGACCCGGTGGCGGCGCGGCGCCTCGGACTCGAGGCCGCGTCGCCGCGTTCGTGGTCGTCCTCGCGGCCGCGGCCGCCGTAGTCACCACCTGGCTGGCCTGGACGGGAGCAGATCCTCCCGGCCGCGCTTCATGGCCGGCGCTCGTCATGCTCGGCGGCGTATTGATCGCCGCCGAGTTTCTGTTTGTTCGGTTTCGCTACGGCGGCGAGATCAACGCGCTGAACCTGTTCGAGGCCGCCCTTGCGCCGCTCGTGTGGGCCTACCCGCCCGCCGCGGTGGTCGGCGTCGTGGCGGGCTCCCAGATCATCGGCAATCTGCTTCGCCGGAACGCGCCGATCAAGTCCGCGTTCAACGTCGTTCAGTGGAGCCTCGCCGCCGCCCTGGCCTCGGCCACCGTGCACGCGATCGCTCGCGATGCGGGCGTCACCGCCGCCGGCCTGCTCGCGATGGTCGGCGCGCTGATTGTGGTGACCGTGGTGAACCAGTCCTGCTTCTCGGTCGTGCTGGCGCTCGCGAACAAGGAACGGCTCGGCGTGGTTCTCCGCGGGCTGTCCGGCGCGATCGTGCCCGGATGGGTGGTCGGGGTCGCGCTCAACTCCGCGGTCGGCGTGCTGTTCGTGCTGGCGTTCGAGGCGCATCCCGCGTCGGTCGTGCTGTTCCCGGTTCCGCTGATCGTTCTGCACCTCGCCTATCGCGGCTACGCGGGCGCGCGCAGCGACCGGATGCGTCTGGCCGGTCTGCACTCGGCCGCAACCGTGCTCGCCGAATCGTTCGAGCCGGAAAGCGCGATCGAGCCGTTCCTGCGGGAGCTCGCCCGAAGCTTCGAGGCGCGCGGGGCTGCGATCGTGCTGCGCACCAACGGCAGCTTCACGGCGCGGCGCATCGGGCCGGGAGACGGCCCGATGACGGTCGTCGCCGGAGCGGAATCCACGGCCGCGCCGGAGTCGCTCTTGCTCGGGCGCCCGGCGGGGCGCGTCACGGTGCGGGACGGCGGGCCGCTCGCGGCTGCGCTGGCCGCGGCCGGATTCCGCGATTGCCTGTCCGCGCCCCTGCAGCAGGACGCCGGGTCGATCGGCGCGTTGATGGTCTTCGACCAGGTCGGGCTGGAGGGCTTCGAAGCGGGCGAGGTCGCCGTGCTCGAGGCGCTCGCGCGCGAAACCGCCGGCGTGCTCGCCAAAGGGCGGCTCCTGTCGGCGATCGTTGAGGAGCGTCAGCGACTGGACGAAATCGTGAGCGCAACGTCGGACGGCATCTTCACGATGGACGAGGACGGTTGTGTCCGGAAGTGGAACCCCGCAATGGAACGCATCACCGGCATCTCGGCCGCGGACGCGACCGGGCGGGCGGGCGTGTTCGCCGCCCTCGTGGCCCGCTCCGCCGACGGTGAGCCGGTGGATTTCGGCCGCTGGACCCGGCGAGACCTTCCACGTGAGTTCTTGATCAGCGTGGCGGGAAGCGGGCCGCGTCGTCTCTCCTGCTCGTTCAGCGAAACCGGCGGCGAGGCCCGGGCCCGCCGGCTCGTGGGCGTGGTCCGGGATGCGACCGCGGAGGAAGAGATGCAGTCGCTCCGACGCGAGTTCGACCAGCTCACCCGGATGCAGCGGCAGCAGCGTCAGGTCGTCGAGCAGCTGCAACGAGCCGTCGTCCCTCCGCGGCCCCGCGTGGACGGTGTGCAGCTGGGTCTTCGCTACCAGGCGTCGGAAACGCAGTCACCCACCGGCGGGGATCTGTTCGACTGGCAGGTTCTGCCCGACGGTGAGATGCACGTGGTCGTCGTGGACGTTCTCGGTCACGGTGTTGCCGCCACCAACGATGCGGTCAGTGTCATTCACGTGCTTCGCACGCTCGCGGTCGAAGGCTGCCCGATCGAGGAGATGATCGGCCGCGCCGACGCCCTTCTTCGCAGCCTGAACCCCGATCTGGTCGCCACGGTGCTCATCGCGCGGATCGACCCCGTGACGGGGCATACGACGCTGGCCGGAGGAGGGCATCCGCCTGCATTGCACGTTCGCGCGACGGGCGAGGTTCGCCAGATTCCGGCACCCGGTGGCGCGATCGGATGGCCGCATGCCGGCAGCATCGGTGTGGCCGAGACCACCCTGGGTCCCGGTGACTCGCTCATCCTCTACACTGATGGCCTTATCGAGGGCACGAAGGACGTCCTGCACGGCGAGGAATCTTTGATGGAGCACGCTCGCGTGCTGGCCCCCCTTCCCGCGGACGAGATCGCATCCGGCCTGATCGAGCGATCGCTCGAACCGGTGGAGCGTCGCGACGACTCGCTCGCGCTCGTCGTCCGCGTGTCCCCGCCGGTCGAGCGCTTCTCGATCGACGTTGAGCCCGGACCGATTGGCGCCCACCGCGCGCGCATCGAGGCCGCCACATGGCTCAAGGCAGTCGGCGTGTCGGATGGGACGCTGCCGGATGTGGAGCTGGCGCTCGGGGAGCTGCTCGCAAACGCGGCCGTGATCGCACGGACACGCGTGCGAGTCGGGCTGGTGGTCGAGCCCGCCACCGTTGCGGTCGAGGTCGAGGACGACGGGCCCGGCGATCCCGAGCTCGAGACGAAGGGTTTGAGCCCGTCGAGTGCGGATGTCGATGCCGGACGGGGCCTGTTCATCGTTCGGGCCGTGTCCTCATCGCTGTCGTTTCTGTCCACCTCGAGTGGCACCGTGGTGCGCGCCGTGCTGGGACGTGACCTAAGCACGTCGGCATCGAGCCGCACTCGGGAATCGCGGCACGCCTAGCGTGCGCGGTGGCTGCAGCAATCGTCGTTTCTGAGGTCGATGCGCTCGCCCTGCTGGATGCCGGTGATCGTGAACAGGCGCTTGAGCTGGGCCGACGGTTTCAGGATGATCAGACGCGCGTCACCCAAACGCAGGCTCGCGCGGATCAACGCGCGGATCCCGGACGAATCAATGAACGTCATGCCGGAGGCGTCGAGCGTAAGATCGCCGGCCTCTTTGAGCAGCGGCTCCAACGAGGACTCGAGCAAGGGAGCGGACGCCAAGTCGAGATCTCCCACCACCTTCAGGTGACGGGGAGCGTCCAGCGATTCAATTCGTAACTCGTTCTCGATTGCCAAGGAAAAGGCCCCCCTCCGGACCGGCGCGCAATCTTTTCAGGATGCGGGGTTCCTGGCAAGCGAGCCAGACGCGCATTGCCCGTGAGTTGTCGCAATTGCCCCCATGTCGCCGAAGGAAGAATTAGACTCTGCGGCGTGAAGTTCGGGATCACAGGCGTGAACGCGGGCCGGCGGACGCAGGCGAGCCGCGCGGCGATGCTTGCGCGCATGGCCGAGGAAGCCGGCTTCGAGTCACTCTGGGCGGTCGAGCACGTCGTCGTACCGACAGGATACCGATCGCAGTATCCCTACTCCGAGGACGGCAAGATGCCGGGCCGCGAGGATATTGCGATCGCGGATCCTTTGGTTTGGCTTAGCTACGTCGCGGCGGTTACGGAAAGCATCATGCTCGCGACCGGCATCGTGATCCTGCCGCAACGGAATCCGGTCCTTCTCGCGAAGGAATGCGCGTCGCTCGACGTTCTTTCGAACGGCCGACTGATCTTGGGGATCGGCATCGGCTGGCTCGAGGAAGAGTTTCGCGCGCTCGGTGTCCCGTTCGAGGATCGCGCCGCCCGCACCGACGAGTATGCCGCGGCAATGCGCGTTCTGTGGGAAGACGACGAGCCCACCTTCGACGGACGCTTCGCCTCGTTCGAGAAGGCGCTCAGCTATCCCAAGCCGGCGCGCAGCATCCCGCTCGTCGTCGGCGGCCACTCCGAGGCGGCGGCGC
>DATLFO010000222.1:0-2241 GCA_035541035.1 Actinomycetota bacterium
GCCCAAGGCCGTAGTCTCCAGCCTGGTCTGCGACAACGTGCTGGACGGAAACACCGACGACCCGGCAGAGGTTTTCGCCGAGCGGGCGCCGTCCTACAGCTCGTTCCCCGGCGGATCGCGCTTCCCGGGCAACGGCGAATGCGTCGAGGCGGGCCTGCGCTTCACGCCGGCCGGTCTCACGCTCACCGAAGGCGGACCGGCTCGCACCTACCTGGCCCGCCTGACACTGCGCCCGGCCGCGAACGTAACGGTCATGCCCTCGGGCGGATCCCAGGCGTCGGTCAGCCCGCAGACGCTCACCTTCACTCCGTCGAACTGGTACGCGGGGCAGATCGTGACCGTGGCGGCCGTCGACGACGCGCTGGTCGAAGGGACCACCATCCATCCGGTGGCCCACACGGCATCCTCGTCCGACGCGGCCTACGCGGGCGTGGTCAGCGAGATGCCGCTCACGATCAAGGACAACGACGCGGGCACGCTGGTGCTGATCGAGTCGGACGGCTCGACCGAGGTCGCCGAAGGCGGCGCGACCGACACCTTCACCGTGTCGCTGACCGCTCCTCCCGCGGCGCCCGCGACGATCAGCTTCGTGCCGGACCCGCAGATCACGATCGTGCCCACCGCGGTCACCTTCACCGCGCAGAACTTCGCCACGCCGCAGACGATCACGGTGACCGCCGTGGACGACGCGGTGCGCGAGAACGACCACAGCGGCTCGATCGAGGGCTCCTCCTCGGACCCGCTCTTCGGGTCCGTCCCGTCGGTGCTGGCCTCGATCAAGGACAACGACGCGCCGGCCGCGCCGGCGATCGCCTTCCCGTCGGAAGGACAGATCCTGACCGCGACCGATGTGACCGTCGCCGGCACCGGCGAGCCCGGCGCCACGGTCGAGATCTTCGAGGGCATGGCGTCGATGGGCACGGCCCTGGTTGACGCAAACGGCATGTGGTCGGCGCAGATCGCCTTCGGCGCCGACATGACCCACGTCATCACCGCAGCGCAGACCGGAACCGACGGTCTCACCGGCGGCGCGTCGGCGGCGCGTTCGTTCTCGATCGATATGACCGCGCCGGCCGCGCCCACCATCACCGGACCGGCCGACGGATCGTCGTTCGCGTCGGGCAACGTGACCGTGACCGGAACGGCCGAGCCGAACGCGACCGTGTCCGTCTACGGCAACGGCGGTCTCAAGGCGACGACGACTGCGTCGGGATCCGGTGCGTGGTCGGTGGAGACCGGCTTCGTCGCCGGCTCGCACGCGATCACCGCGACCGCTCGTGACGGCGCCGGCCACGAGTCCGGCCCGAGCCTGCCGGTGAACATCACCGTGGCGCTGCTCACGCCCACGATCGTCGATCCGGCCCAGGGCTCCTACGCCAAGTCGCCGGTGACGGTCCGCGGCACGGCCGACGGCTCGCACGCCTTCGTCTACCTCTACGACTTCGGGGTTCTGAAGGCGGTCGTGCCGGTCACGAGCGGCGTGCCGGGAACCTGGCAGACGCAGGTCGCCTTCGACAGCGGCGTGCGCCGCCTCACCGCGATCAGCCGCTCCGCGGCGAATACGATCAGCCCGGTATCGGCGGTCCGCACGTTCACCGCGGACAACACCGCCCCGACTGCGGTCGTGCACCGGCCGCAGTTCTATACCGTGTTCGGTATCGTGACCGACGGCACGATCCGCGGCACCGCCCGCGAGGGCGAGGTTTGGGATTCGGGCGTGGCGCGCGTGGACCTGATCTATCTCGACGCGAGCGGCGCTCAGGTCGCGGCCGCGCAGGCCACGTGCGCGAACTGTCCCGGCTCGTTCGTGTCGTGGTCGCACAAGCCGGACCTGCTGCCGGGCTTCTACACGGTGCAGGCGCGCGCGACCGACCGGGTCGGCAACGTCTCGGCCGCCGGCACGATGGCGTTCCTGCTCGTGCGATAGCCGCAACGGAAACGAACGAGAGGCCGGCGTCCGCCGGCCTCTCGTCTGTTCGGGATCGCTGGTTAGTTGACGGTCCAGGTGTCGCCTGAGGCGAGCAGCTTGGCCATGTCGCCTTCGCCGAGCTTTTCGCGTGCGGCGCCGATCTGCGCGGTCATCGCGTCGCCGTAGACGGTACGCTCGACCGAGCGGAAGATGCCGATCGGCGTCGGCTCGTGCGGCCCGCGGGCGATATGGGCGAGCATGAACGCCAGCGCCGGGTCCTCGCGGTGCATGTCGTGCACCAGCAGGCTCGACTCGTTCGACTCGTCCACGTC
>DATLFO010000223.1:0-2410 GCA_035541035.1 Actinomycetota bacterium
CTACGCCGACGGCGAGAAGCGCTACATCCTGCAGCCCGCGGGGGTGAAGGTGGGCGACACGGTGGTGGCCGGCGACAA
The DNA here is from genome assembly GCA_035541035.1 of Actinomycetota bacterium. Classification (GTDB taxonomy): domain Bacteria; phylum Actinomycetota; class AC-67; order AC-67; family AC-67; genus DASWHR01. The sequence goes on from DATLFO010000223.1 coordinate 79, forward strand.
TGTCGACATCCTGCCGGGCAACTGCCTGCCGCTGCGGAGCATTCCGCTCGGCACGACGATCCACAACGTGGAGCTGCGTCCGGGCAAGGGGGGGCAGCTCGCGCGCAGCGCCGGCTCCTCGGTGCAGCTGGTCGCGCGCGAGGGCGAATACGCGTCGGTGCGCCTCCCCTCGGGCGAGATCCGGAAGATCAACGTCGAGTGCGTCGCGACGGTCGGTCAGGTCGGCAACCTCGATCACGAGAACGTGTCGATCGGCAAGGCGGGCCGCAGCCGCTGGCTCGGCAAGCGGCCGCACGTGCGCGGCGTGGCGATGAACCCGGTCGATCACCCGCTCGGCGGCGGTGAAGGCAAGACGTCGGGCGGCCGTCACCCGGTGACGCCGTGGGGCCAGCCGACCAAGGGGTTCAAGACGCGCCGCCGGAAGGGCACGGATCGCTTCATCGTGCAGCGCAGGACGAAGTAAATGAGCAGATCACTGAAGAAGGGCCCGTTTGTCGACACGCCGCTCCTCGAGAAGCTCGAGGCGATGAACCGGGCGAACGAGAAGAAGGTCATCAAGACGTGGTCGCGCCGCTCGACGGTCGTGCCGGAGATGGTGGGCCACACGATGGCGGTGCACAACGGGAAGAAGTTCATCCCGGTGTACGTGACCGAGAACATGGTGGGCCACAAGCTCGGCGAGTTCGCGCCGACGCGGACGTTCAAGGGGCACACCACCAAGACGGAAAAGGCCGCGACGGCCGCGCCGGCCGGCGGCAAGGCGTAAGGACTGGCGATGGTTGAAGCACAGGCAACGGCGCGCGGCGTTCGCACATCGGCGCAGAAGGCGGGACTGGTGTGCGAGCTGATCCGCGGCAAGAACGTGAACCAGGCGCTGGCGACGCTGCAGTTCACGCGCAAGACGATTGCGCGCGATCTGGCGAAGGTGCTGCGCTCGGCGGTCGCGAACCTGCAGCAGAAGGACGGCTTCAGCGGCGACATCGATCGCCTCTATGTGACCGCCTGTTACGCGGACCAGGGGCCGTCGATGAAGCGGGTGCGTCCGGCGCCGATGGGCCGCGCGTACCGCGTCGTGAAGCGCACGGCGCACCTGACGGTGCGCGTCGCCGAGCGGCCGCTGAAGATCGCGCGGGTGGGGACGGACGGCGATGCGGCGGCGGCAGCAGCCAGGCCGGCGCGCGCGAAGAAGACGACGGCCCGCACGGCCGCCGCGAAGGCATAAGGAGAGATCGTGGGCCAGAAGGTTCATCCGTACGGATTCCGGCTGGGGTTCAACAAGACCTGGCGCTCGCGCTGGTTCTCGGACCGTGACTACGCGAAGCTGCTGCACGAGGATCTCGCCCTGCGCCAGAACCTCAAGAAGCGCTTCTCGCACGCAGGCGTTTCGCGCATCGAGACCGAGCGCGCGGCGAACAACCTGAAGATCGACATCTACACCTCGCGCCCGGGGATCATCATCGGCCGCAAGGGGACCGAGGTCGACAAGCTGAAGCAGGAGATCCAGAAGCGGACCAGCCGCGCCGTCTTCATCAACATCCAGGAGATCCAGAAGCCGGAGCTCGAGGCGCAGCTGATCGCCGAGTCGGTGGCCGTGCAGCTGGAGAAGCGCGTGGCGTTCCGCCGCGCGATGCGCAAGGCGGTGGAGTCGGCGCTGCGCTTCGGCGCGCGCGGCATCAAGGTCCGCGTCTCCGGGCGGCTGAACGGCGCCGAAATCGCGCGATCCGAGTGGTACCTGCACGGGCAGCTGCCGCTGCAGACGCTGCGCGCCGACATCGACTACGGCTTCGCGGAAGCGAACACGACCTACGGGCAGATCGGCGTGAAGGTGTGGCTCTACAAGGGCGAGCGCCTGGTGCCGAGGGCGGGCCGTGAAGAGGAATACCGGGATCGCGCGCCGCGCAGACCGGAACGGCGGGCGTAAGGCGACAAACAGGCGTTCGGCTCTTGGCGTTCGGCTCTGGTCCCGAGCCGAGAGCCCCGAGCCCAGAGCCATCGCGGATAGACGAGGGTTACCGGCATGTTGATGCCAAAAAAAGTGAAGTACCGGAAGCAGCAACGCGGCCGGATGGCGGGCAAGGCGTGGCGCGGGTCGGATGTGTCGTTCGGCGACTACGGGCTGAAGGCGATGGAGCCGGCCTGGATCACCGACCGGCAGATCGAGGCGGCGCGTGTCGCGATGACGCGCTTCATCAAGCGCGGCGGCAAGATCTGGGTGCGCGTGTTCCCGGACAAGCCGATCACCAAGAAGCCGCAGGAAACGCGGATGGGCAAGGGCAAGGGCGCCCCCGAGCAGTGGGTCGCCGTCGTCCGTCCCGGCCGCGTCCTGTTCGAG
>DATLFO010000224.1:0-8270 GCA_035541035.1 Actinomycetota bacterium
GTTCGAGACCCGTCGAGCCCGGCGAGGATGAGGATGAGGATGCACCGCCCTCTTCCCCGCTTCGGCCGGCGACGCGCATCCGTGAGGTCAAGGTCGCGGGCCTGCCGCCGCTTCGCGAGCCCGATCCGCTGCCCGAGGCCAACTGGTCGGCCGCGGTGCCGGACCAGCCGCTCGAGAAGGTGTCGGGCGGGTCGGCCATGGCGCTTCGCCGCGCCGAGGTCGCCATCCGCATGATCACCGGCAAGCCCGGTGAGACCGGCGCGATCCTGGACTCCGGGCTGGACCTGCTCTACTCGGTGCGGACCGATCCCGCAGTGGTCGAGCGGGTCGAGCAGGCCTACGAGGAGACGCGAAACCGCCGCAAGCTCGGGCCGCTGGCTCTGGCGCTGTTCGCGGTGGACAGCCGCACGGCTCCCGAGGCCCTCCTTGATGCCTTCGCGACCGCCTCGAAGGTCGTCGCCGAGCGTATTCGCCGCGCGATCCTGGCGTGCGACCCGGCCGACATCCGTCCGCATCGGTCACTGATCCAGGCCTTGCCGCAGTCCCGCCGCGACCAGATCGGTTACTAGCCCGCGAATACGGGCCAAATCAGGCCGGTTCGTGTCGCACCCGCCCTCGCCGTGGGTTACGCTTTCCGATGACCTGCAGCTCCGAAACGGGGGCGCGGGAACGGGCGATGAGCGAGGTGGAGGGGTCCATGGCGGAAGTAGAGATCGGGATCGGCAAGACCGGGCGACGAGCGTACGGGTTCGACGACATCTCCATCGTGCCGTCGCGACGCACGCGCGACCGCGACGACGTGGACATCTCGTGGGAGATCGACGCGTACAGGTTCGGGCTGCCGATGCTCGCGTCCGCGATGGACGGCGTCGTGTCGCCGCAGACGGCCATTGCGATCGGCAAGCTCGGCGGTCTGGCCGTGCTGAATCTCGAAGGCCTCTGGACCCGTTACGAGGACCCCACCTCGATCTACGAAAAGATCGCCTCGCTGCCCGATCACGAAGCCACGCCCTACATGCAGCAGGTCTACCAGGAGCCCATCAAGGACGAGCTCGTCTATAAGCGTGTCGCCGAGATCAAGGGCGCGGGCGTCACCGCCGCCGCCTCGCTCACGCCGCAGCGCGTCGAGCGCTACTACAAGCTCGCGATGGACGCCGAGCTCGACATCCTGGTGATCCAAGGAACGGTCGTGTCGGCCGAGCACGTCTCGACGCGGACCGAGCCGCTCAACCTCAAAGAGTTCATCGCCTCGCTCGACATCCCGATCATCGTCGGTGGCTGCGCCTCGTTCGAGACGGCGTTGCACTTGATGCGCACCGGCGCGGCCGGCGTGCTCGTGGGCGTCGGCCCGGGCGCGGCGTGCACCACGCGCGGGGTGCTCGGGATCGGCGTGCCGCAGGCGACGGCAATCGCCGACGCCGCGGGCGCGCGCATGCGGCATCTGCAAGAGACCGGACGCTATGTGCATGTCATCGCCGACGGCGGGATGCGCACGGGCGGCGACGTCGCCAAGGCCATCGCCTGCGGCGCCGACGCGGTCATGATCGGCTCGCCGCTCACGCGCGCCAAGGAAGCGCCCGGCCAGGGCTTCCACTGGGGCATGGCGACCTTCCACCCGGAGCTGCCGCGCGGCACGCGGGTGCAGACGAAGCTGGTCGGTACGATGGAAGAGATCCTGGTCGGCCCGGCGCCGGTCAACGACGGCACCTTCAACCTCTTCGGCGCGCTGCGCACATCGATGGCAGACTGCGGCTACCAGAACATCCGCGAGTTCCAGCGCGTCGAGGTCTGCGTTGCGCCTTCGTTCCTGACCGAGGGCAAGAGCTACCAGCGCGCCCAGGGCGTTGGCATGGGCAAGTAGAGAGCCTCGAAAACGTTCGAGGGGGCGGATATCCGCCCCCTCGTTTCGTTTCTCGTCCGGCTCAGCGTACGTAGAACGTCCAGGTGACGGCTCCGTTCCCGTTCGCGTCCACCTGCTCGTGGCGAACGCTGCTGCCGCCCTTGTTGCCCGGACCGCCCGGCGCCGACGCGCCCACGGTCGTGGTCGAGTCCGTGTGCGAGTAGATCGCCTCGATCTGATCGAAGTCGTGCGCGTTCGGGCGCTCGTTGCTCGGCGGGCCGAGCGGGGTGTTCGTGTAGTCCATGCACGTGCCGAGGTTGGCGTTGTTGAAGTTCTCGTCCTGATGGTCCAGGCCGAACGCGTGCGCGATCTCCTGGCACATCACCAAGCGCCGCCACTCCGGCTTGTTGTAGGTGGGCTTGGTGAAGTAAGTGTCGTTGAGCTTCACGTACGCGGCGGTGATATGACCGCCCGACACCGAGATCCCGGCGACGCCGAGCCATCCGTTGTTGCCGTATTTCGCGTTGCAGACCTCGACGCGGCCGGCCGTGGTCTTGCACGTCTTGGTGTTGCCTGCCTGGCCGGCGACGATCGTCGTGTCGAGCACCTTCGACGGGTTCCAGTCGTTGCTGGCTTCGACCAGATAGGTGTCCCACTCGCTGGTGACGTTGTCGCCCAGCTTGAGGGTGAACGGATTGCTCGTTCGGGCCCAGTGATAGTTGCCCCAGGAATGGGACGCAGCGGCCGGCAGGCCGGCGGCGAGCAGTCCGAGCGCCGCCCCGAAGGCGAGCACGAAAACGGTTTTCTTCAAAGGATCCCCCTGCGGGCGGTTGCGGAATTTCCGCCGTGCAGAGCAATTGTGGGGTCCCGTTCGATGCAAAGCAAGGGCCCGGCCGGACCATTTCCTGATGCCGATTCGGATCGCTTGCTGTTGGGTAGCATGCCTGGGCATGAGACGACTGCCGATTCTTGTCGTGCTGGTCCTGTTCCTGCCGGCCTGCGGGGCCGTCGAATCGATTCGCGACGACGTGATCGGAACCCCTGGAGGGACCCAGGGAGGAGCGGGCGGATCGGGTGGCTCCGGGTCCGGAGGGTCCGGCGGCTCGGGCGGCTCGGGCGGGGCCGGCTACGACGACGCGGGCGGGCTCGGCACGATGGTGCGCACCTACCTGCGTGCTTCGCCGGCGAGCAGGCTCGTGGTCGAGGTTGACTATGTCGCACGGCGTGCTCCGTCTTCGCGGGCCCTGTCGCATCTGAAGGGCGTGCTCGAGGAGGTTGCCGACAAGCCCGGAGGGATCCGTGTCGAGGCCGGCAACGAGATTCCGGGCGGGCGCGACTCGTGGTCGCTCGCGCACATCAAGGCGCTCGAGAAGACGCATCGCTCGGCGCGATCCGGGGGCGACACCGCAACGATGTGGATCGTGTACCTCGACGGCCGCTACGCCGATCAGGAGGGCGCGCTCGGCGTCGCCTACAGCGCTTCGGCGGCGGCGATCTTCCGCGACCGGATCGGGGACGCGACCACCGCGCTCATCGACGCGACCGCGATCGAACGGGCCGTGCTCACGCATGAGGCCGGTCATATCCTTGCGCTGATCAATATCGGCTACAAGAGCACGATCGACCGCGAGGATCCGGACCATCCGCACCATTCGAAGAACCGAAAGTCGGTGATGTACTACGCGGTCGAGGACGTGTCGATCTCGAACATCCTCACCGGCGGACCGCCGTCGACCTTCGACGCGGACGACAAGGCGGATCTGGCGATGTTGAAGAGCGGCTAGCGACGCCGCTTCGTGGGCTGCTTCATCGGGGCCGGCCTCGACGGCTTCTTGCCGCGTCGCTGCCACCAACGCTTGATCGTGCCGCGACGGGTGAACCCCGCCGCGGCCGCCGCCACGACGGTCGAGGCGAGCACGACGATGTAGGTCCGGCTGCCGCCTCCGCTCGCTTCGCCGTGAGTGAACGGCCCGGCGGGAACGAAGGTCCCCAGCGCGGGTGAGTCGCCGAAGATCTGCAGCGACGACGGAATCGCCTGTGCGCCCTCGACCGTCGTCCAGGTGGAGCCGGTGCGCCGGTACAGCGCGGTCGAGCCGAACGCGTAGCGGACCACCAGCGTCGCGCACCGCTTCGGCTGCTCGTCGGGCGGGCAGGACGGAGCGTCGATGGTGGCGGGCTCGTTCGACGGCAGATACACCGCGGTGACCCGGTAGGCGTTGCCGTCGTAGGACAGGTCCGCGGGAGGCTTGCCTACCTTGTTCGCGTCCAATGGCGTGATGTCGACCTTGATGCTGTTCTGGCCCGGCTTGGCGGGGATGCTGCCTTCCTGGATGGTGATCACGAACTGCCCGTCGGGCGTGGCGATCGTGCCGTTCTTGACGCCCCTGTCGTCGAGGCCGATGCGTCCCGATGCCGGCTGCGGCTTCTCGTTGCCTTCCTCTTGGCCGGGCGGCGGGTTGACCCAGGCGTACGTCGTCGGGCCGTGCACGCCGTCGTAGACCGGCCGGATCGGCAAGCCCTTGTCGAACGAGATCGACGCGAGCGCGAAGTAGGCCGCGACGACCGCCACGGCCGTGAGCGGGACGAACCGGCGCGGCGCGTTCATGCGCGCTCCTCGAAGGCGTTCTGCGTCGATCGGCTCAACGGGATCCTCCTACGTGACGGTGAACGTGGTGGTCGTAACGACGGGCGGATTGAACGGGCCGTGATCCGCGGCCGCGAACGACGCCTCCAGCAGATGCTGTCCGGGCTTGAGATCCTTCAGTTCGAACTCGAGGCCGGCCAGCAGCGTAACCGTTTCGCCGTCGAGGGCGAGGTGCACGTGGCCGGTGTCCGGGCGCACGTCCCGCGACGCCTGCTCGAGCACGGTCGCGCCGTCGATCTTGACCTTGACCATGAGCGTCGTTCCTTCGACGACCTGTCCGGGGGCGGGCTGCAGAATCGAGATCGTCGCCGTGGACGACGGCCGCGGGTTCGGCGTGGGCGACTTGGCTCCCGCCCCGGCATCGCCTCCCCCGCATGCGGCGAGCGCAAGCAGCGACAGGGAAGCGATCATCGACGTGATCTTCATAACGGTCATCCTCCGATGGTCTCTTCGAAACATGCCTTGAACGTGCCGTCGGGCGTGGCGATGGTGACGTCGAAGCGCCAGCTTCCCCGCCCGAGCTCTCCGGTCGCGATGAAGTGCCCGTCGGTGAAGCGGCGGTGCGGCAGCCTGCGGGGGTCGTCACCGTCTTTCGCGGCGGTCACACCGGCCGATCGCACGAACTCCTCGGTGCCTTGCGCATCGAACAAGGTGATGTGAATCTCGGTCTTGCCGCTGGCAGCCGGGCCGGCGTACATCTGGACCGAGCGACCGCCGGCAAGCGCGGCGTCGTAGAGCGTCGGCTGCCCTTCGAACGGGGTCGGCGTCACCCGGCAGCGGGTCGCCACCGTCAGCGGAATCTCCGTCGAGCCTCCGTTCCGCTGGACTAGGATCGTGAGCTGCCAGCGGCCGTCGAGCGATAGATTCGCTCCCTGCGCCGCGTACCGTCCCTTGCCGCCGGCGGCCGTCAACGGAACGCTCGAGGGTGGAACGGTGGTGTCGTCGAGGTAGGCGAAGCGCAGCGAGACGTCGGCGCCGACGATGGGCTCGCCGGTGTCGTAGTCTGCGAGCGCGACGGTCACTTCGTTCACGCCCGCGTAGCCGGGCTCGATCGTCACCCGCGCGCGCGTCGTGGTCGCGAAGTCGGAGGCGCTGATCTCGAGCCGCTCGCTGCGGCCTGTGCCGGCGGCGCTGCTCGGGGAGGGCGGCGCGAGGCTCGCCAGGATCGCGGCGGCGACGAGCGCGGCCGCGCCGAGGGCCGCCTCGACCTTCACCACCGACCGGAGCGGCCGCAGCGACTCGGGGGCCTTGGCGACGTTGCGGAAGCGGTTCACGGCTCCGAGCGCGGTGATCGCCGCGAAGATCGCGATCTTGATCAGCGCGGCGCGGCCGTAGCCGGTGCTCGTCAGATCCCCGAGCGACTCCAGCTCGCCCAGCGAGCGCGCCACGCCGGTTGCGAGCACGATGAAAAGCGTCACACCGGCCGTGGCCGAGTACCGCTTGATCGCACGCGTCTTGTCCGGCGAGGACGCGCCGCGGATCGCGGCCAGCAACGCGCCGAATCCGCCCACCCACAGCGATACCGCCACGACATGCACGAGCTGGCTCGCGACCTGCGCGCCGGGGTTGGCCGTGGCCGAGGCATGGCCGGCCTGTACGTGCACGAACGTGGCGGCCGCGGCGGCCACGGCCGCCACGACCAGCGCGGCCCGGCGCGCCGTTCCGCGCGCCAGGATCGCAACCGCGATCCCCGCGCCGGCGGCGAGCACCCCCACGCCTCGCCAGACCAAAGCCCGTCCGATCGTCGTCCCCGCGAGATCGCCGAAGCCGGCGCCGGCCGCGCGGCGCTGCGCCTCGGCCAGCAACGGCACGCCCGCGACGGCCACCACCCAGCCTGCGGCCGTGTAGGCGAGCAGCCGCCGGTCGCGCCGCGGCTCGTGCTCGCGCAGCGCGAACAGCGCGAACCACGCGCCGCCGATCACCACCACGATGCCGGCGAACATCAGGAAACGTCCGAGCATCTCAAGGCTCGACCGTTCCACGGTCTCGGGCTCCGCGGCGGCGGGCGGCGGCGGAGCACCCGCGGGTGACACGCCCACGCCGAACGCGAACGATCCCGCCGTCGCGTGTCCGTCCACGCGCGACACCACGCGCCAGAGCACGGTGTAGACGCCCTCGTTGAGCGACTCGACGGCAACCCGTAGCGTCAGGGCGTCGCCGCCGTCCGGCGCGGGCTTGCCGCGTTCGTAGGCCGAGCCGGTCGAGTCCAGGACCCGGATCGACGACAACGCGGGCTCGGTCTGCTCGGTGAAGGTGATCGTGATCTCGCCCGGGGCGGCCGGCAGCTGCGCGCCCGCCGCGGGCTCGGACGAGCGCAGCGCGGCGTGCGCCGCCGCGCTCGGAGCGGCGGCAACCGCTCCGAGCGCGAACGCCGCGAAAAGCGCCGCGAAGGCGCCCGCGCGCCGGATCATGCGGCCTTTCGTCCCCGGCTCGTCATGAGCGCCACGACCAAGGCGATCACGCCGATCACGATCCCGATGATGCCGAACAGGCGCGCCGAATCCGCGGTCGAGCCGACGTCGTCACGGATCGAGGCGACCTGGCTCGTCATCCGCGGGAACTCGCGCTCGACGCGCTGGCTCAGCTCCGCGACCGAGGGATCCTTCTCGGGGAACATAACGGCCTCGGGATCGCTGACGCAGTCGAACGTCTGCTCGCCGCATTCGAACGTGCCCTCGATCTTCTGGCCGTCGTGCGAGCCCGAGAATCTGAACGTGTACTTGCCGGCCCGCGTCGGCAGCAGCGGGGAGCGGTAGGTCCCCGGGGTGCCGAACCGCCCGACCGCGAACGCCGGCTCCAGGTCGAGCGTGATCTTCTGCTCGCCGAAAGAGACCTCGACCTTGACCTCGCCGGCTCGCACGTCGTTCATGGGCTGCCCGGCGCGCGTCAGGCCCAGGTGGACGTTGTTCATGAAGCCCGCATAGGCGGGCTCGGTTCCCCAGCCGACGACCATCGTGATGCCGCCCACGGCGCGGCTCTCGTGCGCGAGCGCGGGCGCGGCGTATCCAACGGTCATCAGGGCCGCGATCAACGCGGCGCGAAGCGATAGATGCCTCATCTCGGAATCTCTCCTGTTCTCGGGCGCCCCTGGGTCGGGGCGCGTCGTCCGCCTACGGTGCGGCGGCAGGAGGGCCGCGGACCGGGTCCGCAGCGGTGAGAATCAGATGACGGAACGCGATGCCGCGTACGGGCCGTGGCAGCGCGCGGGGCGCCTGCGACGGTCGAGCGAGCCGCGGCCGCAGCGCCTGCGCGATGCGAGCGCCGGCACGAGCCAGCAATCCCAGCGTTGCGGCGATGCCGCACGCAACCAGGACCTGCAAGCCGATCCCGAGCGCGAGCAGAAGCGGTGAGAGGTGATGCAGCGGCACCCCCGCGAAGAATCGCTCCCCGATCTCGAGCGCCGCGAAGCCGGCCGCTTGTGCGAGCGCGAGCCTTCCGGTGGTGGCCCGGAAGCCGCGGACCCGGCCGGACGGAGCCTCTCGCCAGCCGAACGCCAGGGCACCGGCGACGGAGGCCAGCGCGGCCGCGACGGCGAAGGACTCGACGCCGGGAAGCCAGCTGTGGCCGGTCGCGTGCAGGAGAGCCTCGCGGCGAATCGGGTCGGATGCGACGAGCCAGTAGTTGATCGCGTGAGCCCCGACGAGGCCCGCCAGCGCTCCGGCCCCGAGGATCGCCGGGCGCAGGATTGCCGCAGACCGATTCATGGCGGCAAGTCTAGCGTGGCGGCCGATTGTCGTCCGGGGGTGGCCGATCGTCGTCCGGGGGTGGCCGATCGTCGTCCGGGGG
>DATLFO010000225.1:0-4255 GCA_035541035.1 Actinomycetota bacterium
GCCCGGCGCGGCCGGCCGTCGTCTTCACGCCCGAGTACCGCAATGCCGGCGACCGCGTTGACGAGGCGTTCCTCGACCGTGACGGCACACGCATCGCGGCGAATATCCGAGGGAAGCTGTGGCTCGGCGACGTGTCGGGACGCGGCTGGGGTGTCGTCGGCGAATACACCGCGCTCGGATGGGCCGACCAGGATCGCATCGCGGTTCTGCCTTCGGAGCTCTATGCCGACGGCGATCCGTTCGCGATCGAGGTCGGCGGCGGTCGCGGCCAGAGGGGCGAGATCTCGCTGTGGCGTCATCCCGAACGCGTTCGCGGCAACCGCTCGCCGGGCGGAGCGAAGATCGTCTACGAGTTCAGCGACTATTCGAAGCCACCAAGCGTGCCTCGCGAAGGTGGGGCTTTCGAATCGCGAAAGCCGTCGCTGACGTGGCCGACCGAGACGTGGATCTACGACGGCACAACCGCGACGAAGACGATGGTCGCTCATCGAGTCGATCTGACGGGCGGTTTGGAAAGGACGGCGATTCCGGCGAGACCCAGCCCAACATCGGTGTGGAGTCCCACCGGCGACCTTTGTCTATCGGTGACGTACTCGCCGGCCGAGACGCACTCGATGGTTCGCATCCTAGCCGGCGAGGGCACGACCACATCGTCGTTTCGCGCCGTGTCGCCGGTCTGGCGAGCAGGCTGGCTCGACCGCGAACGCCTGTGGCTTGCCGGGCCGAATGGCGTGTCGGTTCGAACGCTGCGTGGCGACGCGGAGACCGCCGTGACGCTTCCCGGCATGAAACGCGACGCCGTCATCAGCCATGACTGGACCATGAGCGTCTTCACACCCGCCAACGACATTCCCGTCGAGGATCCCGATCTGGTTCGCGCCGTCGGCCCCGCGGGGAAGCTACGCGACGTGCAGACGCACTACAGCGATCCGAAGCTCGGTGTTGCCTTCACGCTTCCGCCCAGCTGGAGCGTGCGCGAGATCCGCGACGGAGATCCGATCGGCCCGTACCCGGGCGTGCGTCTGGCAACGAATCGGTTCGCGAGCGACTGCTGCGACGGCGTGTTCTTTACCACGACCAGCGACGATGTCGAGACAGTCGAGGAGAAGCTGGATCGTTGGGCCGGCTTCGGCGAGCCGGACGGACCGGCCAGCGTCGGCGGCAGCCCGGAAACGGTCGGCGGCCGCGCATTCACCTATCGCCGCTACGACAGATCATTCGAATCAACGCTCTACGTGTTCCTCATCGGCCGGGTAGGAGAGGTGACATTCATCTTCCGCGCCCCATCGTCCGACCTCAGTGGTCTCACCCGAGCCCCGGACGCATACCTCGTCACCGCCAGCATTCAGTTCGAGGCAACATGACGGGCGACGGGCCATGGCGTTGTCACACCCACCTCGTACGATCAGCTACGCGGGAGCGAGGTGATCGGTGATGCGACATGTGGATGGCGCGTTCGAGCTTGAGCCGGCGCGCTGCACGCGGTTCGGGCGCGGCCACACCGTCCATTGGATCCAAGCCAACGGAAGCGTCCGAGATCCCGGAGTCGTCGAGCACGGCGTCGTCACCCGCGTGGACTTCGGCATGATCGAGGTTCGGATCGGCGACGAGCTGCGCCGCTTCCGCAATCACGATACGACGACCTTCCATCGGCTCGTGCGACAGCTCGGCCGCTCGGTCGTCATCCAAGACCGATGGGGGCTCCTCAAGGTCCCCGGCCCCGACGGCGACCGGTGCTTCAGCATCTCGGCCGAGAGCGAACCGTGGACACCCTGCACGCCCCGACGAACCCGCAGTTGAGCGCCGCGTCGTCGCGACACAAAGAGAAACACGAGACTGCAGGGGGATCCCGCGCCGCCTCCACGCCGCCTCTCGGCTCCCCATTTCCTTCTTTCTACGTCTTGGGTCCCGCGCGTGCCCATCATCAAGATCGATTCAGATCCAACTCGGCCATGAAGGCGGCAAGGGCCGCGACCGAGTCGTTGGCGAGCACGGCTTCGTCGAGGTCGGGATGCAAACCCACCATCGTGGTCGCGTAAGCAACACTCCCCTGAGACGTCGCATCCGTGAAGTTGGCCAGCAGCTCGTGGAGCGCCGTTGCCGTCGCGCCGACGATCGCGTCTCCGAACCGATCGCGAACGCGACGAGCCGCGGCGACGGGTCCTCCGTCGTCGTTGTGAAGCAGGACGTACGCGATGTCGTACCAATCCTTCGAAAGCGAGCGCCCGTGAGCAGCGTGCGTCTTCGCCAACAGATAGGCGGGCAGCGTCGCGACGCGAAACTCGACGCTTGCGGACTCACCATCCAGATTCGACGTGATGGTCCGAAGCTCCCACTCTTTGGCCGCAAAACCCGTACCGCGCAGATTTTGAGCACCGAGCATCTCGCAGTCATCAAACGTGAAGGTGTGATGGTTGGGGACGCCGTCAAGATCGGCGAGAAACTCGATCTTGACGACCATCGCCGCCGCGACCTCGTCTTTCCAACGCCATGCTCGTTCCGTATCCGGCTTGAATCCGGCCGCCTCCAGAGCTTGTTCCAAACGCTTCGCGTTGGCGGAGCCTCCGTGAATCTCCAGATCGACCTGGACATCGACATCGGTCGTGCCCTGGTGAGATCGCGGTGCACTGCTGCAGAGAAGGTCGGGCACGAGTCCACCCAAGAGGACCAGTTCAGGGATGTCTCCGTAGGCGCGCACGAGCCGGACGAGCGCGCGTTCCGCGAGTGCTCTCGTTTCGCGACTACGAACGGGGTCCGGCACCGTGAACCTCTCGGAGATGATGCGCCGCTTCGGCGAGGCGCCCGCCGCTTGCCAGCAGGTCGGCATACACGCGTCCCGGCAGCGCAACTTGTATCCCATCGATGCGGGGACCGTTGGCGCTCATCGACGTCGGCAGCTCGCGCACCTCGATTCGGTGGCCCTTCTGAACCACGCGGCCATGGAGAAGTTGGGCGAGGTGGTCTTGGGCGACGATGAGGGATCGTTCAACGTAGAGATCGATGACCGTGACGTCACTCAGGTACGGCGCAAGCAGCGTTGACGCGGCGGCACCGCTGATCGCCCACTTCACCCGTGCCGCCGCCATCGAAGGAGCGATCTCGCGCGCAAGCGCTTGCAGAGGGTCACGCCAAATCCGATGGATCAACACGCGCTGCTGCTTGGCTCGAAAGCCGGCGGCAGCGGCAGCGTACGCGTCGATGAACGCGTCGATGTCAACGACCTGCCGCGCCGAGGCGGGGCCGCGAAGGGCCCCCGGCCGCGACAGAAGGCCGACGCGTTCAAGACGCGCGAGTGCATTGGTCGCGGCGCCGCGCGATAGAGCGGTCGCCTGCTCGATCGCCATGACGACCGGGGGGTTTCCGGCAAGGACCGCCTCGGCCGCGGTGAGCATCGCCGAAGTCCACCCTTGCGGTACAGCCGCGGGTACGGTGGCACGAGTCTGATCACGGACGACGACGAGACCGGAAGGCAAGCTGACATGTGCGCCTCCCGCTTCATCGATCCAGCCCAGATGGTGATCGGCCAGCCAGGCCCTGGCTCCCTCGGAGAACTGCTGGGCATAGACGACGTCGGGATGGCGGGTGAGGCCGGACAGACGCTCGACGTCCCCGGGCCACCCTTCTCCGACCCAGCAGCCGACGAATCGATGGACGGCGGCTCCGCGGCCGACGGCCACGTCAAAGAGGGGAATAGAGCCGTTTCCCTTTTTGGTCACCTTGACCCGAAGACCCATGGGAAGCACGGCTTTCGTGACAGCCTCGACTCGATCCGACAGCCTGCCCTTCTCGCTCATACTTCAGAGAGTAGCATACTTCACTCGCCGGTGAAGTACATGTATTCGGTGGAGTATCGGCGCCTCAAAGCGGCTCCCAACATAAGGCCGGCCCCACCGGGCCAGTCTTTCCTGCACCCCCTTGTGCTGTCTTCCCGCACGACTGTCAACGCGACCAGTTGTCCTAAAGCCGCGGTGGCGACATTCCGATCAGGAATTGGGGGAGTTGATGATGCCGAAGAAGAGAAAAGACGACGGCCTGGACGTGCTGGTCCATCTGTTCGCGCAACTGCCGTGGTGGGTTCCGTTCAGTTTCGCCGTCGCGGCATTGGTGGGAGTTCCGCCGCTCGGCAGAGCTCTGGTCAATCAGCCCGCCTACAGCCTCCTGTGGGGACTTCTCGGGACGCTAGTTGCCGTCGCACTGGTCGGCTCGGGAATCTTCGCCCAGTTCGAGAAAGTCCGCCGTCAACGGCTCGACGCGC
>DATLFO010000226.1:0-6993 GCA_035541035.1 Actinomycetota bacterium
TCCCACAGGTGCGTGAACCCGCGGGCGCCCGTCTGCTCGTCTTGGTACGAGCCGGCGATGTGGATCGGCACGTCGATGCGATCGATAAAGGTGATCAGCGAGCGGATCTGCCACCAGGTGCCGTCGGTCGGGGAGAGCAGGCCTTGGATGACCGGATCGTTGATCGTGGTGCGGTTCTTCGCCACGACACTGCCGGCGCACTGAACCGCCTGCGCGCGATCGAAGGTCTTGTTGTAGGGATTCAGCGCCGGGATCTCGCGCCAGATCGGCCGGCCCACACCCTGCATCAACCCGCCGACCACGTCGTAGGCGGGACGCACGCCGAGCGTCCATAGCGGCGGGAACAGTGCGTTGAACACGCCACCCAGGTAGGTGATGCCGCGATACAGGTCGTCGATCAGCCCCGACACGGTCATCGCGACGAGGCTCTTGGGCTGGCGCTGCGCGATCATCGTCCCGGTGATGCCGCTGTAGGAGTGGCCCATCAGGCCGACCTTGCCGTCGGACCAGTCCTGCTTCGCGATCCAGTTGTCGATCAGCCATGCGCCGTCCTGCGCGCTGCGGATGCTGAACAGGTCGAACTCGCCCTGCGAGCAGCCGGTGCCGCGCACGCTCGCGTGCACGGTCGCGTAGTCGCCGTCGAAGATCTCGGTGAGCTGCCGTGAGTCGCGGGCGAGCGGCGCGCCGGTTCCGAAGAACTCGCCGGTCGTGGTCAGCCCTTCGGCGGTGCCGTTTTCGTAGCCGGCCATCTCGAAGATGGTCGGGCACTCGCGCGCTCCGCTGCGGCAGTCGGCCGGAACCCGGACCGTCATCGCGATGACGGTGCCGTCGTCCACCGCGACGTAGCAGTTGGGCGAGGTGGTCAGATCGATGTTGCAGAACGGGACGGCCTGCGCCGGCGCGAAGGCCAGCAGGCCGGCCAGCAAGGCCAATGTCAGCGCGAACCCGGTCAGGCCGCGGCGCGGAACGATCGACATGATGCGGAGCTCCTCCCTCATCCGGCCGGCCCTCGGCGAGCCCGGCGGGTCTCGGGGAAGACTTCGCGCAATCAAGCCCGAATCCTGCCGTGATGCGCCGATTCCGAATCCGGTCAGCAGGTGGCGTCGATGAACTCGACCGTGACGCGGGCGAGCTCCTCGCCCTTGTCCTCCTGAATGAAGTGCATTGCGCCTTCGATCGTCGTGTGGGGGCGGCCGGCCGCACCGGGAATCGCCGACTGAAAGAAGCGGTCGGCGCCGCGGGTGATCTTCTCCTGGTCGCCGAAGGCGGTCAGGAACGGCTTTTCCCACCTGGACAGGACCTCCCACGCGGCTCGGTTGGCGGCCGCCGCGGGATCGTCGGGCGTTACCGGGACCAGCACGGGAAACTGGCGAGCCCCGGCCTTGTACTCGTCGGAGGGGAACGGCGCGTCGTAGGCGGCGGTGATCTCCGGGCGAAGCTCGGTCGCGCATCCCTTGGCGACGATCGCGCCGATGTCGAAGTCCGGCGCGGTCTGCGAGTACTCGCGCCAGCGCAGAAACGCCTCGCCCGCCGGCATATCCCCGGTCGGCAGGAACGTGTTCGTCGCGACGATGCGGGCGAAGCGGTCGGGATGCTCGGCGGCGAGCCGCAGCCCGATCAGGCCTCCCCAGTCCTGGCACACCAAGGTGATGCCGCGCAGGTCGAGCTGCTCGATCACGGCGAGCATCCAGGCGACGTGCCGCTCGTAGGTGTAGTCGGTCCGGCCGGCCGGCTTGTCGCTGCGGCCGAAACCCACCAAGTCGGGAGCCACCGCGCGGAAGCCGGACGCGGTGAACACGGGAATCATCTTGCGGTACAGGTAGGACCACGACGGCTCGCCGTGCAGCATCAGAACCGGCAGCCCATCCTTGGGACCTTCGTCCACGTAGTGGATTCGCAAGCCGCCGGTCTCGAGATAGTTCGGAAGGAACGGAAAGCCCGGCAGGTCCTCGAAGCGGTCGTCGGGCGTGCGCAGAATCCGCATGGCGTCGTCCTCCGTCGCGAAGTATGGTGCCTGGCCGGAACTCTATTCGAGGGAGGCTCCACGGTGCCGGGCTTGCTCACCATGAATCGGTTCTTCGTCAATCAGAAGGCCAAGCTCATCGAGCTCACCAATGAGTACGCCATTCTCGACGAGGACGGAAGCGTGGTGGGTGCGATCCGCCAGGAGGGACAGTCGAAGGCGCGAAAGATCCTGCGCGCCTTCACCTCGGTCGATCAGTTCTTGACGCATCACCTGTCGGTCTACGATGCGGCGGGGACGAAGATCTTGGCGCTGACGCGACCTGCCAAGCTGGTGAAGTCGCGGGTGCTCGTGGCCGACGGCGCCGGCGCGCCGGTCGGCTCGATCGAGCAGCAGAACGTGATCGGAAAGATTCGCTTCGCGTTCGTCGGCGCGCAGGGCGAGGTGCTCGGCGCGGTCAACGCGGAGAACTGGCGGGCGTGGAACTTCTCGATCGCCGACGCCGCGGGCACCGAGGTCGGACGCATCACCAAGAAGTGGAGCGGCATCGGCAAGGAGATCTTCACCACCGCCGACAACTACATGGTCGAGCTCGATGCGAGCCTGTCGGGACCGCTCCGCCTGCTCGCGCTCGCGGCCGCTGCGGGCGTGGACACCGCGCTCAAGCAGGACGCACGCGGGCTCGGCTAGCTCTCCTTCGTCACCGGCAGCCTCGCGCTGTGCCACGCGCTCATCCCGCCGAGGATGTTCATCACATCGGCGCGTCCGTGGTGCTTGAGCAGGCTCGAGATCACGCTGGACCGGTAGCCGCTCCCGCACATGACGGCGACCGGCTTGCCCTCGGGGATCTCGTCGAGCCGCTCGGGCACCTCGGCGCCGGTGACGAACAGCGCGCCCTCGACGTGGCCGCCGGCCCATTCGCCCGGCTGGCGGACATCGAGCACGGTGAAGTCATTGAGACGGCCGGCGAGATCGCGCACCTCGATGTGCGGCACGAAGCCGATTTCACGCGCCGAGGTCCGCCACGACGAGATGCCGCCCGCGAGCCAGCCGCTCGGCACGCGGTAGCCGATACGAATCAGGCTCCATACGACCTCGGCCAGGTCCGATGGATCGTCCAGGACCAGCAGGATGTCGCGGTCCTCGGGAACGATCGTGCCGGCCCAGGTCGGAAACGACGTGGACAGTCCGACGTTGAGCGAGCCGGG
This sequence comes from Actinomycetota bacterium, assembly GCA_035541035.1. Lineage (GTDB taxonomy): Bacteria > Actinomycetota > AC-67 > AC-67 > AC-67 > DASWHR01. The sequence goes on from DATLFO010000226.1 coordinate 3,172, forward strand.
GATGTGCGTGCCGGCGAACGCCTCCGGCGAGCGTGCGTCGAGCACGACCGCGCCGCCCTCGATGCGCTCGGCGAAATCGCCGACCTGCAGCGCCGGCGGTGGCGGGAACGCGCCGACCGGCTCGGGACCCTCCTGGTTCAGGCCCCGCATCCGCCGCCAGTAGGGCGGAACGGCCGGAAGGTCGTCCATCCGGATGCATTCCTCGACGAAGACGTCGCGTGCCGCGACGGCCGCGAGCACCGGGTTCGTTCGGCGCTCGTAGCCGACGGTCGTCGAGTAGCGGCTCCCGATGTTGCCCCCGCACAGCGAGCCGGCCACGTGCGTCGGATACACCAGCACGTGATCCGGCAGCGTGAGGATCTTCTCCTGCAGCGTGCGGCAGAAGGTGCGGGCGGACTCGCGCTTCTCCTCGGGGCCGCCCAGCAGGTCGGGGCGAGCAAGGTCGCCGACGAGCAGCGCGCCGCCCGAGATGAGCATCGCGGGCTCGTCCTCGCCGTCGAATGCGAGCAGGCTCACGTGCTCGGGCGTATGGCCGGGTGTGTGGATCACGCGCAGCCGCATCTCGCCGAAGGTGAGCTCCTCGCCGTCGGCGACGGCACGGCTGTCGTACTTTACGTTCGCTTCCGCCGAGGCGAGCATCCGCGCGCCCGTCCGTCGCGCGAGCTCGACGATGCCCGACGCGTAGTCGTTGTGCTGATGCGTGTCGAGCACGGCGACGATGCGAGCCCCGTACCGACGCTCGGCCTCGAGGTACGGCTCGACGTCGCGGCGCGGATCGACCACGATCGCCTCGCCGGTCCGCTCGCTCGAAAGGAAGTACGAGGCGTGTCCCAAGCTTTCCAGCACGAACTGCTCGACCTTCACGGCACGCTCCTTATGCGCTGATGACCCGGCCCGGCGACCCGTCGCTGCGGATGACCGGCAAACCGACGGCTTTGGCGGCCTCCATGCCGCCCGGAACCGTCGCCGTCTTGAACCCGTTGCGTCCGAGCGCGTCGCTCGCCGCCTGGCTTCGCGCGCCCACGTGGCAGATGAAGACGTTCAGGCGCTCCTTGTCGAGCTCGCCCGCGCGCGCGAGCAACTCGTCGATCGGGATGTGCCGCGCGAACGGCAGATGACCGGCCTCCCATTCGTGGTAGGTGCGAACGTCGATGACCTCGCCGCCGTTTTCGGAGATCTTGCTCAGCTCCTGCGCATCGAGGTCGTTGCTTGCGCGGCTCCGGAACAATCCCATGGGTCTCCCTTGCTCGAACCGGGTGGTCTTCGTTGAGCCTACCCATCGCCGTCCCCTCGACGCTCCCTCCGAAGGAGGGAATCGAAGCGCGATATGTCCGATTCAGCCCGCATGCGACAGGGGCCGGCGCCCGCGGCGTCGAATTTGAGCGGCGATGATCGATCACCGCGACGACCCTGCTCGCTCGACTCACGCCGTCCGCGGCCTGTCGATCGCCCTCGCCCTGATCGTCGCCGGCATCGGGCGGCTGTTGCACGCCGCGAGCGATCCGGCCGCGTCCGTGTTCTCGCACCTCGGGCACGTGATGGCGGACGCGATCCCGGCCTTGCCGCTCGGGTTGACGGCCGTGTTGGGCGGGCGATGGCTGTCACGGCGGACCGGCGTGTCCCGTCCCGCCGCGATCGCATTCGTGCTGGCCGCCGGATTCGTGCCGGCGGGCGCGGTGCACGAGGCGCTCGCCGGCGCATCGGTCGCGGTCCACGGGCACGGCGCCGCGGCACATCGCTGGAGTCTCGCTCACGGGGTTCGCGACGCGGTTCCCGCTTTCTTCGCGGCCTTCGCGGCCGCAACGCTGGCATCCTTTGGCTCCGCGTTCGCCGCGGCCGCGGGGCGGCTGCGTGTCGCGTCGGCCCGCGTGCCACGCGCCCGGATCGCGCTCGCGCTCGCCGCGCTGGCCGCGACGCTGCCGGGGCGGATGCCGGTGGCGGCCGCGTCGGCGTTGCCGTTCTCCAACCCGCTGGTCATCCCGCAGGAGCGCACGGGAGACGACATCGCGATCGAGATGCGCGAGGCAGAGGTGCAGATCCTGCCCGGAGCCCCGACCAAGATGTGGACCTACGACGGAACGTTCCCGGGTCCCACGATCCGGCGGCCCAGCGGCGTCACCACGCGGGTCACCTTCACCAACAGCCTGCCCGAGGAGGCAGGATCGATGACGGTGCACCATCACGGAAACCACTCCGCCTCGACCGAGGACGGCCAGCCCGCCTCGCACCTGATTCCCGTCGGAGGATCACGGACCTACACGTACGACTTCGTCGAGAACGACGCGCCCGAGCGCGCGGCGATGCAGTGGTACCACGACCACCGGATGGACGTGACCGGCCGGAACGTGTGGAACGGGCTCGCCGGGATGGTGATCCTCGACGACGAGGTCGACGCGGACCTTCCGCTGCCCGAGGGAGCGTTCGACGTGCCGTTGATGTTCGTGGACCGTTCCTTCGACGCCAACAACCAGCTGTCCTACCGGTTCAACGCGAACGGGGTGCGCGGAACCAAGATGCTCGTCAACGGAGTCGTGCAGCCGCGCTTCGACGTCGCGGGGGCGAAGTACCGGCTGCGTCTGCTCAACGCGTCCAACATCTCCGAGTTCACCTTCGCGTTCGCCGACGGAACCGAGATGCTCCAGATCGCCACGGAAGGCGGCCTGCTGCCCGCGCCGGTGCCGCGAACGCGGATCAAGCTCGCGCCGGCCGAGCGGGCCGAGGTCGTCGTGGACTTCACCGGCATGAACGGCCGGAGCCTGGTGTTGCAAAACGTCGAGGGCTCGCCGCTGCTGCGGCAGGTGATGCGCTTCGACGTCGGTCCGAATGTACCCGACGCCTCACGCGTTCCGGAGGTGCTTCGTCCGCTCGAACCGGCACCGGAGGTCTCGATCGAGAACACGCGGGTGTGGGCGCTCACGCAGTCGCTCGCGGGTGATCTGGTCTGGACGATCAACGGCCTCGAGTACGATGCGGAACGCATCGACACCGCGCCGCTCAACCCGGTCCTCGGCAGCGCGGAGCGGTGGATCTTCGTGAACACCACCCCGGTCAACCACGTCATGCACATCCACGACGTGGACTGGTGGCTGATCCGGCGCACCTCCCCGGATCCGTATCCCGCGGACGCCCTGCTCGCCGAGCAAGGCTTGAAGGAGTCGTTCCTGGTCCGGCCCAACGAGGTCGTCGAGATCGTCTCCCGGTTTACGGATCATCTGGGCACCTACGTGTTCCACTGCCACGTGCTGGAGCATGAGGACCGGGCCATGATGGCCCAGTTCGAGGTCGTGCTCTCCCGGCCGTAGGAGGACCGCGACGGGGAGGGCCGCGACCCGTCCCACCTGGGGTTTAGCCCCTGGTTGGCCGGGGTAGGACGGTTGCTGGGTCCCGTGGGGGAATTCGGTGTCCCTGGGGTTTCACTCGCGTCCGATCGAACAGCCGAGGTCGCCAAGCCATGAGCAAGGTCCGTCGCCGTCTCGTATTCGCCAGCTTCGCCGCCGTTTTGTTGCTTGCCGCCGCCCTTCCCGCCACAGGCCGGGCACAGGCGCACACCGTGCGGGTCATCGTCCAGGCATCGTCCGCGGAGGCCGCCGCGGACGCGGTTCGCTCGGCCGGAGGCCGCGTCGAGCGTCCGCTCTCGATCGTCGACGGTGTCGCGGCCGTCGCTTCGAGCGCCGCCGTCGAATGGATCCGCAGGGACCCGCAGGTGCGCGCCGTGACCGACAACGGGCCGGTCCGTTTCTTCCAGGAATCTTCGAAGAACTTATCCACCTACAAGCACACCTTTCCGCTGTCCACTGCGGCGTCCTCCCTATGGTCCGAGGG
>DATLFO010000227.1:0-2333 GCA_035541035.1 Actinomycetota bacterium
GCGTCCGCTCCGCCTCCGCAGCTCCTATGGACGCACACCCCTTGTGCTCATCATGGCGATCGGCATCATCGGCATCTTCGCTGCGAACGCAGCGAGCCTGGCCCTGCCGGAGATCCAGCGCGCGTTCAAGCTGAACCTGACGTCGCTGCTCGAGCTGGCGAAGTGGGTCGGCCTCCTCGGGACACTGCTCGCGGTCCCGATGGGATACCTCGGTGACCGCGCGCGCCGCGTCACGATGTACGCGATCGGCGGCATCGTGAACTCCATCGGCACGCTGTTCATCGGGCTCGCGCCGACGAAGGCCGTGCTGTACGCCGCCCGCTCGACCTCAACGGTCGGGGACCTCGGGCCCGAGGCCGTCGGCTTCAGCCTCATCGCCGACTACGTTCCCCAGGAGTACCGCGGGCAGTCCTTCGCCTTCCGCGCGGCCGGGCGCTCGCTCGGCGCCATCATCGCCCCGATCACCGTCGGACTGCTCGGCCAGTACTACTCCTGGCGCCTTCCGTTCGTCATCGCCGGCATCGCCGGCGCGATCGTGTCGGTGTGGTTCTTCCGGATGCCGGAGCCGATCCGCGGCTACCACGAGCGCAAGGCATGGGGCGCCGGCGAGGACGTCGCGCGTCGCCAGCAGGAGCCGCCGTCGTGGGGCGAGGCGTTCCGCGCCGCATGGGGCGTACGCACGCTGCGCCGCTACGCGTTCGCGACCCCGTTCGAGGAGGTCGGCACGCTCGGATTCGCGCTGTTCTTCCCCTTCTTCCTTGCGCGCACGCACGGCGTGGACATCCTCCAGCGCGGCATCTTCGGCGCGATCCTGGCGTTCTTCGGCCTGATGGGGCTCACCGTCGGCGGCCCCCTCGTGGACCGCATCATCGGGCGCAACCCCGGCCGCGTCGTCATCATCTCCGGCGTCGCGAACGCGTTCAACGCACTTTCGATCCTTGGGATCATCTTCGCACCGAACAAGTGGGTGGTCCTGCTGATCACCGCGGTCTTCGCATCGCTGAACTCGATCCTCGCGCCGGCGCGCGTGGCCGTGATCTCGCAGGTGATCCCGCCTCGTATCCGCAACCTCGGGCTGGCGACGCTCGCCTACTGGAGCCTCCCGGTCTTCTTCATCTTCCCGGTCATCGGGTCGGTCGCCTCGTCCCACGGCTACCGGGCGGGCCTGCTCGTCTTCGTCCCCTTCCAGCTGATCGCGGCGGTGCTGGTCATGACCGCCGGTCCGTACGTGGAGTTCGACATCCGCTCGGCCACCGCGGCCGCGATGGCCGCCGAGGAGTGGCGGCGCGCGCGAGAGGAGGGCCGGGCGAAACTGCTGGTCTTGCGCAGCGTGGACGTCCACTATGACTCGGTTCAGGTCCTGTTCGGGGTCGACCTGGACATCCAAGAGGGCGAGCTGATCGCGCTCCTTGGGACCAACGGAGCAGGGAAATCGACCCTCCTGCGAGCCGTCTCCGGCACGCAGGAAGCATCCGGCGGCGCGATCGTGTTCGACGGACGCGATATCACGCACGTGCCCCCGCACGAGATCGCCAAGCACGGGATCGCGCAAACCCCCGGTGGGCGCGGCATCTTCCCCGGGCTCACCGTGGCGGAGAACCTGCAGCTGGCCGGCTGGCTCTACGGCGAGGACACCAAGCACAAGGACGAGGTCGAGCAGATCTTCGGGTACTTCCCGATCCTGCGGGAGCGCCTGGGCCAGACCGCAGGCAGCCTGTCCGGTGGCGAGCAGCAGATGCTCACGCTGGCGCAGGCATTCCTCGCGCGGCCCAAGCTGCTGATGATCGACGAGCTCTCGCTCGGACTTTCGCCGGCGATCGTCGAGCAGCTGCTCGGCATCGTGCGCGCGATCCACGAGCGTGGGACAACGATCATCATCGTTGAGCAGTCGGTCAACGTCGCCCTGACCATCGCGGAGCGCGCGATCTTCATGGAGAAGGGCGAGGTGCGCTTCGACGGTCCGACGTCGGACCTGCTCGGACGGCCCGACATCATGCGTGCGGTCTTCCTCAAGGGCGGGCGCAGTCTCAGCGTCGGCGCCGGGCCTACCGAGACCGTGAAGATCCGCGAGGAGGAGCGCGCGAACATCCTGGAGGTGCGTGGCCTCGTCAAGCGTTACGGCGGCGTCGCGGCCGTGGACGGGGTTGGGTTCGTGCTGCGCGAGCACGAGACGCTCGGTCTGATCGGCCCCAACGGCGCAGGCAAGACGACGGTGCTCGAGATGATCTCGGGCTTCAACCCCGTGGACGCAGGTCAGGTGATCTACGACGGGCGTGACGTGACGATGATGACGCCGGACGAGCGCGCGAACTACGGCCTGATCCGTCGATTCC
>DATLFO010000228.1:0-3541 GCA_035541035.1 Actinomycetota bacterium
GATGATCGTTGCGGGCATCGTCGCCACACCCACCACGTAGACGGCGACGATGCCCGCAACGATCATCCGCGAGCGAATCGTTCGAGCGCATCCGGCCGCTTCGCTGATGCGCTCGGGTGTTGATCCATGACGACCCTGCTACAGGTCTTCGTCCGGAACGGCCAGGCGGCTTCGCTCTCCGGGGAGCACGTAGGCATCGAGACGGCCGAGCTGGTCGGCGCGCAGCCGGGCGGTCACGATGGTTCCGTCGTCGGCGTAGCGTTCGGATACGACCGCGCCCGCGGCGTGCAGGGCTGCGGCAACATCGCCTCGGTCGTAGGGAATCAGCAGCTCGACCTCGATCTCGGGGCGCGGCAGCCGTTCCGCCATCGCCGCGAGCAGCTCGTCGGTTCCCGCGCCGGTCGCAGCCGAGACGAACACGCCGTCGGGCCAATGCCGCCGCAGACGCGCCAGCGCCATCTCGTCGAGCGCGTCGGTCTTGTTGACCACCAGCAGCTGCGGGACCTCGGCCGCGCCGATCTCGTCCAGCACCTCGAGCACCGCGGCGTGCTGGCCTTCCGGGTCGGAGGAGGAGCCGTCCACGACGTGCACGATCAGATCCGCCCGGCTGGCCTCCTCCAAGGTGGACTTGAACGCTTCGACCAGCATGTGCGGCAGACGACGTACGAACCCGACCGTGTCCGACAGCACGCTCGAGCGGCCGTCGGGCAGATCCAGGCGGCGAGTGGTCGGGTCAAGCGTCGAGAACAGCTTGTCCTGGACCAACACGCCCGCCTGGGTCAGCCGGTTCAGCAGGGTGGACTTTCCCGCGTTGGTGTAGCCGACCAGCGTGGCCGACGGGACGCCGCGACGCTCGCGCTGCTGGCGCTTCGTCGCGCGGGTCTTGTCCATCTCGCGGATCTGGCGGCGAAGCTTCGCGATACGCGTGTTGATGCGGCGGCGATCCACCTCGAGCTTGGTCTCGCCCGGACCGCGCGTGCCGATCCCGCCGCCGAGGCGCGACATCGAATCGCCCCAGCCGCGAAGCCGCGGGATCAGGTAGTTGAGCTGTGCCAGCTCGACCTGCGCTTTGCCTTCGACCGAGTGCGCGTGCTGCGCGAAGATGTCGAGGATCAACGCGGTTCGGTCGATCACCTTGACGCCGACGATCTTCTCGAGGTTTCGAAGCTGGCCGGGTGAGAGCTCCTCGTCCACGATCACGGTGTCGGCACCGAGCATCTTGACGCTGTCGCGGACCTCGTCGGCCTTTCCTTTGCCGAGAAAGGTTGCGGGGTCGGGCGTGCCGCGGCGCTGCACGAACGTGTCGAGGACTTCCGACCCGGCGGTCTCGGCGAGGCGTTGCAGCTCGGCGAGCGACTCCTCGGCTTCCTCGGTGTCGCGACCGTAGGCGATGCCGACGAGCACCGAGCGTTCCAGGCGAACGGCTTCGCGTTCGAGTTCGATGGCTCGAAACTCGTCGCTGAGCTGTCCGCCGCGGCGGCGGCGTTTCGGTTCCTGGTCGTCGGTGGGGCGTTGCGGCACGCTACAGAACCTTTCGGATGCGTTCGAGCGCTTCGTCCAAGCGATCGTCGGGCGTGGTGATCGAGATACGGATATACCCTTCCCCGGCTTCTCCGTATCCGCGGCCCGGCGGCACGACGACACCGGCCTCGTCCAGCAGCAGCGTCGCGAACCCGGCCGAGTCCTGCCCGTCGGGAACCGGGATCCAGATGTAGACGGCACCCTTGGGAGCCTCCAGCGACCATCCCGCGTCGTTGAAGGTGGACACGACGCGATCGCGGCGGGTCTTGTAGAGCGCGATCATGTCCTTCAAGAAATCCTGCGGCCCTTCGAGCGCCGCGATACCCGCGCGCTGGATCGCGTTGAAGATGCCGGAGTCGATGTTGGTCTTGACGCGGCCGAGCGCCTCGATGGCCGCGGCGTTGCCGACGACGAACCCGATCCGCCAGCCGGTCATGTTGTAGGTCTTCGACAGTGAGTGGAACTCGATCGTGCAGTCCTTGGCTCCGGGAGCCTGGAGGGCACTCGGCGCGACGTAGCCGTCGTAGGTGATCTCGGAGTAGGCGTTGTCGTGGACGAATAGCAGATCGTTCGCCTTGCAGAAGTCCACGGCTTTCGCGAAGTCCTCGAGCGTTGCGACCGAGGCCATCGGGTTCGACGGATAGTTCAGCCAGAACAGCTTCGTGTTCTTCGGAACTTGAATCGAGTCGTAGTCGGGCAGGAAGCCGTTGTCGGCGCTGAGCGTGAACGGGACCGGCGTGCCGCCCGACAGGCGCGTGCCGATGTCGTAGACGGGATACGCGGGGTCGGGCACCAGCGACACGTCGCCCGGATCGATGTAGGCGGTGCACAAATGCGCGATGCCTTCTTTCGATCCGAGGAGGGGAAGCACCTCGGTGTCGGGATCCAGGTCCACGTCGAAACGGCGCTTGTACCAGGCCGCGACCGCGCGGCGAAACTCGGGCAGGCCGAAGTAGGAGGGATACTGGTGCGTGGCGGGATCGGCGACCGCTTCGTTCATCGCGTCGATGATGTGCTGAGGGGTCGGCTTGTCGGGATCGCCGATGCCCAGCCCGATCACGTCCACGCCTTCGGCGCGCTTGGCCTGTACCTTGCGGTCGATCTCGGCGAACAGGTACGGGGGCAGCGTCTCGATACGGCGAGCAGGCTTCACGCGATCCTCCTAGTCGGTCTTCGTCTTGAGGTGCTGTGCGATGAACCGCGGATCGAGCTGCCCGCGGAAGACTTCCTCGGCCGGACCGGTCATGAATACGCGGCCGTCCGCGGCCCAATCGATCTCGAGGGTCCCACCCGGCAGGTGCACCGATACCTGGCGGTCGGTGAAGCCGCGGAGCGCGGAGGCCACCGCGATCGCGCAGGCGCCGGTCCCGCAGGCGAGCGTCTCGCCGACGCCGCGCTCCCACACGCGCGTGCGCACCTCGTTGCGCGAAAGGACCTGGACGAACTCGATGTTGGCGCGCTGCGGGAACAGCGGAAGCATTTCGATAGTGGGGCCGAGATACCCAAAGGGAACCGCATCCAGGTCGGTGACGAACAGAACGCAGTGCGGGTTGCCCATCGACAGCGCCGTCGCGACGAAGGTGAAGTCGTCCACCTCGATGGTCTCGCGCAGCGCGTCGTCGCCGGGGCCCGACAGCGGGATGCGCTTACGTTCCAGGATCGGCGGGCCCATGTCCACGCGAACGCGTTCGACGTCGCCGCCGGGTCCCCGGAACAGCTCGAGGTCCTTGATGCCCGCGCGCGTTCCCACGCGAAGCTTGTCGCCGCCGACCAGGCCGCGGTCGGCGACGAACTTCGCGAGACAGCGGATGCCGTTGCCGCACATCTCGGCGGCCTCGCCGTCGGCGTTGTAGTAGTCCATGAAGAAATCCGCGTCGTCGGCAGGCGCGACCCGGATCAGCCCGTCCGCTCCGACGCCGAAATGCCGGTCGCACAGCAGGCGCACCAGCTCGGGGCCGGGCGTGATCCGGTTCTGGAGATCCTCGACCATCACGAAATCGTTGCCGGCGCCGTGCATCTT
>DATLFO010000229.1:0-16871 GCA_035541035.1 Actinomycetota bacterium
CGGCGACGCCGATGAACGATGAGATCAGGAACGCGGTGAAGGCCTTCATGCGTCCGGTTTCGACGCATGTGCGAAAGTCGTCGGGCGTGCGTGGGTCGGCCTTGTTGAATTTCGCCCCGACGGCCTTCCAAGCCGCCGGGCAGTGCAGCGCACGCTGCTTGACGGTCACGCCGTCGTCGTTGAACAGCAGCGGCCGTGCCTGGTAGCCGCGCAGCAGCAGCAAGCCGCCGGTCATCATGACCAGCATCAAGCCGACCGCCAGGATCGCGTTGCGGCCACGGCGGCCCGCGTAACGTTCCGCGATTCGCCTGCGCAGCGGACGCACGTCTGCGGTGCTCATGCGGGCCAGCATGAACCACCGCGGCGCATCGGGCAACCGATATTTCGGACGGATTTCCCCGCAGGCAGGCCCCGGACCTGGGCGTTCGCTCGCTCTCAGCAGTGGCTTAGCAGGCCGGATACCATTTCGAGGTGAGTCACGCCGTCCGGAGGCTCCGGCGCGGGGCTCAGGAGGTTGGGTTCGATGAACAAAAACATCATGAAGACGTTCGTGTTCATGGCCGCGCTCGGCGGTCTGTTCGTGATCGTCGGCGGGTCGCTCGGTGGCCGGAGCGGCATGGTTATCGCGCTCGCATTCGCGGTCCTGATGAACATGGGCGCGTACTGGTTCAGCGACACGCTCGTGGTGAAGATGACGCGCAGCAAGCCGGTGAGCGAGAAGGATGCGCCGTGGCTCTACCGGATCGTGCAGCCGCTCGCGCAGAAGGCCGGCATGCCGATGCCGAAGCTGTACCTGATGCCGTCGGCGCAGCCGAATGCCTTCGCCACCGGACGTAATCCCGACCGCGCGGTCGTCGCGGTCACCGAAGGAATCTTGAATGTTCTGTCGGAACGCGAGCTGGAAGGCGTTCTGGCGCACGAGCTGGCGCACGTGAAGAACCGCGACATCCTGATCGGCGCCGTCGCCGCGACGGTCGCCGCGGCGATCACGATGCTCGCACGGCTGGCGATGTGGGCCTCGATCCTGGGCGGCGGCGGACGCGACCGCGAAAGCAACAGCCCGTTCGGCGCGGTCGGCATGCTGCTGTCGTTCATCCTGGCTCCGATCGCGGCGATGATGATTCAGATGGCCGTGTCGCGCTCGCGCGAGTCGCAGGCGGACCGGACCGGTGCCGAGCTGCTCGGCGACGCCACGCCGCTGGCGAACGCGCTGATCAAGATTGACGCGGCCGCCAAGAAGATGCCGCCGATGGAGGTCAACCCTGCGGTGTCGCACGTGTTCCTGCAGAGCCCGTTCCGCGGCCAGAACATGACGAAACTGTTCATGAGCCACCCGCCGCTCGAGGAGCGCATCGCACAGCTGCGCGAGATGGGAGCGCAGGTCTAAGCGAGCAAGCCTTCCGTCAGGAACGACCGGCCTTCGGGCCGGTTGTTCCGTTTTTGCGGCGGTTTAACGTATCCCTTCGGTTGGGTCGCTCGTTGTGCTGGGTAGACCGCGGCAGGATTTTCGGGCCCGAAGGAAGAAACCACGAAGCGTCCAGGGAAAACGCGAGGCCGTGTCCGGCGACGACCGGACGCCCCGTACGGCCGTCCGACATAGATGAAGACACCGAGCTCGCTTCGCGCGCGGACGGTCCTTGCAGCAGCGACCGTCTTGGCGCTGCTCGCCCTGGTCGCGCCCGCTCGCGCGGACGACCCCATTCCGCCGATCTTGCCCACCGGCTCCCCGTCCCCGTCGCCGTCGCCGTCGGGCAGCGCCAAGCCCAAGCCCAAGCCGAAACCCTCCCCCTCCTCGACGCCGTCATCGACGCCGCGTCCGGCGCCAAAAGGCCCCGCGCCCGATCCGTACCGCGGCGCGATCGCCGAGGCGGTCGACTATTGGCGGAACCTGCCCAAGACGCCCGCGCGGACCACGACGGCGCTGCTCGAGCTTCTTCAGCGCCAGCTCCCGCCCGGACACGAGCTCGACCGCTCGACGCTGGTCAAGGGAGTCTGGCGATTCCCGATCGCCGGCTACACCTGGTATCAGGACGACTTCGCGGCCCCGCGTTACGAGCCGTACTTCCACATGCACGAGGGAACGGATCTGTTCGCCCAGGAAGGCACGCTCGTGGTCGCATCGGCCGACGGCGTGATCACGCGCCTGCTCGCCGGGTCGATCGGCGGCAACGGCATCTGGCTCACCGAGGCCGACGGAACCTACTACTACTACGGCCACCTCAAGAGCTACGCGCCCGGTCTGACCCAAGGCATGCGCGTCAAGATCGGCCAGGTGCTCGGAACCGTCGGCCGGACCGGCATCGCCGTCGAGACCTATCCGCACGTTCACTTCGAGGTGCACCCCGGAGGGGGCAAGGCCGTCAACCCCAAGCCCTTCCTGGACCGCTGGCTCTTCGAAGCGGAGGCGCGCGCGCAAGAGGCGCTGCGCCGCCAGGCGGCGCTGACCGCCGCGGCACGGATCGGCGCGGCCCGCTGGGGCACGCTCTTCGATCTGCTCGCGCGCCCGGCCGCCGAGCCGGCGGGCTGGTGGGCCTCCGCGCTCGACGGCGCGACGCTCGGGTTCGCCGATCTCGCCTTGGATCGCATCGCATACGAGGTGGATTGGGCATCCGTCGCGGATGGAACCGGATCGCACGAGCACGAGGAGGCATCGCCCGTCACGCCGGCGTTGATCGACGGCGGGATCCTCGCGCACGGCGGCCGGCCCGGGACGTTCGACGACGTCTATCGCAGCCGCGCCGCGAGCGCGTCGGCGTAGCGCTCCGCACCACCGGGTGTCGCTCCGAAGAACAGATACGGCTCGAGCACCTCGAGCTCGATGAGCACGAAACGATTCCCGTCGAGCACGCCGTCGACGCGCGCGTACAGCAGGTCGCCCGGAGCGTGCTCGAGTACGGCCGCGGCCTGCTCGACCAGTCCCGGCGGCGGGTCCGCGAAATAGGTCGTCGTGCCGCCGTGGCGCTCTTGGACTCGGTAGTCGCCGCCGGCGGGACGCTTCAGCAGCGTCGAGGCATGCTCGCCGCCGTAGAAGATCACCGACCATTCGCCTTCGTCCACGATCTGGTTCAGGAACGGCTGGACCATCACGTCGCAGCCGGCGATCAGGTCGCGCAGCATCGCGTCGTGCGGCGCCAGATCGTCGCGGCGGATGGGTGAGGTCTTCCATGCGCCGGCCGAGACGGCAGGCTTGACGACGGCGTGCTCCCACCGCCGCTCGTGGAGAACGCCGGCGAGGTCGGCGTCGGAGCCGCGCTCGATCCAATGGGTCTCGACCGTGTCCACCCCTGCGGCTCGGAGCTCGCGCAGGTAGTGCTTGTGCATGTTCCACCGCAGGACCTCTGGCGGATTGAACAGCGGCGGTCCGGCGGCTGCGCGCTCGTCGATCCACGCGGCGAACTCGTCCGGCCGTTCGAAGTAATCCCACGTCGAGCGGATCACGAGCGCGTCGAAGGAGTCCCATTCCGTCGGGGCATCCCAGCTGATCGGACGCGCCTGGAGGCCGTGCGAGCGCAGCGGCTCGATCAGGAGCCGGTCGTCGGGAGTGAGGTCCGGAAACTCGGCGCAGGTGACCAGTCCCACCGTCTCCGTCATCCGTTCCTCCGATGTGCCCGCTCCGCTCGAAGCGCGTAGCCTATCGGCCACGCGGGCCGTGCGCTCCGCCATTCCGTATCGAGAGAAGGAAAGGATCGACGTCGATGAAGGGCCCGAGCTTCGCCTCCGTCATGGCCGCCGCCGCGACCGTCGCCGGTGCCTCGTTCGTCGCGGTGGGAGCGACGAAGCTGGACAACCAGACCTCGAAGGCGATCCTGAAAGAACGCGGCCTGCCCGCGCAGTACGAGCTGATCGAGCAGGCTCGCCGGTTCGACATCTGCGTCGAGCGGGTCGATGCGACGACGCTGCGCGTCACCGGCCCCGGCGGACCGGAGGCCGCCAAGGCGCGCAACCCGGAGCTCTACGAACAGGTCGCGCAAGCGGTGGACGTGATCAACTGGTACGAGATTCGCTGCTGACATGTCCTGGTTCCGGCGAAAGAAGGACAAGCCCGCCCGCCCGGTCGCGGATTTCGACTGGCGGTCCTACGATTCGGTCGCCGAGGATTACGCGCGCATCCACGGCGCGCACACCGCGATCGTCGCCGCCGACGTGCTCGAGGGCGTCGGTGCGGGGCCGGGCAGGCGCATCCTCGACGTCGGTACCGGAACCGGCGACGCGCTGACCGTCGCCGAGCAGGCCGACCCGGGCGGCGTCGTGGTCGGGATCGACTCGGCTCCCGGCATGCTGCGTCTGGCGAAGGCGCAGCACTTCGTCGCCGCCGCCGAGGTCATCAACCTTCCGTTCAACGACGGCACCTTCGACGGCGTCATGGCGAACTTCGCGCTGCCGTACTTCACGAAGCTCGACACGGCGCTGTTCGACGTTCGCCGCGTGCTCAAGCCCGGCGGGATGCTCGGCGTGGCCGTGTGGGCCGCCGGGGAGGACGACCTGACCAAGACCTGGCGCGTGCTCGTCGAAGAGGCGATCGGCCGCGACATCTTGAAGGCCGGGCTCAAGGACGAAGCGCCCTGGGCGGAGAAGCTCGCCGACAAGCACCGGCTCGAGACGGTACTGCGCGACGCGGGGTTTCGGCCGGTCACCGTCGAGGCGAAGCGCTACAAGTTCGCGACGACGCGCGAGGAGTACATCCGTGGCCACGAGATCGAAGCCGCGGGGCGATACACGAAGGTGATGCTGGGCGAACGTCTGTGGCCGAACTTCCAGAAGCGCGTGCGCGCCGCCTATGAGGAGAGGTTTCCCGCCTCGCTCGTCGACTTCCGCGACGTTCTGCTCGCGGTCGCCACCAAACCGCCGCGTTAGCTCCCCGGCTCGAGCGGCCAGTCGAGCACGGCCAGTGTGCCGCCGCCCTCGTTCTGTTCGAACCGCAGCGTGGCGTTGGACATCTCGCACAGCTGCGCCGAGATGGTCAGGCCGAGCCCATGGCCGCCCTCACGCCGTCGCGACGAGTAGAAGGGCTCGAAGACCCGCGACCGTTCCGCTTCGCTGATTCCGGGCCCGTGATCGGCGATCTCGATGCGGGCGCGGCCGATGTGCTCGCGCCAGGACACGCACACCGGCTCGCCGGAGGGGGAGAACTTGAGCGCGTTGTCGAGCAGGTTGAGCACGACCTCCTCGAATGCGCCGGGAACCGCGCGCAGGGACAACGGCGTCGAGGCGGCACGCACGTCCAGCGGCACCCCCCGGTGGCGAGCGACCGGCTCGAGCCGCGCGACGGTCTCGCGCATCGCGACGTCGAGCTCGACGGGGCCGGCTTCCCCCAGGCCGCTCCAGCCGGCGCCGAGCGCCAGCAGCTTCGAGGACAGATCGGTGAGGCGGTCGATCTCTTCGATCATCTCTCCGACGTACTCGCGCGTGTCCTCGTCCACCCGCTTGAGGCGTTCGGCGATCGCCTCGAGCCGCAGGCGGATCGAGGTGAGCGGCGTGCGAATCTGATGCGAGGCGGCGGTCACGAACTGCTTCTCGCGATCCATGCTTCCCGCGAGGCCGGCGGCCATCTCGTTGAGGCGGGTGGCGAGCGCGGCAACCTCGTCGCGCCCTGCGACGACGATCGGCTCGTTGAGCCGGCCTTCGCCGAAGCGGGCGGCGCCGGCTGCGAGCACCTCGATCCGGCGGGAAAGCCGGGACGCGAGCGCGACGCCGAGCGCAACGGCGAGCACGAGCGCGGCGAAGCCGATACCGCCGAGCAGCACCCAGCTTCGCTGGGTCAGATCGCCGACCGGCCGAAGCGATGTCGAGACCCACAGCACGTTGCGGAGCGCGCCGTCCTCGATGAGCGGCACCGCGATGTAGAGGCGCTCGCCGATCGGGGACGAGCCGAAGCGGCGCGCGTCGGGACCGAGCAGCGCGCGTCGAACCTCGGGAGCCGTGCTCGGCGGCAGCCCGAAGGCGTTCGGCTGCGACGGCTCGGCGACGCTCGCCAGGTTCGGATCCAGCAGCCACCCGGTCGTGAAGGCCGCGGCGGGATATCGATCGCGAATGACCCGGGCCCGCTCCTCGTTGCTGCGCCCGCGGAGAGAATCGACGACGACGTCGGTCTCGCGCACGCGCTGTGACAAGTAGGAGTTGCGATAGGACCGGGCCGACAGCAGGCCCATCGGGATCAGCGTCCCCGCCAGCAGCGCCAGCGCGAATCCCACGAAGACGGCGACCAGCAGTCGCCGGCGGGGTCTCATGCCTCGACGAGGCGAAAACCGACGGAGCGAACCGTCTCGATGTACCGGGGTGACCGGGCGTCGTCCCCGATCTTCTTGCGCAACACGCTCACGTGCACGTCGAGCGTGTTCGCGCCGTCGTCGAGGTTGAGCCCCCAGATCAAATGGATGATGTCCGCACGCCGCACGATGCCGCCGGGACGCGCCAGCAGCATTCGGAGGATCTCGAACTCCTTGTTCGTGAGGTCCAGCTCGACGCCGTCCTTCGTGACCCGGTGCCGGTCCAGATCCATCTCGATGTCGCGGTGCCGCAGCGTGGTTTCACGCTTCGGAACGCCCGTCGAGCGACGGCGCACCGCGCGCATCCGCGCGATCAGCTCGGGGATGCTGAAGGGCTTGACGATGTAGTCGTCCGCGCCCAGCTCGAGGCCGGCGATGCGCTCGGCTTCCTGGCCACGGGCCGTGACCATGATGATGGGGGTGTCGGACACGTCGCGGACCCGCCGCGCGACCTCCATGCCGTCCAGGTCCGGCAGCATCAGGTCGAGCAGCATCACGTCGGGACTCCAGCTTTCGGCCAGCCGCAGGGCCGCCTCGCCTGAGTCGCAGCCGTTAACCTCGAAGCCGACGCGCTCCAGCTCGCGCCGCAGCGCTTTGGAGATCATCGGCTCGTCCTCGACCAGCAAGACTCTCATGATCCGACAATTGTGCCTCCAATCGGCCGCGAAAGACAGTCGGGACGGCCGCGTGAGCGGGGAGGGACGAGCCCGGCCATTGTCTTTTCGGCGCCCAAGGCGTACATATGGTTCGGATCGGTTCGTAACGGCCCAAGGAGGAACCATGTCGCGCCGCCTCTTCGTTCCGCTCGTGCTCGCTCTGCTGGCGGCCTCGTTTCCCGCGGCCGCCGACCACGACGCCGCCGTGAGCCCGCCTGATCCGCGACACCGGCTCAACGCCATGGTCCCGAAAGCTCCAGGCACCGTCGAGACGATCGTGCTTCAGTACGGCCCCTACGTCGTGCACCCCGGCTCCGATCTGACGAGGGTCGACGCCGAGCCCGTCCTCCGCGACGCGTTCGTGATCGCGGCCCGCCCGGCCGTGCGCCTGGCCGACGGAACCGAGCCCCACGACGACGTGGTGCACATCCATCACGCCCACTGGATCAAGCCGGACCCGAACCAGAGCAGCGGTTACCGGTGGTTCTTCGGCACCGGCGAGGAGAAGACCCGCGGCGGCGGGTGGCAGTACATGCGCGCCGACGTGCCGCGGTGGAACGCCGGCGTGCGCTACGGCGTGCCGATGGAGCGCGGCGAGCAGATGGTCTTCCTTTCGATGCTGCACAACAAGACCGCGGAGCCGCTGACGCTATGGATCGAGGGCCGCTTCGAGATCGTGTGGGGATCGCGCGATCAGATCCGGGCCGTGACCGCGGCCGATCCCGATCATCCGCTCTGGGACGCGGGCGGCGGAAGCCCCTACGCCGCTGCCGGCATCGACATGCGCCCCCTCACCCCCGTGCTTCACGGACGCACCTATCAGGTGCCCCGCACCGGCGGCATGCACGTGTGGCCGCGCGACGCGGCGGGCGCGCCGGGCACGGGCGACGGCGTCCAGCCCGGCCTGGGCGACGTGTGGGTCGCGCCGGCGGACGGCACTATCGTGATCGGTGCCGGTCACCTTCATCCCGGAGGCCGCCGCGTGGTCGTGTCCAACCTCGGCAGCCCGGCCAGCCCGTGTGGC
Source organism: Actinomycetota bacterium (assembly GCA_035541035.1). Taxonomy (GTDB): domain Bacteria; phylum Actinomycetota; class AC-67; order AC-67; family AC-67; genus DASWHR01. Next base: position 7,947 of record DATLFO010000229.1, read on the forward strand.
TCGTCCTACGGCCACGATGCCGACGGGGACGGCTTCGCCGGCCGGGCCATCCTCGACATCAGCGCCTACTACCAGCCGGACGAGAACGGAAACGAATGGTTCCCGTCGGAAGAGTTCCAGATGGGCATCACCCAGAGCGGATGGCGCGCCGAGGTCCGCGCGGGCGATCGCATCGCGATCAACGGCATCTACGACGCGACCGACTACGCCTATCCCGACGCCATGAGCTTCTTCGGCTTCTACATGGACACCGGCGCCGGCCGCGCGCAGGGCTCTCCGTGCACCTCGTGGCTGGCCGACAACCCCTCCGCGCCCCAAAGCGCCGTGCTGCCGAGCACGCCGAACCGTCCGTGGGAGGAGCACACCGAGGTGTGCGATCCGTGCGACGACCCGGCGTCGGCGGTCACCGAGCTCGGCCCGTGGACGCCGGTGGTTCAGATCGCCGGCTTCGCGTACCTGCCCGGCAACCTCGGCTCGACCGAGGCGACCGGCGTGCCGTGGGTCCGCCGCGGCGAGACGCTCACGTTCGTCAACGAAGACTGGGCCGCCGGATTGGTGCGCCATTCGGTGACGTCGTGCCGGTGGCCGTGCAACGGACCGTACAAGGCGAACTATCCGTTCCACGACGGGGTGCTCGACTCCGGGTCGCTCGGCTTCACGCCGGTGGATACCTACGACACGGGCTCGGACATCCCCGAATGGCGTCTGGACACCTCGGCGATCGGCCCCGGCACCTACAGCTACTTCTGCCGCTTGCACCCGTCGATGCGGGGCTCGTTCGCGGTCGTCGCCGCGTAGCCGCTCAGCGATCGTTCGTCACCTGACGATCATTTTACGGGCGTTCTGGCGATGGTCTTCGAGCTATGACTTCACGGGAAGCAATGCTCGATACGTCCCGGCCACCCAGTTCTCCGGCGTGAGCGCCATGGCGGATAGCGAGTCCGTTTCGGCCCTAGCGTCCTATTCGCGCTCGATCTTTGGGGCCCTGTACGCCTACATGCCCTCCACCGCGGGGACGGTCTCGGCGGCCGCACCGGACGGGACGTCCTATAGCGGCACCATGACGGACGTGTTGGTGGCGTCGCCGACGTCGGGCCTATGGAACTTCTTTCGGACCGGCCAGAGCAGTGCGGTGGGCTTGTACCTCGTGACCGTGCCGGGCCATTCCTGGTGAAGACCATGCGCAAAATCAGCGATAGTTCGTGAACTGCAGGGGGATGCCGAAGTCGGCTTCCTTCAGGTGAGCGATGGCCTCTTGGAGCACGTCGCGGGTCTTGCCGGAGACACGCACCTGCTCGCCTTGGATCGCGGCCTGCACCTTGAGGCCGCTCTGCTTGAGCGACTTCACGATGGCCTTGGCCTTGTCCTCGCCGATCCCTTGGTTGATCTTGATGTCCATCTTGTAGGTGCCGCCGCCGGCTTCCTTGATCGGTTCGAGTTGCAGCGCCTTCAGCGAGATCCCGCGCTTGACGCACTTCTCCTGGAATACGTCCAGCGCCGCTTGAACGCGCTGCTCCGCGCTCGAGGTGATCCGGATCTCGAGGTCGCCCTGCCAGTTGATCGAGGTCCCGGTTCCTTTGAAGTCGTAGCGCTGCGACAGCTCCTTGCCCGCTTGATTCAGGGCGTTGTCGACCTCCTGGCGGTCGACCTCGGAGACGACGTCGAATGAACTGTCTTTCGCCATGTGATACAACCTCCGGCCGTACGGGTCTCGATTCGATCAAGTCTCGGACCCGGGTACACTAATACGCTCCAAGGGCGGGTACCCAAGTGGCCAAAGGGGACGGACTGTAAATTCGTTGGCTCAGCCTTCAGAGGTTCGAATCCTCTCCCGCCCACCATCTCGAGCCCGCTCCGGCGGGCTCGACGCGTTCCCGGCCCGACGGGCCATCCCGTCGGACGCCGCCCGCCCGCCCGGCCGGTGAGGCGCTACAATGCCCCCTCGCACGCTGGCGTAGCTCAGACGGCAGAGCACGGCCATGGTAAGGCCGGGGTCAGGGGTTCGATTCCCCTCGCCAGCTCCAACTCCTTGCGGCAGACCTTCGGGCTGCGGCGTGAGGCGGGGTAGCTCAGTGGTAGAGCATGCGGCTCATAATCGCAGTGTCGGCGGTTCGATCCCGCCCCCCGCTACCAACCCATAGCGTCTCCTGAACCGGACCGGCCCTCACGGCCGGTCTTCTTCATCTCCGCTTCCATTGAAGTTCCGAAATGGAACTTCGCGGGCTCTTCGGCCGTCGTATAGTCCGCTTGCTTCGGTGTCTCCGGTTTGGCCGGGAGGAGGCACCGGCGGCCCCACCCGGCCCGAGGAGACACGCATGCTCAAGCGCACCTTGTTGATCGCCGCGATCACCGCGATGCTGCTGTCGGGCGCCGCGGTTCGCGCCGACGCGGCTCCGGCCCCATGGCCCGGCGTCAAGCTTTTGACGACCGAGGACTTCGTCGAGGTCGTCCGATGGCCCGATGAGCCGTTCATCGGCGACCTCGGCATCGTCGTGGCGGCCGGGAACCGTCCGTTCGAGCTTCACCTGAGCAAGTCCAACTACCGCGCGCCGATCCGCGTCACCCAGCACGACCGTACCGGGCGACGGAGCCGCTTCCTGGCCGAGGCCACCAAGGCGTCCTTCGCGGAAGGGCTGAAGGACTTCTTCATCGTCACCGTGACCCGTCCCGACGGTACGCGCGTGCTTCGGCGTGATGCCGGCTTCTGCACCGATGCCTGGGATCGAATGCGCCTGACGATCTCGGCTCCCGAGACGAGCCGCTACCCGAACGGATGCAGCGACATTCCCTACGCCAAGGGAACCGTGCTCGGGATCGAAGCCGGGTGGGGCATGCCGTTGCGGACCATGCCGGCCCTGAACGTGCCGGACGGGGAGTACACCGTCACGATCTCGGTCCGCTACGGATACCGAAGGCTGTTTTCGATCTCCGAGCAGGACGCGGTCGCGTCGGTGGACGTGTCGCTGGTGACCGTGGACGAATGCTGCGTGGAGCCTCCGCCGGAGATGCGTGCCCGCCGCCGCGCCGCGGCCGCCGCGCCGCTGCGTCCGGTCCGCCCGTCGGGTGCGCCGGCGGCGGCGCCGGCGACCGACACCCGTCCCGATCTGGTCGCCATCCCTGCGTGGAACATCCGGATCGGCAACCCGGACGGGCACGTCGACGAGCCCCAGCCGGAGCCGGAAGGCCGCGACATTCTGCGGTTCTCCTCGACCGTATGGAACGCCGGGCCCGCGCCGCTCGTCGTGGACGGCTTCCGCAACAAGGGCGAGCCCGAGATGACCGGCTACCAATCCTTTTACAAGAACGGCAAGCGGGTGGGCTGGAAGCAGATCGGCGCGTTCGAGTTCGACGACCGTGACGGCCACCAGCACTGGCACTTCAAGGATTTCGCGCAGTACCGGCTGCTGGACGCCGGCAAAATGGACGTCTTGCCCGCGGGCAAGGAGGCCTTCTGCCTGGCCCCGACCAACGCGATCGACATGACCGTGCCCGGCGCCGACTGGAGCGTCCACCGCGTCGAGTTCCCCGGCAGCATGTGCGGCCAGCGCAGCTCGCTGGCGATCCGTGAGGTCCTGCAGGCCGGCTGGGCCGACACCTACGGAACCGGCACGCCGGGCCAGGAGTTCGACGTCACCGACCTGCCCAACGGCACCTACTTCATCGAGGTCGCCGCGAACCCGCTGGGCCGCCTGATCGAGCGCGTCACCTCGAACAACGTCGCCCTTCGCGAGATCGTGCTGGGCGGCACCCCGGGCAACCGGACCGTGGTGGTCCGGCCCTACCAGGGAATCGCGGCGTAGCGGCCGGCGGAATCGCGGCCATAGCGGCCGGGCCGGAACCGTCCGTGGGGGCCGGGTATCGCCCCCACGGACGGACCGGTATACTTCCCGACCGCTGTTTCGAATGCGAAAGGGAAACGACGGTGGCCAAGAGCGACAAGCGTCCGGGGATCACGCTCGCCTGCGAGCAGTGCAAACGACGCAACTACCAAACCACGAAGAACAAGGTGAACACGCGGGACCGCCTGCAGCTCAAGAAGTACTGCGCCTGGTGCGGCTCGCACACCGACCACCGCGAAACCCGCTAGCCAGCGGCCGGCCATCCCTATTCTGTGGACCAGCGACTACCCATACGGGTGTTCAATGTCCACAGAACGCATCGCCCGACCAAGGCGATTGCCGGTTTGCACGGGGAATGGCCCCGCGAAGATACTGGGCCCCTGTAAACCTACCGACGAGTAACAAAGGGGAGGGGACCGACTGTGGGCCGCCTTGACGATCGCGTCGCCATCATCACCGGAGGAGGCCGCGGCATCGGCCGCGCGACCGCGCTCCGCTTCGCCGCCGAAGGCGCGGCCGTCGTCGTCAACGACGTCGATGCCGACCCGGCGGAAGAGACCGCCGAGATCATTCGCAAGGAGGGCGGCAAGGCGTTGGTGTCGCTGCACAACACCGTCGAGGCTGCCAACGCAGAAGCGATGGTCAAGGCCGCGCTCGATGAGTTCGGCAAGCTCGACATTTTGGTCAACAACGCCGGGATCACGCGCGACAAGACCTTCCACAACATGACGCCCGACATCTGGGATCTCGGGATCAAGGTCAATCTCTACACCGCGTATCACTCGACCTTCTACGCCGTGCAGCACATGCGCTCGGCCGCCAAGAAGGAGCTCGAGGAGAAGGGCGCCGTTTCCTATCACCGCAAGATCACCTTCACCGCGTCGTCGGTCGCGCTGACCGGCAACCCGGGCCAGGCGAACTACACGGCCGCAAAGGGCGCGTTGATCTCGCTGACCAAGACGCTCGCGCGCGAGCTGGGTCCGTTCAAGATCAACTGCAACGCCGTCGCGCCCGGCTTCGTCGAAACGCGCCTGACCGCCGCGAAGGAAGAGGGAAGCGACCTGGGCATCCCGGACCAGCTTCGCAACATGGCGCTGATGATGATCGCGCTCGGCCGTGCGGGGCTGCCCGAGGATCTCGCCAACGTCCATCTGTTCCTGTGCTCGCAGGACAGCGACTTCGTGTCCGGCGTGACCATTCCGGTCACCGGCGCGCAGCTCGGCGCCTAAAGGAGAGTGCATCGATGCCACTGAACACAGCGCTGGTCGGCAAGGAGTATCCGAAGTCGCCCGTCTACGAGGTGGGCCGCGAGAAGATTCGCGAGTTCGCGATGGCCATCGGCGATCCGAACCCGCTCTACACCGACGAGTCGGCGGCGAAGGCGGCGGGCTACGCCGACATCATCGCGCCGCCGACATTCCTGACGATCATCGGCTTCAAGTTCGGCCCCTCGATCGTGCTCGATCCCGAGCTCGGCCTGGATTACACGCGCGTAGTGCACGGCGAGCAGGAGTTCGAGCTGAAGCGGCCGGTCGTGCCGGGCGACCGTCTGACCGGCACGCCGAAGATCGTAGACATCTCGGCAAAGGGCAAGAACGAGTTCCTGACCTACGAGGCCGTCATCACCGCCGAGAGCGGCGAAGAGGTCGCGATCGCTCGTTCGACCATCGTCTCGCGCGGAACCGCGCCGCAGGAGGGCTGAGCGACATGACGGCCAAGGTCAATTATGCAGACGTCTCCGAAGGCGAAGAGCTCAAGCCGTGGACGTACAACGTCCAGCGGATGAACCTCGTGATGTACGCGGGCGCGTCGGGGGACTTCAACATCATCCATTGGAACGAAGAGATCGCGAAGATGGTCGGGCTGCCCAACGTGATCAGCCACGGCATGTTCACGATGGCCAAGGTCGGCCAGTACGTCACCGATTGGGCGGGCGACGCGGGCGCGGTCGTGCGCTTCAAGACGCGCTTCACCAAGCCGGTCGTGGTGGACAACCAGGCCGGCAACAACGTCACGGTGACCGGCACGGTCAAGCAGAAGCTCGACGGCAACCGCGTGCTGATCGAGCTGAGCGCGACCACGCAGGAAGGCGACAACTGCGCCGCCGCGGAGGCGGAGGTCGTGCTGGCCTAGCGTGAACGCGATTCCCGAGCAGGTCGCCGCGCTGCTGCGCGAACGCGATGAGGCGCGAGCCGCGAAGGATTATGCGCGCTCGGATGCGCTGCGCGACCGCATCGACGCGCTGGGGTTCACCGTCCGCGATACGCCGCAGGGGGGCGTCGCCGAGGCCAAGCCGAAGTTCGAGGTGCTCGATGCGGCCGATGTACCCAACATGCTCGACCGGCCGGCCGCGTGCGCGATCAGCATCCACGTTCTGTACGAGGGATTTCGGAACGACCTTTCTCGATTCGTTGATTCGGTCGCGCGTCACGGCGCGGGCCACGACTACGAGATCGTGATCACCGAATGCGCTTCGCCCGAGGGCGCCTCGTCCGACGGGGAATGGATCGAGTCGCTGGCCGGCGAGCGGGTCCGGGTCCTCCACTTCGCGGACGATCCGGGATGGGCGGCGGGGCGCAACGCCGCGATCGGCGTCAGCCGCGGCGCGCTGATCGCGGTCGCGGACCTGTCGGTCGAGCTGACCGGCGACCTTTTGGGGCCACTCGTCAAGATTTTTGACGATGGGCGGGTGGGCGTGGCCGGCCCGTGGGGGTTGCGGACGCGGAACCTGCGCGACTTCGAAGAGGTCGAAGGACCCGAAGTCGCGCACGCGATCCAGGGGTACTTTCTGACGACCCGGCGCGACATCGCCCGCGAGCATCGCTTCGACCGCAAGTTCGCTTGGTACCGGCACGCCGATATCGACTTGAGCTTCGCCATCCGCGCGGCCGGTTACCGGGCCGTCGCGACCGAGCCCGCCGCCACCCGCCATACCCACCGGGCTTGGATGGCCCTGGACGAAGACGAGCGCGCGAAACGGTCGAGACGCAACTTCTCCCGGTTTCTCGACCGATTCAAGGATCGCACCGATCTGATCGAGACGGGGGTGTAACCTCGGACTGGGAAAGCGCGTCCGACCTGGCGGAACGTGGTGGAGATCCCTCCGGACCTCGTGGAAGCCTGCCGTCGCGGTGACGTCAAGGCCTTCGAAGCGTTGGTCCGGGCGACCGAACGGCAGGTGTACACGGTCGTCTACCGCATCGTCGGCAATCACGACGACGCCGCCGACGTCGCGCAAGAGGTCTACCTCAAGGTCTGGAAGGCCATCCGCCAGTTCCGGGGCGACGCGGCCGTCACCTCGTGGCTCTATCGAGTCGCGACCAACGCGGCGATCGCATCGCTGCGCAAGCGCGGACGGCTAGCCGACCCGGTCGAGCCGGACCGGCTCGCCGAGATCGAGGCGCCGGCGGTCACGCCGGCCGTCGATACCGGCGACGTCGAGCAGGCCCTGACCCGGCTGCCGGCCGCGTACCGAACCGTCCTGGTGATGAGAGAGACGTACGGCATGAGCATCGAGGAGATCGCCAAGCAGATGGGAAGTTCGACCGGCGCAGCCAAGGTCCGGCTGCACCGCGCCCGTCTGCGTCTGGCCGACGAGCTGGAACGTGCCGGCGTGGTCGTACCGCTGCAGCGAAGGGGGAAGAAGACGTCGTGAACTGCGAACGGGTCCGGCCGTACCTGACGGCCCATGCCGCCGGCGAACTGCCGGCCCATACCGCGTCCTGGGTCAACCCGCACGTCGAGGACTGCCCGGTCTGCTCGTCGCTGTCGCTGCGTCACGCCACGATCCGCGTCGCCCTTCGCACGCTGCCGGAGGCCACCGTCGATCCGCCGCCCGGCTTCGCCGCGACCGTCGCGCGCCGCGCGGCCCGCCTGAAGCGCGCCCGGCCGATCCCGATCCCGCCGATGATCCCGCCCGATGCGATCCGGGTTCTGACCGACAATCGGGACGCCATCCTCGGCTCCGCCGGGGTCGCGCTGGGGGCGGCCGGGGTCGCTTGGATCGCCTGGCGCTCGATGCGCTCCCGCAAGCCGGGGCCGCGGACCGCGTAAACCGCCTGCTCGCCAGGGGGGGTGTCGCTTTACACCCTTCAAGCGCGGCCCGTATACTGGCCGCTTGTTGGCGACAAGGGGGTACCCCAGCCGACGGAGGGCCGTAGCTCAATTTGGCAGAGCGCTGGTCTCCAAAACCAGAGGTTGGGGGTTCGATTCCCTCCGGCCCTGCCAGCACGAATAACCCGCAGGAAGCGTTGCCGCGGACCCGGGTCCGCGGCGTCGTCGTGAACGGGCCGCAGAACGCGGCCGAAGGGATAAGACCGTGGTCAACCGAGCAACGAAGCGACTGCTCGCCAAGCAGCAGAAGAAAGAGCAGGGTGGCAAGCCGCGTACGCGCGAAGAGGCGGTCGCCGAGCGCCGCAGCGCGATCGAGCGCAAGAAGCGCACGCCTCCTCGTCAGTTCCTGCGCGAGGTGCGCGGCGAGCTGAAGAAGGTCGCGTGGCCGTCGCGCCGCGAAGTCTCGACCTATACGGTCGTGGTGCTCGTTTCGGTGATCTTCATCACGGGCATCGTCTTCGCGCTCGACTACGGCTTCAACCAGGCAATCTTCCAGACGTTCTCCAAATAGGTCTTTCGACCGGGAACCCAAATTCGATGGACGACTCCTCAGTCAACGGCGTGCGCGCCGACCGCGAAAACGACGACGAGCCCCAGCCGCCTTCCGGCAACGGACACGGCAACGGGTCCGGCGACGACACCGCGCAAGACGCCCCCGAGGCGCAGGCCGGAACAGCCGCGATCGACATCGGCGATGTGCCGGTGGATGCCGCCGACGTCGCGGACGCCATGGCGACGTCCGGCGAGCACCTCACGTCCGAGGCGGACCCTGCCACGATCGAGGAGCAGTCCGGCGCGTTCGAGCAGGCCGAGGAGCCGCAGGCTGAGGAGCCCGCCGTGGAGTCGAACGGCCACGCGGCGCCGGCCGAGCCGGCCGCGGCCGCCGAGCCCGAGCCGAAAGCCGAGCCCGAGCCGAAAGCCGAGCCCGAGCCGGCGAAGCCGAAGGGCGCCAAGGGCAAGGACGACGGCGGGA
>DATLFO010000230.1:0-3871 GCA_035541035.1 Actinomycetota bacterium
GCAAGGAGGAACCGTGAACGCAGACCTTAGAAGCACCGCGAAGGCGCTCGTCGCGCCCGGCCGAGGCATCCTCGCCGCCGACGAGAGCAGCGGCACGATCAAGAAGCGCTTCGACTCGATCAACGTCGAAAGCACCGAGGAGAACCGCCGCGCCTACCGCCAGATGCTGTTCACCGCCAAGGGCGCCAACGAGTTCATCAGCGGGGTGATCCTGTTCGACGAGACGCTGCGTCAGTCGGCGGACGACGGAAAGACCTTCGTCGAGACACTGAACGCGCAAGGGATCATCCCCGGCATCAAGGTCGACAAGGGTGCGCATCCCCTGCCGTTCTCGCCCGACGAGAAGGTCACCGAAGGCCTCGACGGTCTGCGGCAGCGCTGCGAGGAGTACGTGCAGCTCGGAGCAAAGTTCGCCAAGTGGCGCGCCGTGATCGACATCAAGGGTGACGAGATTCCGTCGCAGTACTGCATCGACGTCAACGCTCACGCGCTTGCCCGTTACGCCGCGATCTGCCAGGAGACCGGCCTGGTGCCGATTGTCGAGCCTGAGGTCCTCATGGACGGGGACCACACGATCGAGCGCTGCGACGAGGTCACGCGAGCCACCCTCAAGACGACGTTCGCGGCGCTGTTCGATCAGCGTGTCGACTTCGAAAGCATGCTGCTGAAGCCGAACATGGTCGTCGCCGGAAAGAAGTGTCCCGCTCAGCCGGACAACGCCACCGTCGCCGAGATGACGATCGCCTGCCTGCGCGCGACCGTTCCGGCCGCGGTGCCCGGCATCGTGTTCCTGTCGGGTGGCATGAGCGACGAGGACGCGACCGACCGCCTCAACGAGATGAACAAGCGCGGTCCGAATCCGTGGGAGCTTTCGTTCTCGTACGGCCGCGCGCTCCAGGCCCCTGCGCTCAAGGCGTGGAAGGGCGAGGCCGCGAACCTGGAGGCCGGCCAAAAGGCCTTCTCCCACCGCGCGCACATGAACGGGCTCGCGCGGTCCGGCGAATACTCCGCCGACAAGGAAAGCGCGTAGCACCGCGATCGAACGGGCCGGCGATCCGCCGGCCCGTTCGCTATCTGCGGCCCGCGCCCGGGCGGCGTCAAGGTTGCATGGCCGGTTTGACGCTGCGGCGGCCCGCTCCCCTAGAATCGCCGCGACATCGCGACGGGAGACGTTATGGCGGTAATCAAGTCGATCGATCTAGTGGGTGTCTCGACCGAGTCGTGGCGCGACGCCGCGCAGGCGGCGCTGGCCGAGGCGAGCAAGACCCTGCGTGGCATCGAGGGGATGCAGGTCCTGGAGACCTCTGCCGTCGTGGACGGTGACAAGATCAAGGAGTACCACACGCACGTCCGGATCAGCTTCCGGCTGGATCGATAGGCCGGGGTGACCGGCCGATTCGATCGGCGGGAGCCCGGGCGGAAAGCCCCTGAAAAGGCCACGGAGCGGGGCGAGCGCCCCGCTTCTTCCGTGCCCGGCCGCCCGAGGGGTTCGCCCCGCTCCGTTGCTATAATGACGCCGGTCCCGCGACGCAGCGCGACCTCCTGGGAACCTCTTTGAGATCTCGCTTGCCATGGCCCCGCTGCCTGGGCCGATACGCCTGGGCCTTCGCCCCGTACCCGCGCCCACGTGCCTTCGATCGGAGAGAGCCCTAGATGCCTGCGACCGTGCTCGTCGGTGCCCAATGGGGCGACGAAGGCAAAGGAAAGATCACCGACATCCTCGGTCCCGAGACCGATGTGATCGTGCGGTATCAGGGCGGCAACAACGCCGGCCACACCGTGATCGCCGGGGACGTCACCCTCAAGCTCCACCTCGTCCCGAGCGGCATCCTGTCGCCCGGCGTCGTGCCGATGATCGGCGACGGCGTCGTGGTCGATCCCGCCGTGCTGATCGAGGAGATGGACGCGCTCGCCGCGCAGGGCATCTCGACCGAGCATTTGCTCGTGTCGGTCAACGCGCATCTGATCATGCCGTACCACCGCCTGCTGGACGCGGTCATCGAGCGGCACCTCGGCCGCTCGCAGCTCGGGACGACGAAGCGCGGAATCGGTCCGGCCTACGCCGACAAGGCGGCCCGCATCGGACTGCGTGTCCAAGATCTGCTGGATATGAAGATCTTCGAGCAGAAGCTCGAGGTCGTGCTGAAAGAGCGCAACGCCGTCATCGCCAAGATCTACAACCGGCTTCCGCTCAAGACGGCCGAGATCATGGAGCAGTACGGCGAGTTCGCCAAGCGCCTCGCGCCGCACATCGCCGACACCTCGCTCGAAATCTGGAGCGCGCTGCGTGCGGGCAAGCGTGTGCTGTTCGAAGGCGCGCAGGGCACGCTGCTGGACGTGGACCACGGCACCTATCCGTTCGTGACCTCGTCGAATCCGGTCGCGGGCGGCGCGTGCACCGGGGCCGGCGTCGGGCCGCGCGAGATCTCGCGCGTGATCGGCATCGCCAAGGCCTACATCAGCCGCGTCGGCGCCGGGCCGTTCCCGACCGAGGACCTCGGTCCCGACGGCGACCGCATGATCGACATCGGCCAGGAGTACGGCACCACCACCGGGCGGCGCCGCCGCTGCGGTTGGATGGACGCGGTGCTGCTCCGCTACGCGGCGCGGCTGAACTCGCTCAGCGACGTCTTCATGACCAAGCTCGACGTGCTGTCGGGTTTCGACGAGGTCAAGATCTGCACCGCTTACCGGCACGACGGAACGACCTACGACGAGTTTCCGCCGCACCAGTCGATCTTCCACAACGCCGAGCCGGTCTACGAGACCATGCCCGGCTGGGACGGCGACATCTCCCACGCCCGCACCTTCGCGGATCTGCCGGCTGAGGCACGTGATTACGTGCAGCGCATCGAGCAGGTCGCGGGCGTGCCGATCACGCTGGTGTCGGTCGGTCCCGAGCGCGACCAGACCGTACGCCTCGACCCGGTAGGAGTCCCCGCCTGATGCGCGTTCTGGTGGTCGGCAGCGGAGGCCGCGAGCATGCGCTCGCCCTGGGGCTGGCGCGCAGCGCCTCGGTCGAGAAGGTCTTCTGCGCCCCCGGCAACGCGGGTATCGCCGATGTCGCCGCCTGCGAGGCGCTCGACCCGAACGATCCCTCGGCGATTGGCGACTTCGCCGAGGCGCAGGGCACCGATTTGATCGTGATCGGACCTGAGGCGCCGCTCGTGGACGGCCTGGCCGACATCCTTCGCGCCCGCGACCTTCGGGTCTTCGGACCCGGCGCCGAGGCCGCGCAGATCGAGGGCTCCAAGGCGTATGCGAAGGACGTCATGCGCCGCGCCGGGATCCCGACCGCGTTCGCCGAGACCTTCACCGACAGCGAGCGGGCCATCAACTTCCTGCGCGAGTTCGGTGCGCCGTGCGTCGTCAAGGCCGACGGGCTCGCGGCCGGCAAGGGCGTGCGCGTGTGCGAGGATCTGATCGCCGCCGCCGACGCGGTCGACGACATGCTGCGGCAGCGCGCGTTCGGCGAGGCGGGCGCGACGATCGTGATCGAGGAATGTCTGACCGGCGAGGAGATCTCGGTGTTCGCCCTCTCGGACGGCCGGCGCGTCGTGCCGCTCGCGTCCGCGCAGGACCACAAGCGCATCGGCGAAGGCGACACCGGTCCCAACACCGGTGGCATGGGCGCGTACTCGCCGGTTCCGCACCTGGACGTGGTGGACCGGGTCATGGCCGAGACGTTCGAGCCGCTGGTCGCGCGGATGGCCGCCGACGGCACGCCGTTCACCGGCGTGATATTCGGTGGCTTCATGGTGAGTGAGGCCGGCCCGAAGGTGCTCGAGTTCAACGTGCGCTTCGGCGATCCCGAGGCGCAGACGATCGTGCCGCGGCTCGAGTCGGATCTTGGCGAGCTGCTCTTCGCCTG
>DATLFO010000231.1:0-13779 GCA_035541035.1 Actinomycetota bacterium
GTCGGCGAACGCGCGGACGCCTGCGCTGTGGTCTGCATGCCAGTGCGTCAGGAAGACGCCGACGATCTCGGCGTCACCGGCGGCGGCGACGATGTTGTCGAGATGCTCGGGCACGTTCGGGCCGGGATCGACGACGATGACGTGATTCGATCCCCCGACGACATAGGTGTTGGTCCCTTCCAGCGTCATCGGCGACGGGTTGGGCGCTTCGACCATCGTGACCCGCTCCGACAGCCGGCGGGTGCGGGACTCCTGCGCGTGATCGGTCATGACGGGGCCTATGGATCGTAGGGCTCGGGATCTCCGGGCACCATGATCTTGATCGCCTCGCCGACGCGAACGATCTCGGGCTGGACCGGAGCGAGATCGCGGCCGGGCGAGGCCGCGATCAGGTCCGCGACCCGATCGAATCGCGACAGCTGCGTCAGCGTAACCCGCGTCGGGAAGATCACGCTGAAGCGGCCCTCGGCGTGCCGGGCCAGTGCATCCGCCGGCCGGATCCACGTGCTGGACTGCGATTCGATTTCGTCGTGGGCCAGAGCTTCGCCTCCGTCGGGGAAGGCCGCGACGAAGAAGCGTGTGTCGTAGCGCTTCGGCGAGGCTTCCGGCGTTACCCAGCGCGACCACGGATGCAGCAGGTCGGCCGCGAAGCGAAGCGCGTGCGTCTCGGCGAACTCTTTCAATTTCAACGTGCCGTCGTTGAGCAGCGGCCGCGCGCCCTGCAGCGCCGGGTCGTGCCCGATCAGCGTGCCGTCGCGGCGCGCCATCAACGCACCGGACTCTTCGAAGGTCTCGCGGATCGCGCACAGGTAGAAGGCAAGCGCCCGGTCGAGCGGCGCATCGATCGCCTCGGCCGCCTGATCGGGCGTTACGCCGTCGGTCAGTCCGGCCAGCGTCGGGTCCAAATCGCCTTCGTCGAAGGTGCCACCCGGGAACACGTACGCGCCGCCCGCGAAGTCGGCCTTCAGGACCCGCTCCAGCATGAACACTTCCAAGCCGGCAGCCCCGTCGCGCGCCAGGATGATCGTTGCCGAGTCACGCGGCTCGACGGACTGCTCGGGCGCGTCCTGCAGCAAGAACGTGTGGCGCTTCGCATCGGGCTCGGTCATCGCCCGTCATCGTATTCGCCGCGCTCCGCGGGCGCGATTCGAAAAGCACGGCGATCAGCCGTCCAGGACCGTTACCGGCTCCGAGTCCCAGATCTGCTTGACGTAGACCAGGCAGTCTGCCGTAAACCCGAAGCGGACCCCTCGGTACGGGTGCGTGCTCTCGTCGATGGCCGCGTCGCGATCGCAGCGACCCTGCGCATCACGTGGGACCCGCGCAAGGATCTGCCCTTCGTGAAGCGGGGAGAATCGCGTGCCGCCGACGCGCGCCGCGGTTCCTTCGACGGGCCGGCCGACCGCAGGGATCTCGCTCATCAGCGGCTCCCAGTACAGCTCCTCGGCCAGAATCCACGCGGTCTCGCCGGCCACCGTCATCGTGAGCGGGAACGCAAAGCCCAGGCGGCGGAAATCCGGCACCCCCGCCGCGCTCGCAAGGACGCGAACGAGGTAGCCGTCGGCTCCGCCGGCATCCTTATCAAATGTGACAACCCAGATGTAGCTGTCGGTTGCTGCGATCGCGTGCGCGGCGAAGCGGGCACCGAAGGTGACGGCCGACTCGGCACCGGTCACGCGGTCGATCCGAACGATACGGCCCGGTGTCGCCGACGCGAACCACGCGCCGGTCTCGTGCAAGGCGATCGATCCGCCGGACGGGGCCGCCGCGATCGTCAGCGGGTAGCGGCCGAGGGTGCGCATCGTCGTCGCATCAACCTTGATGGCCTCGCCCGGGGGCACCGGACAGGATGCTCCCCGCGCGCACGGCCGCTCGCGCGCCGCTCCCAGCAGCCACACCTCGCGCGCATCGGCGGCGATGGCAGCGAGACTGCGATCCGGCACCGAAAGAACCGTCTCCACCACGCGCGAGCCGGATGCGATCCGGAGCACGTCCGATCCCTTTATGTAGAGCACTCCATGCTCCGTCACGACCGCGTCGGCCGGAGCGTCGCCGGACGCGAGGCGAATCGGCTCGTCCGCCTTGCCGTCTGGATCGATCCGCCAGGCGAACGTTCCCGTGCTCTCGATCACCGGGCGCATTCCGCCGTAGGGCACCGGCCCGTTCGTCGGGAGCAGCCAGGGATAGTGCGACTCGAACGGGACCACCTTCAACACGCTGCCGAACGCCCAGATCTCGCGGCATGATGCCGCGACGACGCTCACACTCGCCGTTCCTTCGGTGCCGGGATGGGGAAGCGCCACGGCAGCGGGTTTGCCTCCGGGGCGGTACCGCGTGAGCGCGCCGCCTTGAATCGCCCACACCGATCCGGTTCCGGCCGCGATGTCCGATGTCGCGTTGCGTCCACGCTCAATGCGCACCGAGCCGCGCAGCGGCGGATCGACGGGCGGACACTGCGACGCGTCCACCGGCTCGACGCCGCCGATCGAACCGGCAACCACGACCGACCCGGCCGCGACGAGCGCCGCGACCACGGTCGCCAGCACGGTCGACCCGGCGCGGCGTCGCCTCGCGCGGCGCTGTACCGCGGCCGGAAGCTCGCCGGGGTACGGCGCGCGCTGCGCGGCGGCTGCAAGCTGATCGCGCAGGCGATCTTCGATGCTCATGGCTCGATCACTCCTCGCAGCGAGGCTAGGCCTCGCGATACCAACGACTTCACCGTGCCGGGACGGCA
The DNA here is from genome assembly GCA_035541035.1 of Actinomycetota bacterium. Lineage (GTDB taxonomy): Bacteria > Actinomycetota > AC-67 > AC-67 > AC-67 > DASWHR01. The sequence continues at coordinate 2,735 of DATLFO010000231.1, forward strand.
GCCCAGGATGTCGGCCGTCTGACGCTCGGACAGGTCCTCGTAGAACCGCAGCACCAGCGCGGCGCGCTGCCGCGCCGGCAGCCGGGTCATCGCGCGCCAGAGCTCGTCGCCGGGCCCCGGCTCGGCCGGCATGACCACCGGAGGTCGCGTGTTTCGCTCGCGCCACTCACGCTCGATCCGGTGCCGGCGGCCGATGGACGCGGCCTGGTTGACGATCGCCCGCTTCAGGTAGGCGGGAAAGGCGTCCTCGCTGCGCAGATCGGTGAACCGTGCGGCCATCCGCACGATCGCGTCATGGACCAGATCCTCGGCCTCCGTCGTGTCGCCGGTCAGCAGATAGGCAAAACGCAGCGCGCCGGGAGCGTGACGCTCGTAGAGCGCCGCCAGCCGGCTGCGCGCCTTCTCGTGGGACTCCGCCTCTGCCACCTCGGCCCGAATCATCACGCATCCAAGACGGTTTGCCCCAGCGTTCGGTTGCAGTCGATTCCGCGCTCCCCTATTCGTCCGATACCCTTCGCTTCAGACCGCGAGGAGGAACGCAATGGATTTCAGCGTCGCACCCGAGTTGGAAGAGGTCCGGTCGTCGTATCGCTCGTTCCTCGAGCGCGAGGTGCGGCCCGTCGAGAACCGGTTCGCGCAGCAGCTGCAGGGAGACGAGTGGACGCCCGAGATGCGCGAGGCCGGGATGGAGCTGCGCCGCAAGTCGGCCGAGATCGGCTACTACGGCGCGCACCTGCCCGAGGACGTGGGCGGCTGGGGCCTGTCCACGCTCGGCATGACTTTGCTGGTGGAAGAGACCGGACGCAGCGGCCTGCGGTTCGCGACCTACGTGCTCGGCCCGCCGAATCCCGAGGCACCCACACCGCTGCTGCTGGAAGGCACCCCCGAGCAGCAGAAGAAGTATCTGGTGCCGCTGATCAAGGCCGAGAAGACCATGTGCTTCGCGCTGACCGAGCCCGATGCGGGCAGCGATGCGCAGTCGATCCGCACGCGCGCGGTCAAGGACGGCGATCACTACGTCATCAACGGCGTGAAGCATTTCATCACCAACGGCGAGCGCGCCGACTTCGCGGTCGTGTTCGCGGTCACCGATCCCGACAAGCGCGCGCAGGGCGGCATCACCGCATTCATCGTCGAGAAAGGCACGCCCGGCTACACGGTCGGCAAGAAGCAGCGCACCATGGCGGGCGACTCCAACCAGTCGGAGCTGATCTTCGAGGACTGCCGTGTGCCGGCCGCGAACATCTTGGGGCCGGAAGGCTACGGCTTCTTCAGCGCGATGAAGTTTCTCAACGCCGGCCGCGCCTACATCGGCGCGATGTGCCTGGGCATCTCCGACTACCTGATTCGCATCTGCACCGAGTACGCGAACGAGCGCAAGGCGTTCGGCAAGCCGATCGGCAAGTTTCAGGCGATCCAGTGGATGCTGGCCGATTCGGCTGTCGAAGTTGAGGCCGCGCGCTGGCTGACCTACCGGCTCGCATGGATGTGTGATCAAGGCGAGCAGCCGATGCGCGAATCGTCGATGGTCAAGCTCTACAACACCGAGATGGTGGGCCGCGTCGCCGACCGCGCCGTCCAGATCTACGGCGGCATGGGCTATCTGACCGAAGGTCCGGTCGAGCGAATCTTCCGCTGGGTGCGCATGCTTCGCATCGTCGAAGGCACCAGCGAGATCCAGCGTCTGGTCATCGCGCGAACGCTGGGCCTGTGAGCGACCACATCGCACGCAACCGCGCGACTTGGGCCGGGTTCGCCCCCGACTACGTGCACAACGGGCGCGTGTCCTGGGCGCGCGACGAACCCAAGTGGGGCGTGTTCGGCATCGACGACGACCGCATCCTCCCGGCCGGCATCGAAGGCAAGGACGTCGTCGAGCTGGGCTGCGGCACCGCGTACGTGTCGTCGTGGTTCGCGCGCCGCGGGGCGCGCAGCGTCATCGGCCTGGACCTGACCGGCGAGCAGCTGGACACGGCGAATGCGCTTCGCGCAGAGCACGGGCTGCCGGTCGCGCTGGTGCAGGGCAACGCCGAATGCACGCCGTTTCCCGACGCATCGTTCGACATCGCCTTCAGCGAGTACGGCGCGAGCCTGTGGTGCGACCCGGCCGCGTGGATTCCCGAAGCAGCCCGCATCCTTCGGCCCGGCGGCGAGCTGACGTTTCTGACCAACGGCATCTTCATCGAGGTCTGCATTCCCGACACCGACGGCGAAGGGCCGGCGACGGACCGAATGCTGCGACCGTACTTCGGCCTGGGCCGGACCGAGTGGCCCGAAGAGCCGGGCGTCGAGTTCCACCTGACCCACGGCGACTGGATTCGCCTGCTGCGCGCGAGCGGCTTCGAGATCCTGGATCTGATCGAGATCCGCGTCCCGGCCGATGCCACGACGTCGTCGCCCTGGGTCAGCACCGATTGGGCAACCAAATGGCCCGTCGAAGAGGTCTGGAAAGCACGAAAGCGATAACCTTCTGCTCGTGCTGTTCGATATCAACTATGCGCTGGTGGGGGAAACGGCCGTCGCATACACGGTCATCGGCGACGGTCCCGTCGATCTGCTGATCGCACCGCCGGTCAACTCCCACCTGGACATCCAATCCGAGCTGCCCGAATGGGTTGAGTTCCATCAGCGGCTCGGCCAGTTCGCGCGCGTGTTCGTCTTCGACAAGCGCGGGACCGGCCTGTCCGATCCGCTGCCGGGCACCGGCGTTTCGACGCTCGAAGAGCGCGTGGACGACATGCTCGCGATCATGGAGCATGCCGGGTCGGAGCGGGTTGCGGTCATGGGCTACGGCGAAGGCGGCGCGGCCGCGGCGCTGTTCGCCGCGACGCATCCGGACCGAACCTCTCACCTGATCCTGCTGAACACCACCGCGTGCCTGCGACGCCGCGACGACTATCCGTGGGGATGGGACCCGGTCGATACGCCGATGGCGAACTGGCTGGCGAACTTCGGCAAAGAGGAGCCGCTGCTGAAGGCGCGGCTCGGCTCGGCGTTGAGCGATCCCCGGATTCGCATGTGGGCGACCCGCTGGGTTCGCTCCAGTTCGTCGCCGTTGCTGTACCGCGCGCTGCAGAAGGTCGCGATGGATATCGACGTGCGCAAAGTGCTTCCCGCCATCAGCGCCCCGACGCTGGTCATGCACTGCACCGACAACCACATTTTGGATCCGCAGAACGGGCGCTTCTTGGCCGCGCACATAGCCGGCGCCCGCTTCGTCGAGCTTCCCGGCGACGAGCACTACCCGTTCCTCGGGGACAACGCCGCGCTGATCGCAGAGATCGAAGAGCATCTGACGGGTTCGCGCACCGTCGAAGAAGCCGAGCGCGTCCTGGCAACGGTTCTGTTTACCGACATCGTGGATTCGACGCAGACCGCCGCGCGCATGGGCGATCGCGAATGGAAGACGCTGCTGACCCGCCACCACGAGGCCGTGCGGGACGAGATCGCACGCCATCGCGGCCGCGAGATCGCCACCGCCGGCGACGGATTTCTGGCCACCTTCGACGGTCCGGCCCGCGCCGTCCGGTGCGCCTGGAACGTGCACAAGGCCGTCGAGCCCTACGGCATCCGGCTGCGCGCCGGCCTGCACACCGGCGAGATCGAGCTGCACGGCGACACGATCGCCGGGATCGGCGTGCACATCGCGGCGCGTGTCGCATCGATCGCCGGCGCCGGCGAAGTGCTGGTGTCACGCACCGTCAGGGATCTGGTCGCGGGCTCGGGCATCAGCTTCGTCGACCGCGGACGGCACACGCTCAAAGGCGTGCCGGACGAGTGGGAGATCTATGCCGCCCAGCATTAGGCATCCGGGACGTCGGTGCCGGTGTGCTCTCGAACCGCCATCCATGCGATCCGCCGGTCACCGCGGAACACGACCAGGTGATCCGGCGCGAACGATACGTGCACGCGGTCGCCGGGGCGGAACAGGTTCTGCGAGGAATGCACCGACGACACGACGCGGCCCGACGGCAGACGCACGACCGAGACGTTGACCGGCCCCTGAAAGCGGCGCTCGATGACCTCGGCGGTCGCGCCGCCGTTTCCGTTCGCGAGCACGATGTCTTCGGGGCGCAGCATCAGCTCGGCTTCGCCGGGCCGGACCTCGCCGGGCGCGAACGCGAACGATCCCAGTTCCGAATCGATCCGGTCGGCCGTCACCGTGGCGGGGATGAACTCGGCCCGGCCGACGAAGTCGGCGACGAAGCGCGTTTCGGGAACGTGATAGATCTCTTCGGGCCGGCCGAGCTGCTCGATGCGGCCGGCGTGCATGACGGCGATCCGGTCGGCGATGTCGAATGCTTCGCTCTGATCGTGCGTGACGAACACGGCGGTCGCGCCGGCGGCGCGGATGATCGTGCGAACCTCGCCGCGTACGCGCGCCCGCAGGTCCGCATCCAGGTTCGAGAACGGCTCGTCGAGCAGCACGATCGCCGGGCGCGGCGCCAGCGCACGCGCCAGCGCGACGCGCTGCTGCTGCCCTCCGGACAGCTCGTGCGGATACCGGTCGCCGAGCCCCTCCAGCCCGACCAGTCGCATGACCTCCTCGACCCGGCCGCGTTCATCGCGCGCCACGCCGTAGCCGACGTTGGCCGCGACGGTCATGTGGGGAAACAGCGCGTAGTCCTGAAACACCAGCGGCGCGCGACGCCGCTCGGGCGCCACGAACGCATCCGGTCCGTCCACGACCCGGCCCTCCAGCTCGACCACCCCGGCGTCGGCGCGTTCGAAGCCGGCGATCACGCGCAGGAAGGTCGTCTTGCCGCAGCCGCTGGGACCCAGCAACGCCACGATCTCGCCGGCGGCGATCGTCAGCGTCACCTCGTCCAACGCGACGACGTTTCCGAAGCGCTTCGCGAGCCCGCGGCACGCAACCGCAGACGCCTGTTCGACGGTCATGCGAAGCAGCGTATCCATCACGGCCGCTCCCGCAGTCGGCGCTCGCCCGGTCCGCTCAACAGCAAAGCGGCCAGCGGCCCGGATGCGAGCACGATCAGCAGCAGCGCCGGCAGCGCCGCCCGGCCGAACGATGCGGCGTTCGTCGCGCCCCAGACCTCGGTCGCCAGCGACGAAAAGCCGGTCGGGGCCAGGAGCAGCGTCGCGGGGAGCTCTTTCATCGCGGTCAGGAACACCAGCGCCAGGCCGGCCAGCACGCCGGGACGCACCAGCGGCATCACGATGCGCAGCGCGGTGCGGCGCCGGCTGCTGCCCAGCGACTGCGCCGCTTCTTCGACGTGCGGATCGATCTGAAGCAGCCCGGTTCGGAGCGCGCCGCCGGCCTGCGGCAGGAACAGCACCGCGTAAGCGAACGCCAGCATCGCGATCGTCTGGTAGAGCACGGGAACGTAGCGTGCGCCGAAGAACACCAGCGCCAGCGCGACCACGATGCCCGGCAGCGCGTACCCGACGTAGGTCGTACGCTCCAACGCGCGCGCGCCGCGTCCCGGAAAGCGCACGCCCAGCACCGCGACCGGCCATGCCGCGATCAGCGCGACGACCGCGCCCAATCCCGCGACGCGAAGGCTGTTCCAAGCCGCGGTCACCGCGACGCGCACCGGCTCGCCTTCTGCGGCAGCCCGCACGAGCCACAGCACGATCACCGCGACGGGCAGCAGCAGCGCGAAGCCCGCGACCAGCGCGCAGGCGGCGACGGCCGGCCAACGCCAGCGGCCAAGCGGCATCACCGGAGCAGGCCGCCGCCCGCCCGGATGCCGGCGATAGAACGCCGCGCGTCCGCGTGCCCGCGCTTCCAGCACCAGCACGATCAGCGTGAGCGCGACCAGCATCAAGCCCAGCACTGCGGCACGTGACCGGTCGAACGACGCCTGATAGCTGACGTAGATCGCGCGCGTGAACGAATCGAACCGCAGCAGCGACACCGCGCCGAAGTCGTGCAGCGTATACAGCGCGACCAGCAGCGAGCCCGCGACGATCGCGGGCCGAAGCTGCGGCAGCACGACGCGTCGCAGCGTAAAACGCCGGCCGCGACCCAAGCCGTAGCTGGCTTCCTCGAGCGCCGGATCCAGCCCGCGGATCGCGGCCCGCACGATCAGCAGCACGTACGGATAGGTGAACAGCGTCAGCACCAGCCACGCGCCGCCGAACCCGTAGATCGACGGCAGGCGCTGCACGCCCAGCGGCTCGAGCCAGCCCTGCACCAGCCCGCGCGGCCCCAGTGCCGCGATGAAGACGTAGCCGCCCACGTAGCTGGGGATCACCAGCGGCAGCGCCGTCAGCACCGTCCAGATCCGCCGGCCCGGCAGATCCGTGCGGGTGGTCAGCCACGCCAGCGGAACCGCGATCGCGACCGAGGTCCCCGTGACCGCGATCGCCAGCAGCGTCGTGCGCACCAGCAGCCCGACCGTGCGTGCATCGGTCACGGTCCCGGCGATACCGTCCGGCCCCAGGCTCCACGAGCGCACGACCAGATACACCGCGGGAAGCGCGACGCCGGCGGCAACCGCGAACCCGGCCGCGCCGAGCCATCGCGGAATCCGCCGGCGCGAGGCGCGACGCTCCGGCCGGCGACGGATGGCCGGTGCTGCGCGCGTCATCGTCGCCGTCGAACGTCCCCTTACAGGATGCCTTCGTCGCGCAGCATCGTCAGCGTCGCCTCGAGATCCGACAGCTTCGACAGATCGAGGTCGGGCGGCTCGAGCGCCGAAAGCTTCGGCAGATCCGCAGACGCTTCGACGCCCGTCGCCAGCGGATACTCGAACGTCTCGGTTGCGAAGAACTGCTGCGCCTCGGCGGACAGCAGATACTTCACGAACGTGGACGCGGCCGCCTTGCTCTTCGAGGTGCTCAGAATTCCGGCGCCCGCGACGTTGACCAGCGCGCCCGGGTCGCCGCCTTTGAAGAAGTGATTCGCGGCCTTCATGGCCGGCTGCTCTTTCTTCAGCCGAAGCAGGTAATAGTGGTTGACGAAGCCGACCTGGATCTCGCCCGCGGCGGCCGCTTCCACGATCGGCGTGTTCTTGGGATACACGACCGGATCGTTGGCCTTGATGCCGCGCAGCCATGTGCGCGCGGCCTCGTCGCCCTTGAGCACACGCAGGCCGGTGACGAACGCTTGGAAGGATCCGTTCGTCGGCGCCCAGCCGATCTTGCCCTTCCACTTCGGGTCGGTGAAGCCTTCGATCGATGCCGGAAGGTCGGCGGGTTTCACCGAATCGGTGTTGTGGACGACCACGCGTGCGCGGCCCGAGATCCCGACCCACTTTCCTGCATCCGATCGGAAGGCCTCCGGCACCGAGCTCAAGATCTCTTGGTCGAGGTTTGCGAGCCCGTTCGCGACCGCACCCAGCGCGCCGGCGTCCTGCGCGAAGAACACGTCGGCCGGCGAGTTGCCACCCTCTTCGAGCATCTGCGCCGCAAGCTCGGCCGAATCGCCGTACCGCACGGCCAGCTTGATCGACGGGTTGGCGGCCTCGAACTTTTCGAACAGCGGCTGGACTAGGTCCTTTTCGCGGCCCGAATAGACGGTCAGCGTGGTCTGTCCGCCGTCGCCGCCGGTCCCCCCGGGCTCGGAGGCTCCGCAGGCGGCGGCGACCAGCGCAAGCAGGACGGCGGCCAGGGCCGTCTTGGATCCGTAACGCATTCGTTCTCCCCTTTTGCGGCGGCGCCACCGCTGGCGGCAGCGCCTTGACATCACTTGTAAAGGCATCCTTACAGACCAATTCCTACTCGCTGGATCGGGTTTTCGCAACCCGTGGTCGCGTTAGGCTCGGTCGCGATGGCCGAAACCGATCTGCTGCGAAAGATCCCCCAGGTTGACGCGGTCCTGCGCGACGACGCCGTCCGCGGGGTGGCTGCCCTGCTGGGCGAGGCCGCCGCCGCCCGCTTGGTCCGCGATGCGATCGCCGCCGCCCGGGCCGCGGCGCAGAAGGGCACCGAGCCGCCCTCTGCCGCCGCAATGGCCACCGAGATCGCGGCACGGGCCACGGCGCTGCACGGCTCGCGCCTTCGCCGGGCGGTCAACGCGACCGGCGTGATCCTTCACACCAACCTCGGCCGCGCGCCGCTGTCGCGCGAGGCGATCGCAGCGGTCGCGGATGCGGCCGGGCCGGCGCCGCTGGAGTTCGACATCGCCGCCGGCGAGCGCGGAGTCCGCGCGCCGCTGGCCGCGTTCCTGGCCGCGACGCTGACCGGTGCCGAGGCGGCGCACGTGGTCAACAACAACGCGGCCGCGCTGCTGCTGATGCTGGCCGCGATCGCGCGCGACCGCGAGGTGATCGTCGCACGCGGCGAGCTGATCGAGATCGGCGGCGAGTTCCGGCTGCCCTCGATCATGGAAGCGTCCGGCGCCATGCTGCGCGAGGTCGGCACGACCAACCGCACGCATCCGCGCGACTATCGCGGCGCGATCGGCGAACGCACCGCCGCGATCCTGCTGGTGCATCCGTCGAACTATCGCGTCGTCGGCTTCACCACTCAGCCGTCGCTGCCCGACATCGGCGCGATCGCACGCGAAGCGGGCGTGCCGCTGCTCTACGACATCGGCAGCGGCCTGCTCGCGCCCGACGAGCACCTTCCCGACGAGCCCGATGCGCGCGGCGCGCTGGACGGCGGCGCGGATCTGATCTGCTTTTCGGGCGACAAGCTGCTCGGCGGACCGCAGGCCGGCGTTCTGGCGGGCCGAAAGGATTTGGTGGCCGCCTGCAAACGGCATCCGATCGCCCGCGCCGTGCGCGCGGACAAGATGACGCTGGCCGCGATGGAGGCAACCTTGCTTCAGATCGCGCGCGGCGCGCCGACGCCCGTCGCCTCGATGCTGTCGGCCGACACGGAAACGCTCCGGAGCCGCTGCGAATCGCTGGCGTCCGGGCTGGAAGGCGCGAGCGTGATCGAAGGCCAGAGCGTCGCCGGTGGCGGCAGCGTTCCCGGCCACGGCATCGCGTCACCGGTCGTCGCGATCGCCTGCGACAAACCCGAGCGTGTCACGGCCGCGCTTCGCGCGAACGATCCGCCGGTGATCGCTCGCATCGACGACGGACGGTTGATCGTGGATCCCCGGACCGTCGATCCGTCCGACGACGCCGCGCTTCGCGCGGCGCTGGAGCGCGCTATTCGCTCTTGACCTTGCGCTCCAGCTCGGGGTGCGAGGCGTCGGTGAACTCGCGGAACTCGCCGGTCAGAAGAAACGCGACCTGCTCGCCGATGTCCACCGCGTGATCGCCGACGCGCTCGAGCTGACGCGACACGATCATGATCCGCAGGCCCCACTCGAGCAGGCCCGGGTCGCTGGCGCAGGCCGCGACCTCGGCGACCATGCCGCGGTTAATGCGGTCGATGGGATCATCCATCTGCGGAAGCTGCATCGCCAGCGCCTGGTCGCGGTTCTGGAAGGCGGTCAGCGCGGCCGAGACCATGCGCTCGGCGATCGTGGCCATCTCGCCGATGCTGTCCAGGATCGAGGCGCGGGTGGGCAGCTCGTCGGTCAGCTTGACGGCCTTGGCGATGTTGACGGCCATGTCACCGATGCGCTCCAGGTGGAGGTTGATGTGGATCATCGCCGACAGCAGGCGAAGGTCGGATGCGACCGGGGTCTGCAGCGCCAGCAGCTCCAGCGTGCCTTTCTCGATCGACATGTAGAGGCGGTCGACCTCGTCGTCCTCGTCGATGACCTGATCGGCAAGGGCCCCGTCGCGCGCCAGAATGGCGCGAACAGACTTGTTCAGCAGCGCCAGGGCGCGCTCGCCTTCCAGGACGAGGTTCGTCTCGAGCGAGCGAAGTTCATCGTGGAAGTGCCTGCGCGGTTCGGTCACCGGGCCTCCTTTTCGGCCATTCTACGCCTCGTCCCGGCCGGAGCCGGTTTTGGGATCTTCGAACTTGTATCCGAGGCCGCGAACCGTCTTGATGTAGCGAGGCGAGCGCGGGTCGGACTCGATCTTCTGACGCAGCCGCTTGACGTGCACATCCAGCGTTCTCGTGTCCCCGACGTACTCGGGCCCCCACACCTCGTCGATGAGCGTCTGTCGCGTCACCAGACGCCCGGCCCTGGACATCAGGGAGTGCAGTAGCTCGAATTCTTTCGGCGGAAGCTCGAGGCCCGCCCCGTCCACGCGGACCTCGTGGGCGTCGGGGTCCAGCGTGACTCCGCCGATCTTGAGCGCGACCGCCCCCGGCGAGACCGGGACGGATCCGCGTCGCGAGACCGCGCGGACCCGCGCGATCAGCTCACGCATCGAGAACGGCTTGGTGACGTAGTCGTCGGCGCCGAGCTCCAGACCCAGCACCTTGTCGGCTTCGGAGTCCTTGGCCGTGAGGATGATGATGGGAACCGGGGATCGGGCGCGGATCGCCTTGCACACGTCCAGCCCCGAAACCTCGGGCAGCATCAGGTCCAGCAGGATCACGTCGGCACCGCCGCCGCGAAACTTCTCGAGCGCTTCCTTGCCATCCCGCGCGAGGCTGACGCGGAAGCCTTCCCGCTCGAGCCCGTAGCGGACGGCTTCCCGCAGGGTCTCTTCATCCTCGACCAGCAGGATCTTCATGCCGCGCCTCCGGCCGGCAGCACGAGCACGAACCGCGATCCGCGGCCGAACTCGCTGGACGCTTCGACGCGGCCGCCGTGTCGCTCGGCGACGTGCTTGACGATGGCCAGCCCCAGACCGGTCCCGCCGGTGGCGCGTGCGCGGGCCTTGTCCACGCGGTAAAACCGCTCGAAGATGCGGCCGAGCTCCTCGGACGGGATGCCCGGCCCTTCGTCGGCGACCGTGAACGACACCACGCGGCCGGTCGACGCCACGGCCAGCAGCACCGGCGTGCCTGCGGGGGCATAGCGGACCGCGTTGTCGAGCAGGTTCGCCAGCGCGGTCGCCGCCGCGCCCGCATCGGCCCGCACGAGCGCCCGGTCCGGCTGCTCCAGGCTGATCGCCGTGCCTTTCGCCTCGGCGAAGGCCGAGACTCGCTCGATGGCGTCCTCGACGATCACGCTCGCCGGCGTGTCGGCGATCGCAAGCGGCATCTCGCTCTCGATGCGCGACAGGTCGAGCAGATCGGCGACGAGGCGAGCGAGCCGGTCCGTCTCGGTTTGGATGCGC
>DATLFO010000232.1:0-13660 GCA_035541035.1 Actinomycetota bacterium
GGCTTGGGCGGCGCCGCCCGCGGCCGCTCCGCCCAAGCCGGAGGCGCCGCCCGCCGAGCCGAAGGCCGAGGCGCCCCCGGCGGTCGAGGCGCCGGCTTCTCCCCCGCCTCCCGCGCCCGTTTCGCCGGCGCCTCCCGCGCCCGCTCCGCCCAAGCCGGAGGCGCCTGGCGCGCCCACGCCCGCTCCGCCTCTCGAGGCTCCTCCGGCCGCGGAAGTCCCCCTCGTCGAGGAAGTCGAAGAGGTCGTCGAGCCGAAGAAGCGGCTTCGCGAGCGGCTCTTCAAGTCACGCTCGGGCTTCGGTCAGGCGCTCGTCGGCGTCTTCAAGCGGTCGCAGCTGACCGAAGAGGACTGGGAGGACATCGAAGCGATCCTGCTCCAGGCCGACGTGGGTGTGAACGCCACGATGAAGATCGTCGAAGACTTGCGTGACAACGCCAAGAAGGTCGCGCCCGACGAGCTCGTCGGCAAGCTGCGCGAGAACCTGCTCGGCATCATCGGCGACGGCGAGCGGCGCATGATCCGCAAGAGCGACGGGCTGACCGTGTGGATCGTCACCGGCGTCAACGGAACGGGCAAGACCACCACGATCGGAAAGCTCGCGCTGCGCCTGCACCGGGAAGGCAAGAAGGTCGTGCTGGCCGCGGCAGACACGTTCCGGGCCGCCGCCGACGAGCAGCTTCAGCGCTGGGCGGAGCGGAGCGGCGCCGAGCTGGTTCGCCATCAGCACGGCGCGGACCCGGCCGCGGTCGCCTTCGACGGCGTCAAGGCCGCCAAATCGCGCGGTGCCGATGTGCTGATCGTGGACACGGCCGGGAGGCTGCACACCAAGACCAACCTGATGGAAGAGCTCAGCAAGATCCGGCGCGTCGTCGAACGCGAGGCCGGCGCACCCGACGAGGTGCTGCTCGTCCTCGACGCCACCACCGGACAGAACGGGATCGTTCAGGCGCGCGCATTTCTTGAGGCCGTCGGCGTCACGTCGGTCGCGCTCACCAAGCTCGACGGCACCGCCAAGGGAGGCATCGTGATCGCGGTGCAGCAAGAGCTCGGCCTGCCGGTGAAGCTCGTCGGCGTCGGCGAAACGCCCGAAGACCTTCAAGATTTCGATCCTGCCGCCTTCGTGGACGCGCTGATCTCGTAGCGCCCCGGTAGAATCCCTCGCCTATGTTCGATTCCCTTACCGATCGCCTGGAAGCAGCGTTCCGCCGCCTGCGTGGCAGCGGCCGTCTCAGCGAGGATGATGTCGATGAGGTCCTCAAAGAGGTGCGCATGGCGCTCCTCGAGGCCGACGTGCACCTGCAGACCGTCCGGCACTTCGTGTCGCGGGTGCGTGAACGCGCGGTCGGCGAAGAGGTTCTCAAGACGCTCACGCCCGCGCAGCAGGTCGTCAAGATCGTCAACGAAGAGCTCGTCGGGATCCTGGGCGGCGAGTCCGAGCCGCTGAGGTTCTCGCAGCGGCCGCCGACGATCATCATGATGACCGGCCTCCAGGGCTCGGGAAAGACCACCGCTTCGGGCAAGCTGGCGATGCAGATCAAGAAGGGCGGCCGCCGCCCGCTGCTGGTCGCGTGCGATCTTCGCCGCCCCGCCGCGATTCAGCAGTTGCAGCAGCTCGGCGAGCAGATCGGCGTACCGGTCGTTGCCGACGAGTCCGCGACCGATCCGGTCGCGCTGGCGAAGTCGTCGCTGGAGGTCGCGCGGCAGCAGGGACGCGACGTGATCATCGTGGACACCGCCGGCCGTCTGCACGTCGACGAAGAGATGATGCACGAGGCCGCCGCGATCCGCGACACGATCAACCCGACCGAGACGCTCCTGGTGGTGGACGCGATGACCGGTCAGGACGCGGTGAACGTCGCGACCAGCTTCCTCGAGAAGGTGGACTACAGCGGCATCATCCTGTCGAAGCTCGACGGCGACGCGCGCGGTGGCGCCGCGCTCTCGATCGCGCACGTGTCCGGCCGTCCCGTGAAGTTCGCCTCCGTGGGCGAGAAACTCGACGAGTTCGAGCCGTTCCACCCCGACCGCATGGCGTCCCGGATCCTGGGCATGGGCGACGTGCTGACGCTCATCGAGAAAGCCGAAGAGGCCTACGAGGAAGAAGAGGCCGCGGCGCTCGAAGAGAAGATGCGCAAGGGGAAGTTCGACCTGCAGGACTTCCTCGATCAGATGAAGCAGCTCAAGAAGATGGGTTCGCTCGGCGGTCTGCTCAAGATGATTCCCGGCATGCGCCAGCACATGAAGGGGCTGGGCGAGATCGACGACGACGCGCTCAAGCACACGCAGGCCGTCATCCTTTCGATGACACCGGCCGAGCGCGCCGAGCCGGGCGTGATCGACGCCTCACGCAAGAAGCGCATCGCCAAGGGTTGCGGCATGACCGTCAACGACGTCAACGCGCTGCTGCGCCAGTTCGATCAGGCGAAGCAGATGATGAAGGCGATGGTCGGCGGGGGAGTGCCCGGCGTGCCCGCGATGACGGGCGGAGGCGGAGCGGGCAAGAGCGGCAGCGGCAAGGCCAAACGTCCCCACCGGCCCAAGACGCATCACAAGAATAAGAAGAAGAAGCGCAAGAAGTAGGCCGGGCTCCGGATCGCGCCGGCGGCCCCCCTCGTCAGGTTTCCAGACGCACGCCGCGTCAGGTCCCTGGACGCACCGCGTCAGATCGCGTCGCAGAAGAAGCGGCCCGCGATCGCGCCTTCGGCCACGCAGCGGCTCACGAGCGGCGGATCCTCGACCGTGGCGCTTCGCTGACAGGTCACGTCCACGACGGGTGAGCCCGTCCGGTCGGCCGAGCATTCGACGAGCGCCTTGCCCGTCAGCGCATCCTCGAGCCGGATCTGGATCCGCGCTTCGGTCGCGCCGTAGGCCGTCCCGGATACCGAGTACGTGACCGGGCCCTCGCCGGGCGCGATCAGCAGGCACATGCCTCGCTGGGCCACGACGCCCTGGCAGCTTTCCGGAGGGTCGCCGGGCTTGGCCGACAGGCTCCCCTGCCCCGCCAGGGCCAGGGCGAGCGCGGCGAGCGCGATTCGTCTCATGACGGCTCTTTCGCGCCGCCCCGCGGACGGTCCTGCCTTCGAATCCGACTTTCCGGGCGGCTGTGTGGCGGAGTGAGCGGACCTCCGGTAGCCTGTGCGGCCTATGTCAGTTCGCATTCGTCTCACGCGCAAGGGCAAGAAGGGCCAGCCCTTCTATCGCGTCGTCGTCGCCGACCAGCGTTCGCCTCGGGACGGCCGTTTCGTCGAGGAGATCGGGACCTATAACCCGCTCACCGACCCTTCGACCATCAACATCAACGAAGAGAAGGCGCTTGCCTGGCTCGCCAAGGGCGCTCAGCCCTCCGAGCAGGTCGGCCAGCTTCTTCGCCGGGTGGGGATATGGCAGAAGTTCACGGCCACGAAGAAGAAGACGACGAAGGCGTCGTAGCAGCGACGCTGGAATACGTCGCTCGCGCGCTCGTCGATCACCCCGACTCCGTTTCGGTCACCCGTCATCCGGGTGAGCCTCGCCCTGTCGTGCGCCTGGACGTGCACCCCGACGACATCGGCCACGTCATCGGTCGCGGCGGGCGCATGGCCCGTTCGATCCGCGCCGTCGCGAAGGCCGCCGCCGCGCTCGACGACCTGAGCGTGCACGTTCAGATCGGCGAGCCGCGGGACCGCGGCGACTCGCGCTAGCGATGGCCGGCGCTCGGCGCCTCGTCGTCGGCCGCATCGTCACCGCTCACGGGATCCGCGGTGAATGTGTCGTCGACGTCCTGAGCGACGCCCCCGATCGCTTCGACCCCGGCCGGACCGTCCAAATCGACGAGCCCGACGGCCGGAGGATGCTCACGGTCGAGGCGGCGCGTCCGCACAAGGCCCGCCTGCTGGTGCTGTTCTCCGAAGTCCCGGACCGCACCGCCGCCGAGGCGCTGCGCGGCCGGTGGCTGACCATCCCCGCCGAGGACGCCGCCCCGCTTCCCGAAGGCCGGTTCTACCCGCATCAGATCGAAGGCTTCGACGTTCGCGACGAGGCCGGCGCGCCGCTGGGGGTGCTCGAGAGCGTGCTCGAGTATCCGGCCCACGACATCTGGGTCGTGCGCACGCCGGATCGCCGGGAGGTCATGGTCCCCGCGGTCGCCGAGTTCGTGCGGGGCGTCGATCCCGAAGCCAAGTCGATCGTGCTCGCGCCCATCGAGGGGATGTTCGAATGAGGATCGACGTCATCACGATCTTCCCGGAGTTCTTCGGCTCGCCGCTGCGGACCTCGCTGCTGGGCAAGGCGGTCGAGCGCGGGACCGTCGCGGTGAATGTGCACGACCTGCGCGATCACGCCACCGACAAGCATCGCACGGTGGACGACGAACCGTTCGGCGGCGGGGCCGGCATGGTGATGAAGCCCGGGCCCTGGTTCGCGGCGGTCGAGGCGATCGACGGATGGGAGCAGGCCCGCCGAATCCTTCTGACGCCCGCGGGCCGCCGGCTCGATCACGGCTTGGCGGTGTCGCTCGCCGCCACCCCGCACCTGATCCTGATGTGTGGCCGCTACGAGGGCATCGACGAGCGCGTCGCCATGCTCGCGACCGACGAGGTCTCCATCGGAGATTTCGTCCTGGCCGGGGGCGAGTCCGCGGCGCTGATCGTGATCGAGGCGGCCACGCGCCTGGTGCCGGGCGTGGTCAAGGAGCAGGCCTCCGTTGAAGAGGACTCCTTCGCCACCGGCCTGCTCGATTATCCGCATTACACGCGACCGGCCTCCTTTCGGGGCATGGCGGTCCCGGATGTCCTGCTCAGCGGCGACCACGGGCGAATCGAGCGCTGGCGGCGGGACGAGGCCCTCCGTCGGACCAAGGCCCGCCGGCCGGACCTGCTGCCGCCCGGCGAGGACGGGTAGATCCCGGATCGATCCCGGGGCCGGAAGCGACGGTGACTGCCGAGACCGGACGGGGCCGAAGCGAGCGGGATCGTCCGGGAGAGGCGGGTTGCTACGGCGGAAAGCCCTGGTAACATGGTCCGTCGCGTCTGCCGAACGATCTCCGGCGACGCTCGTCGTAAGGAGACCCTGTGAACAAGATCGACCTGGTTGAGCAGCCACGCCTGCGCACCGACATCCCGGCGTTCCGTCCCGGGGACACCGTCAAGGTCCACGTCAAAGTCAGCGAAGGCGGGCGCGAGCGCATCCAGGTCTTCCAGGGCGTCGTCATCGCCCGTCGCGGTGGCGGGATTCGTGAGAGCTTCACGGTCCGCAAAATCTCCTTCGGCGTCGGAGTCGAGCGCGTCTTCCCGCTGCATACGCCGACTATCGCCAAGATCGAGATCGTCCAGCACGGCAAGGTCCGCCGCGCCAAGCTCTACTACCTGCGCGAGCGCACCGGCCGTCACGCCAAGATCCGCGAGCGCCGCATCATGGCTCCGGTGGAAGGCACCGCCGTCGCTCCCGAGGACATCGTGCCCGAGATCGCGGATGAGGCGCCCGCCGAGATCGCGGCTCCGGAAGCGGCAGCCGAGCCCGTGGCTCCGGAAGCGGCCGCCGGGGACGCGCCCGCAGCCGAGGCAGCCGCCGAGCCCGCCCCCGAGGCGACCGAGCCGGCCCCTGCAGCGAGCGAGCCGGGTGCCGAATCCGGTGCAGAGTCGGGCGACGGCCAAGAGGCCGCGCCCGAGGCGCAGCCGGAAGAGCCCAAGGCCTAGGTAACATCCCCTCCGCCGTGAGCAGCGACTCCGACGGCGGAACGATCCCGACAGGATCGCAGCCGCCGACTCCTCCGCCGCAACCTTCCGAGGTTGGCGGATCCGCATACCCACCCGACGGGCCGCAGCATCCCGCGGAGCCCCGTCATCCCGACGGGCCGCAGCATCCCGCGGAGCACGCGCATCCCGCGGGGATGCAAGCACCTCCCGTCGCGCCCTCGCCTGCCTCCGGGCCGGTCCCGGGGGATCCTGACGCGAGCCATGCGGGGCCCGAGTCCGCGCCCGAGGACGAAAAACCCACGGGCAAGAAGCAGGGCTCGTTTTTCAAGGAGCTGCCGATCCTGATCCTGATCGCCTTCGGATTGGCGCTGCTGATCAAGTCGTTCTTGATCCAAGCCTTCTACATCCCGTCCGAGTCGATGGTCCCGACCCTCAACGTCGGGGATCGCGTCCTGGTCAACAAGGTCGTCTACAAGATGCGCGAGCCGCGGCGAGGCGAGGTCATCGTCTTCGTGGGCGAGCGGTTCCAGGAGAACCGTTCGTTCCTGCAGCGCGTCCGCGACGCGCTCACGAGCGGGTTCGGCGGCAAGCAGGGTCCCGAGCGCGACTTCATCAAGCGCATCATCGGGCTGCCCGGCGAGACCGTCGAGGGCGTCGGCGGCCGCGTGATCGTCACGCCGGCGGGCGGCGGGGCGTCCTTCGCGCTCGACGAGCCCTACCTCGCGCAGCCGATGACCCAGTCGTTCTCGGCCGTGACCGTCCCGAAGGGCTCCTACTTCGTGATGGGCGACAACCGAGGCAACTCGTCCGACTCGCGCGGTGCGCTCGGCTCGATCAAGAAGGGTGAGATCGTCGGCAAGGCGTTCGTGCGGGTCTGGCCCCTGAGCCGGTTCCGTCGCTTGACTCGCCCCGGCTATGCCGAAGGAGCCGCGATCGCGTTGCCGGCGCTGTGGATGCATCACCGCCGCCGGAGGGACGCGGCGTAGGCCATGCCGACCGCACCGCCGCTCGAGCAGGAGACATTCACCTCCGCGTGGCCTCAGGCGCCCGCCGGTCCGCCGCCCCCGCCCCGGCAGCGCTTCGGCCTGATGCGCGAGCTGCCCGTCCTGATCGTGGTGGCGCTCACGGTCGCCCTGCTGATCAAGACGTTTCTGATCCAGGCCTTCTACATCCCGTCCGCGTCGATGGTTCCGACCCTGTTGGAGAACGACCGCATCTTGGTCAACAAGCTCGCCTACCGGTTCCGGGAGCCGGAGCGGGGCGAGGTCGTGGTGTTCATCACCGGGAATCTTCTGCGTGAGCGCAGGAGCCTGGTCCAGGCCGCCTGGAAGAACGTGTGCGAGGCGCTGGGACTGTGCCCGCCGGGTGACACCGACTTCATCAAGCGCATCATCGCGCTTCCCGGAGAGACGATCGAGGTGAAGGACGACCCGAACGCGGGGCATCGCGCCGTCTACATCACCACGCCGAACGGCAGGACGTTCATCCTGCCCGAGCCCTACATCGAGTCCTACGGCGAGCTGCAAGCCTTTGGCCCGTTCACCGTTCCCGCGGGCAGCTACTTCCTCATGGGAGACAATCGGGGCAACTCCTCCGACAGCAGAATCAACAACTTCGGGATCTGCCCGTCGGCGCCGTGCGCGGTTCCGAAAGAGCGCCTGGTCGGCAAGGCCTTCGTACGCATCTATCCGTTCAAGCGCCTGCACGTGTTCCAGGTGCCCGTGTACGGCCTGACGGTCATGGGCGTGGCCGGCGGCGTGGTCCGCCGACGCCGCCGGCGCGCGGACTGACCGCCGGATGCGGCCATTCGGCCGGGGGCGGCGGTATTCTCGCAGTGTGGAACCCGACGGCACCCTGGAGCGCTCGCTTTCGACGGCAGGCTTCCGTCTCGTCGCCGGCGTGGACGAGGTCGGACGCGGCGCGCTGGCCGGCCCGCTCTACGCCTGCGCCGTCATTCTGCCCGACGATCTGGACGTCGACGGCATCAAGGACTCCAAGCTGATGACCGCCAAGGCGCGCGAGCGCGTCGCCGCCGAAGTGCGTGAGCGCGCCCTGGCCGTGTCGATCGTGCGCGTTATGCCCTCCTCGATCGACCGACGCGGCCTGCACCCGTCGAACCTGTGGGCGCTGCGGCAAGCGATCGTGCGCCTGGCGCCGGCGCCGGACTACGTCCTGTCGGACGGGTTCCGGCCCAAGCGGCTGCCGATGCCGGCGCTGTCAATCAAGAAGGGCGACGCGGTCGCGCGCAGCGTCGCCGCGGCGTCCGTGCTCGCGAAGGTGGCCCGAGACGCGGCGATGCGCCGCCTGGCTCGCCGCTATCCGGGATATGGCTTCGAGCGCAACGTCGGATACGGAACCGCCGAGCATTGGGACGCGCTGCGGCGTCTCGGTCCTACCCCGGTGCACCGGCGCTCGTTCGCCGGCGTCGCCGAGCCAACGCCCGAGGAGATGGCCACATGAGCCTCGACGATCTCGAAAAGTACGAAGCCGATCTCGAGCTCGCCCTCTACCGCGAGTACCGCGACGTCGTGGGCATGTTCAACTACGTGGTCGAGACCGAGCGACGCTTCTACCTCTCGAACAAGGTCGAGGTCACGCCCCGCAGCAACGGCGAGGACAGCTATTTCGAGATCCTGCTGACTGATGCGTGGGTCTGGGACATCTACCGGCCGGCGCGATTCGTGGCCAGCGTGCGGGTGATCTCCTACGAGGACATCAACGTCGAGGAGCTGCGCAACGACATCCCCGACTCGCCCGAAGGGCTCGACTGACGTGGGATACAACCCGCTTCGCAAGTACCGCGGCGGGAAGGCTGCCGAGGTCGCGATCCTCGTGGTGTTCACGGCGGTGCTCATCGGCCTGATCGTGTGGGCCGTGCGCTAATCCGTCGGCCAAGCCGTCCGCTTCTGCTCGATCTTCCCGCACGGGACGTGCCTCCGCGCAGCCCCTAGCGTGCGTTCATGAACTGCACCGACCGCAACGCGCTCGGCCGCGCGGGTGAGGACGCCGCGGCGTCGTACCTGGCGTACATGGGCTGGACGATCGTCGCGCGCAACGTGCGGCGACGCGAAGGCGAGGTCGACATCGTCGCCCGCCGCGCCGGAACCCTGGCGTTCGTCGAGGTCAAAACTCGCCGGTCGGCTGCGTTCGGAACGCCGGCCGAGGCGGTGACCATCCGCAAGCAGCGCCGCATCCGAACGCTCGCGGCCGTGTTGCTGGCCGAAGGGATCGGTCACGCGCGGCTGGTACGGTTCGACGTGATCGACGTCCGCCCGTGCCGGTGTTCGCCCGGGTGCTTCACCGTCGATCACATCGAGGACGCGTTTTGAGCTTCGCGCGCGCAACCTCGGTCGCCGTCGTCGGCATGGACGGCCACGCCGTCGAGGTCGAGGTTCACGTCGCGCGCGGGCTGCCGGCCTTCACGGTCGTTGGCCTGCCGGACGCCGCCATTCAAGAGTCCAGGGAGCGGGTACGGGCCGCGGTCGAGTCCAGCGGGGAGTCCTGGCCGAAGCAGCGTCTGACGGTGAACCTTTCGCCCGCGCACCTGCCGAAGCAGGGCAGCGGCTTCGATCTTGCGATCGCGCTGGCGATCCTCGCGGCGTGCGGCCGTATTCCGCAGCAGCGGCTCGAGCAGGTCTGTGCGATCGGCGAGCTTTCGCTGGACGGCGGGGTGCGCCGGGTTCGGGGCGCGCTCGCTTCGGTCGCGTCGTGCGCGGCTCGCGGCGTTCCTCGCGTGCTGGTGCCGCAGGGCAACGCGGCGGAGGCGTCGCTCATCGACGGGGTCGAGGTGATCCCGCTGTCGGCGCTGCGCGACGCGGTGGGTCTTTTGCGCGGCGAGCGGCGCATCGACGCGGCGGTGCCGCCGCCGACCGTGACGGGCGGGCCGGGCGAGGTCGATCTGGCCGAGGTCCGGGGCCAGGCGCACGCGAAGCGCGCGCTGGAGGTGGCCGCCGCCGGCGGGCACAACATGATCATGACCGGAACCCCGGGGGGAGGAAAGACGATGCTGGCTCGCCGGCTCCCCACGATCCTTCCCCCGCTCGACCGGACCGAGGCGATGGCGGTCACGCGGCTGTATTCGGTCGCCGGCCTCCTCCCGCCCGACGCCGGGCTGATCGTCGCACGGCCCTTTCGGGCCCCGCACCATTCCATCTCCGTCGCGGGGCTGGTCGGCGGTGGCAGCGGAGTGCCGTTGCCCGGCGAGGTGTCCCTGGCCCACCGCGGCGTGCTATTCCTCGACGAGGCCACCGAGTTTCGCCGTGACGCGCTTCAAGCGCTCCGGCAGCCGCTCGAGGACGGCACGGTCCGGCTCTCCCGGGCCCGGTACTCGGTGACGTACCCGTCCCGGGTGCAGCTCGTCCTGGCTGCCAACCCGTGCCCGTGTGGCCACGCGGGGGATGTCGCTCGCGCCTGCGAATGTCCGCCGGGACGCATCGTCGCCTACCGCGAGCGGCTGTCGGGGCCCCTGCTGGACCGCATCGACATCGGCGTGGTCGTCGAGCGCGTGAGCAAGAGCCAGATCTTCTCGCGCGGCCGCTCCGAGCCCTCGACGGCAGTGCGGGCGCGCGTGGAGGCGGCGCGCGCCGTGCAAGGCGCACGGCTCGCGCCCATCGGGATCGCCACCAACGCCGAGATCCCTCCGCGAGCATTGGACGACGCCTGCGCGCTGACGCGGGACGCCCGGACGGCGGTGAGCCGGGCCGTCGAGACCTACGGGCTGTCGATGCGCGGCGCGCACCGGCTGATGCGCGTGGCGAGGACGATCGCGGATCTGGAAGACTCGGCCGAGGTCGGAGCCGGACACGTGACCGAAGCGGCCGGCCTCCGACTTCGACGGTGATGCGCAGCCGGCCTCGTCACCGCGTTCCCGACGGTCTGTTCGAGCGCGCCTCGGGCGGCGGGGTTCGGGCCCGCGTCCCGCTCCGCGAGCTCACGCCCGACGACCCGGAGTTTCCCGAAGGGGTGCGAACGATGCCGCGCGCGCCGTCGCGGCTGTGGGTCGCGGGCCGGGATCTGCGAACGCTCGGATCGATGGTGGCCGTGATCGGAGCGCGGCGCGCGACCCGATACGGACTCTCCATGGCGGCCGGGCTCGCGGGCGACCTCGCCGCCGGCGGGGTGTGCGTGGTCAGCGGCCTGGCCCGCGGATGCGACTCGGCCGCGCACGACGGGGCGCTCGAGCGCGGAGGCACCACCGTCGCGGTCCTGGGTTCGGGTGCCGACGTGTGCTATCCGGCGGGCAGCCGCGTCTTGTACTCGGAGATCCTCGCCGCCGGGGCCGTGGTCTCGGCCAGGCCTCCCGGCTACCGGCCGTTCAAATCCGACTTCGTCTACCGGAACTCGATCATGGTTGCGATGTCGGAGGCCGTCGTGGTCGTGCAGGGGACCACCGACAGCGCCGCGGTCAGAACGGGCGAGGACGCCGCGGGCGCCGGGCACGGGTCCGTCTTCGCCGTCCCGGGATCCGTCGAGTGGCCCGAGAGCGCCGGCGTCCACAAGCTTCTCAAGCTCGGAGCCACGGTCTGCACCTCCGCATCCGACATCGTCGAGCCGCTCCAGGACCGGCTTCGCTGGACGCCGCCCGAGCTCCAGCCGGTCCCACGCCATCTGCCCGAGCCGCAGCGCCGGATCTTGGAGGCCCTGGCCGGCGGGGCCGCCGGCAGGGAGGAGGTGGTGGCGGCGAGCGCCCTGGAAGCCGCAGCCGCCTCCCGGGCGATCGCCGAGCTTGAGATGGCCGGCCTGATCGTCGAAGAGGGCTTTTTCCTCCGCCGAACCCGGTGATTCTTGCCACCCGGCGAAGTCGGCCATACGATCCAATCTCCGAAATTCACCGATAAGCCCCATAGCCTCCGATCGGGGGCGAGAGGAGGACGGATGCGAAAGCTTGGTTTTCTCGCGACCGCAGGAGCAGGAGCGATCCTGATGCTGGCGGTCGCGCCCGGGATGGCATCGGCCCATCACCTGAACCCGTTCGGCGACATCGTCGTCGAGGCCGATCGGGATGCCGAGGTGTCCGACCGGGTCTTCGTGCCGGTCGGCGGCGGGCACGGCGATGTGAGCGTGCTCCGGCAGGGCGGGAACGTCGTGTTCGGGCTGGAGGCGTTCGGTGACGTCGTTATCGGACGCGAGGCGCCGGGTCACGGTGTTTTCGTGGCGCGGGGCGGCGGACACGGCGACGTGCTCGTGGACGAGATCCTGTCGAACGAGACTCTTCCGGAAGCCGCAGCCGCGCGTCGGGCGACGGGCACGGCCAACAGCTGCTACCAGGGCGCATGCGCCGACGTCACTTTCGTCGAGGCCGGGATCGACGCCGGCGAGACCTTCGGCGGCGGAGCCCACTCGTACGGACCGCAGCAGGCGATCCGCACGGGCGCGCTGGACACGACCGGCGTCGTCATCGCCGGCAGCTTCATCTTCTAGGCACATCTCGAGACGCTCGGAGCCCGGCGGTCGCCGGGCTCCGCGCTTTCCACGCTCGGTTCGTTGACCGCGCCGCTGCCCGGCACGATAGTGCCTCGTGACACGAATGAGCCGGGCGTGGGAGAGCGAGGCAAGGGACGCGGTCGAAGCGTTCCTTCGCCACAGTGCGCTCGAACGCAACCTGTCGCCGCACAGCGTGGCCGCCTTGCGCGCGGACCTGGAGCAGTTCCTCGGCTTCTGCGGCCATACCGGGGGGCCGCGAGCCAGCGGCCCGCTCGGGGCCAAGCCGCACCATCTGCAGCGCTTCCTCGCCTCGCTCAACGAGCGTCTGGATCCCGACGAGCTCGCCGTGGTTTCGGTCTGGCGCTCCCGCGCCGAGCCCTACGCGCGCACGAGCCTGGCGCGAAAGGCATCGACGCTGCGGTCCTTCTACGCGTTCGCGCAGCGGCGGGGGCTGCGCGAGGACAACCCCGCGGTGCTGCTGGTCTCGCCCAAGAGACATCAGCGTCTTCCGAAGGTGCTGCGTCGCCCGCAGGCGGCCGCCCTGATCGACACGCCCCCGGGCGACGACCCGGTGGGCCTTCGCGACCACGCCGTCCTCGAGCTGCTCTACGGCGCCGGGCTTCGCGTGGGCGAGCTGTGCTCGCTGGACCTGGAGGCGGTGGACGTGACCCGGCGGCGCGTGCGCGTGATGGGAAAGGGAGCCAAGGAGCGAATCGTTCCGTTCGGTGAGCAGGCAGCCGCCGCGATCGCCTCATACGTGGCGGAAGGCCGCCCCCATCTGGTCCGGGACCGCACCCCGGCCGGGGCCCTGTTCCTGAATCGCCGTGGAAACCGGATGGGTCAGCGGGACGTTCGCTCGCTCGTGACCCGGTATGCTGCGGAGGCGGCTCCGGGCTCGATGCCGTCGCCGCATACGTTGAGGCACAGCTATGCGACGCATCTGCTTGAAGGAGGCGCGGACCTGAGATCCGTTCAGGAGCTTCTCGGCCATTCCGATCTGCGCACCACGCAGATCTACACGCACGTGTCCCGTGAGCGGCTTCGCCGCGTCTACGAGCAGGCCCACCCGCGCGCCGGGGAGGACGGCTGATGGCCCAGCAGCGCCAGAAGGCTGCCGTTGATCCCGAGGAAGCGTCGGCGATCCAGCAGCTGTGGGACCGGTTCAAGGCATCCGGCGACGAGGACGCACGCGAGCGCCTCATCATCCACTACTCGCCGCTGGTCAAGTACGTCGCCGGCCGTGTCTCCGTCGGCTTGCCAAACACCATCGAGCAGGCGGACCTGACCAGCTACGGCATCTTCGGGCTCATCGACGCGATCGAGAAGTTCGACCCGAGCCGCAACATCAAGTTCGAGACGTATGCGATCAACCGGATCCGCGGCGCGATCATCGACGAGCTTCGCGCCGTGGACTGGATTCCGCGCAGCGTGCGCTCCAAGGCGCGCGAGGTCGAGCGGGCGCTCGCCGTCGGTGGGCGGACGGTGCAGCTCGCTCTGGAGCTCGGCGAGCGCCCGCTCGACCTCGCGCGCCTTGGAGCGCACGCTGCGCGGAATCCAGTCCACGG
>DATLFO010000233.1:0-7163 GCA_035541035.1 Actinomycetota bacterium
CGGGATGGTCCCGTCCAGGTAGGCGAACCATTCCTGCATGTGCGTGTTCTGGGTGCAGACCGCGATCGGGCGCGTCTTTTCGAGCACGAGCGAAACCGGGTCGAACCGCGCCACCGACGAGGCGAAGGCCTCGGCGTCGCGTACGCCGAGGGCGGCGCCGAAGCCGACGGGGGAGGCGAGCCGCGCGCGAACCTCGAACGAGGCGCCGCGGTCGCCGGGAAGCACGGTGCACGAGAGCGCGTCGGCCTGCGACCGGGTGTTGCGCGAGAGCATCGTCACCCATTGCGAGCCGCAGGCGGTCGCGGCGCCTGGCGTGAGCGCGGCGCGCCGAGCCTCGGCGAGCGCGGCGGCGTCGGTCGCCGTCGCGATCGTACGCCGCTGGTTCCACAACATCCCGGCGTCGATGGTCAGCATCGCCGCGGCCATGACCACGACGAGCGAGAGTGCCACCACGATGGCCGCGGCCCCTCGCTCGTCGCGCCTCACCCTTACGCCTCGCATGCGAACTCACCTTCTCCGGACAAGGTGACCTTCTGAGACTTCCACAGCGGCACCGTGATCTCGCTGCGATAGAAGACGGTGATGAGCACGGTTGCGCCGGTCTGGTTCTCGCACGGACGTGCGGCGGCGCCGTTGACGGTGATGAGCGCGCCTCCCGAGCTCCGGCGCTGGATGCGGATGCACCCTCGGTCCGCCGGCAGCGACGACGGGTTGGCGGGGCACGCCGGTGACAGGTTCGTCCCGTCCACGATCGAGACCGTGTTCCGGATCCGCTGCTGGATGGCCGCGCTCGTGCTCGCCGGAAGCGAGGCGATCCTCGCGCCCTCGCGCGCGGCGGCCTGCAGACCCTGCGACCGATTGAACGCGATGCCGAACTGCACGATGCCCAGCAGGATCAGAAACAGCAGCGAGCCCACGATCGCGAACTCGACGGCGGCACTCCCGTCGTCGCCGCGTCGAGGCCGCCGGCTCAGCACGACGGCACCTTCGTCGTTACGGTCTCCTGGGTGCACATATACAGCTCGCTCGCGTTGTCTCCGAACGTGAAGGCGGCGACGATGATCACCGCCGTGATGAGAAACAGAAGGAGGGCATACTCGACCGAGGTCGCTCCGTCTTCGCGTCGTTCGAAGACGGAGCGTCTTGGGCGAGATCCCTTCACGTCTCCCTCCTTCGGCGGGTTCTGCCGTCGTAGCGGGAGGGCTCCGGGCGGGGGCCCGCCCGGAGCCCTCGTGTCATATCGATGCGAGGCCGGCCTTACGGCGCCGCCGGGGCGCAGTTGTCGGCGCGGGCGGCGATCGAGTCGGCGGTGCACTGGAACTGGTCTTTCGCGTTGTTCCCGAGCACCACGACCGCTGCGATGATCACGGCGGCGATGAGCGCGATCATGAGGCCGTATTCGACCGCGGTCGCGCCCTTCTCGCTCTTGAGATCCAGGCGTGCCGTTACGAACTGTGCGAACGTCCGGATCTGACGGAAGATCGTCATCGGCTTGGTTCACCTCCCTTGGTCATCCAGCGGCCGGTGGCCGCGTCGTGTTCCGTTACGACGATGATCGGCGCCGGGAGGTGGCTTGCCATGAGGCAGAGGGCGGCAGTGCACGGGTGCATCCGTCCCGGCTCGCCGGGACGAAGGTCCCGGCGAGCCGGCGTGTCAGCGGCGGCGGCGGCGCGGCGGCGCGGGCGCGCCGTCATTCTCGGTGACGGCGTTGCGCAGGACGCCGACCGTGTCCCACGCCTGTGCGGAGCGCCACAGCGCGCCGCGGCGCTCTTCAACGTCGTCGCCTTCGATGGCGCGATGCACCGCGGCGATGAGGTCTTCGTGCGTGTATGGCTTGGCGAGGTGATCGAACGCGCCGCCGGACAGCTCCCGCAGCACGCCCGACGGGTCGTGACGCGCGGTGACGACGACGACGGGCGTGCCCCGCCGGTTCCGCATCTGCTGCATCTCCTCGAGCACCTGATAGCCGTCCACGCCCGGCATCATGATGTCGAGCACGATGGCGGCGTAGGAGCGCGCGCGAAGCGCGTCGAGCGCCTCGGATCCGTCGGCGGCCTGATCGATGGAAAAGCCGGCGTCCTCGAGCACCATCGAGGTGAGCATCCGGACGTGCGGCTCGTCTTCGACGACGAGGATGCGGCGCGACGACAATCGACTCATGAGGAGCCTCCGATCGGGGTGGGCACGAGACCGCGACGGTATGCCTCGGCAATGGCTTGTCCACCGGAGGAAACACCGAGCTTGGCGTAGATGCTGGTGAGGTGGTTCTTGACCGTTTTGGTGGACACGAACAGTGTCGACGCGACTTCGCTGATCCGCTCGCCCGAAGCCATCAACCCGAGGATCTCGAGCTCACGGTCGGTCAGGCGTCCGGTCGTCGGACCGGAGGCGAACTCCATGACCCGTCGCGCCACGTGCGGGCTCAGGTAGGAGCCACCTGCCGACACCGATCGCAGCGCGATGAGCAGCTCGTCGGTGGACGCGGTCTTGACCACGTAGCCGTCGGCGCCGATCCGCAGCGCACGGTGGATGGTTGCGTCGTCGTCGTGCATCGACAAAAAGATCAGGCGCATCTCGGGCGCCTTGTCCTTCATGCGAACGGCGATGTCGAGGCCGCTGGCGCCGCCCAGCGATACGTCGAGCACGGCGACGTGCGGCCGGTGGCGTGCGGCGAGCGCAACGGCTTCGTCTCCGTCGCCGCTGTCGGCGACGACATCGAATCCCTCCTCGGCCGAGACGGTCTTGACGAGGCTCTGCCGGACGAGCGTGTGATCGTCGAGCATCAGGACGGTAGTCGTGTTCATGCGGGCATCCGCTCCTTTCCCGAGTCGGGAGCCGAAATGATTGCGGGCGGCTCCTCGTCGGTTCGATCGGTCTTGAGGTCGTGCATCAGGCCATGGACGTCGCCGATGGCCCGGTCCAGCACATGGGACAGTCGTTGGATTTCGCGGCGAATCCGGTCGCCGTCGTCGTCGTGGCGCACGATGAAGTCGAGCTCGAGGCGAAGATGCGTCAACGTCTGCGCGAGGCCGTCGTGGACGCGCAGCGCGATGCGGCGGCGTTCTTCGTCGGCCGCAAGCGCGCCGACGCGACGAAGCAGCTCGGCGTTTTCGAAGGCAACGGCCGCGTCGCCGGCGAGGCGCGTCAGCGCTCCGCGCCAGGTGGCCTCGGCCCCGGCCTCGCCCACCGCGGCCAGCAGGATCCCGTGGAAGCGTCCGTTGCGCACGGCCGGGGCCACGATCCAATGCCGGTGCTCGGCGAGCGCCTCGCGCACCGGACGCGGCTCGGCATCCACGTCCAAGATCCGAATCTCGCCGCAGGCGCGAAGGGAGGTGGCGGCCGCGATCGGCTCGTGGGCAACGCCGTAGCCGGCGCGAACCGACAGCTCGGTGCCGTCGTCGAGCACGGCGGCAGCCGGCGCACCCATCTCGCGCAGCTCGTCGACGACGGCGCTCGCGACGGTCTGCGCGTCCATCGCGCCGGGAATCTCGCGCGCGATCCCGTGCAGACGCGTTAGGAGCCGGTTCGTCTCGGCGAGCTTCTCGCGGGACGACGCCGCCCCGTGGATCCGCTGCGCGAAGCCGCCGGTCATGCCGGCGAGCGGAAACAGCGCCAGCAGAGCGAGCGCATCCGTGAGCGGGGTGCGGCGCACGATCGCCTCGATCACCTCGGGCGTACCGGCCGCGAGCGATACGAGTCCGCCCGCCACGGCGCCGGCCCGCCATCCCATCGCGAGCCCGGCGGCTACCACGGTCAGCGCGGCGAACGGCACGAAGCCGCTGTGCGCGCCTTCCGTCGCGGCCACGAGCGCGCACGCCACGCCGACGTCGATCGCACGCGCTCCGTGCTCGAAGCGCGTCCCGACCATGCGGGCGACGCCGTAGAGCACGAGGCAGGACACGAAGGCGAGGTCGGGTGCGGCCCCGTCACCGAAGCCGCGCACGCCGGCCCCGAGCGTGATCAGCGCGAGGCGGATCGCGGCGAGCAGGGTCGGGCGGTACCGGTCGCGGGCCGGCTGCTGCAGCTGATCGTCGATGGCGTCGAAGAGCACGCCGGGCGCGAAGGGCCGCACAACCGTGAGCGCCTCGAACGGCAGCCGTGGGTCCTGCCGGTCCGCGATCGCCACGATGGTCTCGGCCCGGCAGCGCTCGACCGCCGCGACGGCGGCTGCGTCGGCGGCTTCCACGACGGCAAGGCGCGGGCACCGCCGGCTTTCGGCCGTGGCGATGCGCGCCTGCGGCAGATGCCGGGCGACGAGAAGCGTCGTGTATTCGTCGCACCCGGCGACGAACACAACCAAGCGGTCGGGACGAGCCCTTCGCATGATGTCCGATCTCCCCGGCCCACCGGCGCCGGAGCGCCTTGGGGCCTTCGCGGTTCGGAGGTCCCCAATGGTGTCGGCATCCTAGGACGCTGGTCATGACACCAAGAGATGGTTTCATCGGCCCCTAAATGCAGGGGCTCGGGGCTCGATCGCCCGAGGAATCGCGGGTGGGTGGCCGGCTGATCGCCGGATGGTCGCCGGTGGATCGCCGGTCGGTCACTTGCTCCGGCCGCCTCCGTCGCGGTTGCGCGGGCCCCCCGCATGGGGTGAACTGGCCGGGCCGTTCGATCGAAAGGAATCCGCATGCGCCGTCTCGCCGCAGTCCTCGTCTTGATCGTCGCCGCCGGTTGCAGCAGCAACGAATCAGGCGGGCCGGGAGCGGTGTCGCCGACGCCGACGGCCACCGCAACCACGACCGAGCCCGCCCAGGGCAACGTCAAGGGCGGCTCCGCCAAGGCGGACGTGAGTGGTCAGGAGACCTTCTCGGTAGAGGTTCCCCTCAGCACGGGCGACTCGCAGTTCAACGCTCCGCCGGCAGGCTTTGCCTTCGTCTTCAAGGACGACAAGGACAACCTGATCACGATCGGTGGCGAGTCGTTCGACGGATCCCGCCCGACGGCGGGCACGCTCGCGCTCGGGGTGGTCTTCAACCGGGAGGGCCGCGTGATCGCGCACACCGACACCAGCGGCGGCTGCGAGGTGACCATGAAGCGTGAGGGCGGCGCGGTGTCCGGCACGTTCCAGTGCGGCCAGATCGAGGACGGCCGCTATTCGGTCAAGGGAACGTTTTCTGCGGAGCTGGTGTAGCGCGGGCCGAACGGCCGGTTGCGGTGAGAGCCACCAGACGGCCGCGGACAGGGCAGGGGAGGGCGGACCGGCGGGCCCGGAGTCTTCAGCGGTCTTATCGCCGGTGGCTGTCGGCGTAGAGCGCCAGCGCGCTCAGGCCGCCCAGCATCACGACGATCGTTGCCCAGATCATGGCCGCTCCGTTCTCATCCGTCCGTAGATGTGGCATCGGCACCAGTTTCATCTGTCTTGAACGACCGAGCCACCGAATTTGATGCACGCCGGGCCCAAAAGGTTCCCCGGGTCCTGGGGGACGAAACCGTCCCGGGCGCGCGCGGCTATACTGCGGCTCGCGCCGGCCGCCCGGCCCGCGCCCGACGTTGACAAGAAGGAGCCTGGTGGAGCCGACGCGCGAGACCGTGCGCCCGCTGCTGGAACTTCAGCGGATCGACTCCTCCGTTGACCGGCTCAACGGCCGCGCCGCCGCGCTGCCCGAGCAGCAAGAGATGGACCGGCTCACCGAGGAGCTCGCCGCCGCGCGCAAGACGCTGGCCGAGCGCGAGCTCGGCTTCGGGGGGCTCAGCCGCGACACCGCCAAGCTCGAGGCCGAGGTCGAGGCCCTGTCGGACAAGATCAAGCACGAGAACGACCGGCTCTACAGCGGCTCGGTCGGCAGCCCGAAGGAGCTCACCGCGATTCAGGCCGAGATCGACGGGCTGCGCAAGCGCAAGAACCACGTCGAGGACCAGCTGCTCGAGCTGATGGAGAAGAAGGAAGCGGCCGAGAAGGACTTCAACGAGTCCAAGGAGCAGGTCTCCGGGCTCGAGTCCCAGGTTGCGGCCGCGACCGTCGCGCGCGACACCGCGACCACCGACATCGCCGGCGAGATCGAAAAGCTCCAGGACGAGCGGCGCGCGCTGCTGCCCTCGATCCCCGAGGAGGCCGTCGAGGTCTACGAGCAGGTCCGCCCCAAGAAAGAGGGGGTCGCGGTCGCGGCCTACGAGCACGGCGTCTGCCGCGGATGCATGGTCGAGCTGTCGCCGGTCGCGCGCGACGAGATCAAGCGCAGCGACGATCCGTTCCCGCGCTGCGAGAACTGCCGCCGGATCCTGATCGTTCTCTGATGTCCTCCTACGCGGAGATCGTCGCCCACACCGACGGCGGCGCGCGCGGCAACCCGGGTCCTGCCGGCATCGGCGTGCATCTGGCGTCCTCGTCCGGCAAGACCATCGATGAGATCGCCGAGGCGATCGGGGTCGCCACCAACAACGTCGCCGAATACAAGGCGGTGATCCGTGCGCTGGAACGTTCGCTGGAGCTGGGCGCGAAACGCGTGACGGTGCGGGCCGACTCGTTGCTGGCGGTCGAGCAACTGCGGGGGGTCTACAAGGTCAAAAACGCGGGGTTGAAGCCGCTGCACGCCGCGGCCCGCGCCTTGGTGGCGAAGTTCGACTCGGTCACCTTCGAGCACGTTCGCCGCGAGAAGAACAAGAAGGCCGACGCGCTCGTCAACGTCGCGATCGACCAGTGGGTGGACGCATACGGCGACGCTCCGCCGATCCCCGAGCCCGACGGGCCGCCGACGCTATTCGGCTAGGAAATCCAGCGGCAGTGCGTCGAGCTCGTCCGGCTCGTCGAGCGGGATCCCGTGCAGCAGGAGAACCGCATCGCCGGCGCCTTCGTCCCGCACCAGGAAGCGCAGGTCGTCGGCGTCGATTATCCGCTCGCTCATGCCGCGACGATACCGTACGCTCCGCGGTATGGCCGTCCGTTCCGCAGCGCTGCGCCAGTCGCCGCTGGCATTCTTGGGGCTGCGGCCGGTGCTGACGGCGGTGCTGGGCGCGTGCGCGATCGCGTTTTCGGGGATCTTCGTTCGGCTGGCGGCCGAATCGCCGGTGACCGCGTCGGTGTTCCGCACCGCGTATGCATTGCCGGCCTTGGGTCTGCTCGCCTGGATCGAGCGCCGCCGCTTCGGCCCGCGCGCGCGCCGCGACCATCGGCTTGCGCTTGTCGCGGGCGTCGCCTTCGCGGCGGACCTGATCTTGTGGCATCA
>DATLFO010000234.1:0-8606 GCA_035541035.1 Actinomycetota bacterium
GATCGACGCCGATCGAGACCCGCATCGGCACGGCTCCCGGACTCATCGTCGAGCATGGCGGCGGCGTCGTCTACGCGATCCCCGGCGTCCCGGCCGAGATGCGCGAGATGATGAGCCGCGCGGTCCTGCCCGACCTCGCCCGCCGCGCCGGCACGACCGCCGTCACCAGGACGCGGGTGGTGCGCGTGTCGGGCATGGCCGAGTCCTCGATCGCCGAAGCGCTGTCGCCGCTGTGGCGCTCCCTCGACGACGCGCCGGTGAAGATGTCGTATCTCGCCGGCGGGGGAGAGGTGCGTGTGCGCATCACCGCGAAGGCACTCGATGCCGCGGCGGCCGACGCCCTGCTGGATCCGGTGGAGCGATCCATTCGCGAAACGCTCGGCACGGCCGTGGTCGGAACCGGGGACGCGACGCTGGAATCGGTCGTCGGAGACCTTCTCAAAGAAGTCCGGGCGACGCTCGCCGTCGCGGAGTCGGTCACCGGAGGCGGTGTCGCCGAGCGCATCACGCGCATCCCCGGATCCTCCGCTTACTTCGCCGGCGGCGTCGTGGCCTACGACCCCGCCGTCAAGACGGCCCTGCTCGGCGTGGATCCGGCGCTGATCGAAATGGACGGCGTCGTCTCGGAACGCGTCGCGCTCGCGATGGCGCGCGGCGTGCGCGAGCGCACCGGCGCGACCGTGGGGCTCGCGCTCACCGGCGCTGCCGGGCCGGACGCGCACGGCGGCATGCCGCCCGGCAGCGTGTGGATCGCGGTGGACGACGCGTCGGCGTCGGCGGCGCGTCTGGTGCGCTACGCGAGCGACCGGGCGGCCGTGCGCGGGTTCGCGACCACTGCCGCGTTGAACCTGCTGCGTCTGCATCTGTCGGAGGCCCGGCGATAGCGCGCCTGTTCGTCGCGGTCGGGCTCTCCGATGAGGCGAGAGCCGAGGCCGCACGGGCCATCGACGATCTTCGCCCGGTCGTGGCCGCCGCCCGGTGGGTCCCGCCCGAGAATCTTCACGCCACCGTCGCGTTCATCGGCGAGACCCCGGACGCGGACGCGGTGATCGAGGCGGTCACCCGCGCGGCGTCGCCGTTTCCCCCGGTCCGGCTGGTGCTCGAAGGGCTCGGAGCCTTCCCGTCGTGGCGCCGGGCCAGGGTCTTGTGGGCGGGCCTGACCGGCGAGGTGGCGGTCCTTTCGGCCGCGGCCCGGGCGGTCGGGGAAGCCCTCGCGCCGATCGGATACGAGCCCGAGGACCGGCCGTACACGGCCCACGTCACGCTGGCGCGCCTGCGCAGCCCGGGGCCGGTCGCCGCGGCGTCGGCCGCGGTCGGACCCGTTTCGTTCCTCGCGGAGGGACTGGGCGTCTACCGATCCCTTTTGGGCCGCCCGGCCGCCCGATACGAGCGGCTGGCCCTGGCCCCGTTCTCCGCCTCGCGGGCGTGACCGGCGAGCGCCGTTCCGCTCGTTCTGCCCGCACGGGATTGCGCCGGCGCCGCGGGCTACCGTGGCCTCCGGCGTCGTTGACGTCGAACAGGTGTTCGCCTAAAGTCGCCGGCGAACGACACGCCTGTGATTTTGTCGGCGGGCCGGTCTAGCATCGGTTCGACGAAACGAGACGAACAGAAAAGACGGGCAGGGAAGGGAGAGCCAGATGGCGGAACAGGACAAGGCCCTCGAGGCCGCGCTGGGACAGATCGAGAAGCAGTTCGGCAAGGGCTCGATCATGCGCATGGGCGAGAACGAGAAGATGCGCATCGGAGTCATCCCGACCGGATCGATCGCGATCGACCAGGCCCTGGGAATCGGCGGCATGCCTCGCGGCCGCATCGTCGAGATCTACGGTGCGGAGTCCAGCGGCAAGACCACGCTCGCCCTGCACGTCGTGGCGGAGGCGCAGCGCGCCGGCGGCATCGCGGCCTACATCGACGCGGAGCACGCCTTGGATCCCGTCTACACGGCCAATCTCGGCGTGAATCTCGACGAGCTCCTGATCTCTCAGCCCGACACCGGCGAGCAGGGCCTCGAGATCGCCGACACGCTCATCCGGTCCGGTGCGGTGGACGTCGTGGTGATCGACTCGGTCGCGGCGCTCGTGCCCCGGGCGGAGATCGAAGGTGAGATGGGGGACACTCACGTCGGCCTTCAGGCGCGGCTGATGTCCCAGGCGCTGCGCAAGCTGTCGGGCAACCTGAGCCGCTCGAACACGTGCGCGATCTTCATCAACCAACTTCGCGAGAAGATCGGCGTGATGTTCGGCTCGCCCGAAACCACGCCCGGCGGCCGGGCCCTGAAGTTCTACTCGTCGGTCCGCGTGGACGTGCGCCGAATCGAGAACCTCAAGGACGGAGCCGAGGTCGTCGGTTCGCGAGTGCGCGCCAAGATCGTCAAGAACAAGACCGCTCCGCCGTTCCGTCAGGCCGAGTTCGACATCATCTACGGCAAGGGCATCTCGAAGGAAGGCTCGCTGATCGACGTCGGTGTGGACCTGGGCTTGGTCAAGAAGTCGGGCGCGTGGTTCACCTACGACGGTACGCAGATCGGCCAGGGCCGGGAGAACGCCCGCCAGTTCCTGCTGGACAACGTCGACGTCGCCTACGACCTGGAGAAGCGCATTCGCGATGCGCTGGGCCTCGTGCCGCAGGAGGGCGGCGAGCCGGTCGTGGTGCCCGTCGAGGCGCCGGCCGAGGACGAGAAGTAGTCCGGCGGCGGCTCACGCTCCTGGGGAAGGCGGCATGAGCACGAAGCCGGGCGACGGGGAGGCATCAGCCTCCCCGTCCTCTTCCTTCCGCGGTTCCCGCAGGCGTGCGGGAACCTGGCCCTCCGAGGATGCCTCCACCCCGCAGCAGCGGCGCCGGAACGCCACCGAGGTGGTCCTGCGGATGCTCACCGCGCGCGAGCGATCCGAGGCCGAGGTCCGGCGGGCTCTGTCCAAGCGCGGATATGACCCGGATACCATCGCCGTGGTGGTCCAGGAGTTCATATCCAAGAACCTTCTCAGCGACGCCCGGTTCGCCGAGGCGTTCGCCGAGGAAGCGGCGCAGCGGCGCGGTTACGGCGCGGCGGCCATCCGGTTCAAGCTCCGCGGCAAGGGGGTCTCGCCCGAACTGGCCGCCCGGGCCGCCGCTGTCTCGCCCGAGGACGAGGAGGAGCGGGCCCGCGAGCTGGCCGCCAAGAAGGTGCGGGCCATGACCGCCCTCTCACCCGATGTGCGCTACCGAAGGCTCGCCGGAGCCTTGGCCCGCCGGGGATATCCCGCCGACATCGTCTCGCGCGTCGCGGCTGACTTATCCCGGCACGAGCCTCGGGCGCCCGGAGACGAATAGCCACGCCGGACACCCGGTCTCCTTGAGTGGGAAAACCTGCCGGTGCTAGGATCGGATTTGCTCGGTTGTGAATGCGATTCCCGATGACGAATTCGACCATCTGACGAACCGGACCGGCCCGCGAATGACGATGACGAGGACAGAAACCTCCTAGGACCTGCGAAAACGCAGTGTTCCTTCGTCGCGAGCCCGAAAAGGGACTCGTGCGGCGCTCCCCGGCGGGACCGCATCCCCCAACGCGAGCATGCCGTGAAGCGCGGCGCCCTCCTGTCGGGGAGCGCCGACGACGAACCGGCCGGGCTCGCAGTTCCGGCCGCGATGAGGAGAGTGAAACGACATGGCCCTCACCATCGGAGTCCTGATCGGGCTCGTGATCGGGGGCGCCATCGGGTACTTCATCCGTCACAGAGCCGGACTGGCGACCGGATCCGCGGCCGAGGCCAAGGCACGCAGCGTGCTGGAGGAGGCCGAGAAAGAGGCCGAGCGGGCCCGCCGCGACGCCGTGGTCGCCGCCAAAGACGAGGCCCTTCGCATTCGGGAGGAGGCCGACTCCGAGATCAAAGGGCGCCGGGCCGAGCTGGATCGCCGGGAATCCCGATTCGAGCAACGCGAGAGCCACCTGCAGGCTCGCGAGGAGGATCTGGACCGCCAGGCGATCTCGTTGGCCGACCGGGGCCGGCTGCTGGAAGAACGCGAGGAGGCGCTCCGCCGGGAGCGAGAAGAACTCGAGGGGCGGAGCCGGGAGCTCACCGCCCGAGCCGGCGATCTGGAGCACCAGATCGAGCGGGTCGCCGCGATGACCTCGGCCGAGGCCAAGAGCGTCCTGACCAAACGAATCGAAGACGATGCCAAGCGCGAAGCGATGGCGACTGTGCGAGAGCTCGAGACGCGGGCGCGCGAAGAGGCCGAAGCGCGGGCCCGCCGGATCGTCACGCTGGCGATCCAGCGCCTGGCCAGCGAACAGACCGCCGAGTCCACGGTGGCGGTCGTGTCGCTCCCGAGCGACGACATGAAAGGCCGGATCATCGGGCGCGAGGGCCGCAACATCCGCGCGTTCGAATCCGTGACCGGCGTGAACATCATCATCGACGACACGCCCGAGGCGGTGTTGCTCTCGTGCTTCGATCCCGTCCGGCGCGAGGTCGGCCGGATCACACTCGAAAAGCTCGTCGCCGACGGCCGCATTCATCCCTCGCGAATCGAGGAGATCTTCGATCGCGCATCGGGCGAGGTCGAAGAGGAGATCCGCAAGGCCGGCGAGGCAGCGGTTCTGGACGTCGGGATCACCGACATGCATCCGGATCTGATCAGGGTGCTGGGCCGGTTGCAGTACCGGACCTCGTACGGGCAGAACGTGCTCAAGCATCTGATCGAGACGGCGCACATCGCCGGCGTGATGGCGGCCGAGCTGGGGCTCCCTCCCGACCAGGTTCGCATGGTGAAGCGTTGCGGCCTGCTCCACGACATCGGCAAGGCCGTCACCCACGAGGTCGAAGGATCGCATGCGCTGATCGGGGCCGAGCTGGCACGGCGCTTGAAGGAGCCGGAGCCGGTGGTCCATGCGATCGAGTCGCACCACGGCGAGGTCGAGCAGCGCACGCTGGAGGCCGTCCTCGCGCAGACCGCCGATCAGATCTCCGGGGGCCGGCCGGGTGCCCGGCGCGAGACGCTCGAGAACTACGTCAAGCGGCTCGAGAAGCTCGAGGAGATCTGCACGTCGTATCCGGGCGTCGAGAAGACCTTTGCCATGCAGGCGGGCCGGGAGGTTCGCGTGATGGTCAAGCCCGAATCTCTCGACGATCTGGCCTGTCAGGTTCTCGCGCGCGACATCGCGAAGCGCATCGAGGAAGAGCTGCAATATCCCGGACAGATCAAGATCACCGTGGTTCGGGAGACACGCTCGACCGAGTTCGCGAAATAGGAGCTCGATTCAAGGCCGGCCGGAGGGCTCTTCGGCCGGCCTTCAGCTGCCCCCCAATTGCGGGATATCGAGCCGGGGAAAAAATATTCGGACAACGGTGGACAATACGACGTAGGCAATGGAAACTATAGCGGGACGTCTGACCAAAACAGGACGTCGGAACAGAGAGGTCCATTCCTGTGGAACTGCTCAAGGTCTCGGCAAAATCGAGCCCCAATTCCGTCGCCGGTGCGATCGCGGGCATCCTCCGCGAGCGAGGCCAGGTGGACGTGCAGGTCATCGGCGCCGGAGCGCTCAACCAGGCCGTCAAGGCGATCGCGATCGCGCGGTCTTTCGTGGCGGAGGAGGGAATCGACCCGGTCTGCATTCCCGCCTTCAAGGACATCGACATCGGCGGGGAAGGCCGCACGGCGATCTGCCTGACCGTGCTCGATCGCAACCGCGCGTCCGCCGCAGCCCCCGCTGCCGCGACGCCGGTCGCCGCGGCGCAGCAGCACTAAGCGGCCGCCGCCCGTCGTCGCCTTTCGGCGGCGCATGCCGGTGATACGCTTCGAATCACGCCCAAAAGGCAGCAACGGAGGTGACCCGTCATGAGCGACGACGCGTTTCCCGTTCTCGGGATCGATCACGTCGAATTTTGGACCGGCAACGCCAAGCAGTCGGCCTACTTCTACACACGCGCAATGGGGTTCCGGGAGATCGCCTTCTCCGGGCTCGAAACGGGCGTTCGCGACCGGACCACCCGCGTCCTTCAGCAAGGGAAGATCCGCTTCGCGATCAGCGGCGCGCTCGGCCCCTCGTCGCCGGTCGCCGCGCACGTGGCCCGGCACGGGGACGGGGTGCGCGACGTCGCGTTGCGGGTGCCCGACGCCGAGGAGGCGTACCGGGTGGCGCTCGAGCGCGGCGCCATCGACGTGCATCCGCCGCAGGTCTTCGAAGACGAGCACGGCAAGGTCGTGCGCGCCGCCATCGGCACCTACGGCGAGACCATCCACAGCCTGATTCAGCGCGACGATTATTCCGGCCCGTTCCTGCCCGGCTTCGCGGCCGTCGCCGACGACCGGTCCGAAGGCGGGCTCAAGATCATCGATCACATCGTGGGCAACGTCGAGATCGGCACGATGAACGTCTGGGCCGACTACTACGCGCAGGTGATGGGTTTCCAGAACCTCGTGCACTTCCGTGACGACCAGATCTCGACCGAGTACACGGCGCTGATGTCGAAGGTGATGTGGGACGGATCAGGGCGGGTGAAGTTTCCGATCAACGAGCCAGCGGAAGGCAAGAAGCGCTCGCAGATCGACGAGTATCTGGACTTCTACGCCGGCCCGGGGGTGCAGCATCTCGCCCTGCTCACCAACGACATCGTGGCGACGGTGACGGAGCTTCGCGATCGCGGCGTCGAGTTTCTGCGCGTCCCGGACGCCTACTATGAGGACGTCGCCGAGCGGTTCTCGGATCTGAGCGAGGTGGACGTCGAGGCATTGAAGCGGCTGGCGATTCTCGCGGACCGCGACGAAGAAGGGTACTTGCTGCAGATCTTCAGCAAGCCGGTCATGGACCGTCCGACCGTGTTCTTCGAGGTCATCGAGCGGCACGGGTCGCGCGGGTTCGGGCTCGGCAACTTCAAGGCGCTGTTCGAAGCGATCGAGCGCGAGCAGGCGCTTCGCGGAACGCTTTAGGGGGTCGCATGTTCCCGCTCTCCAAAGGACGCATCACCAAGCAGGCGCACGTCGGTCTTCCGGACGGAACCTATGAGGAAGAGCACGGGCGCGAGGCCTTCGAGGGCCGCGCCAGCCACCTGTACCGAACCCACCCGCCGACGGCCTGGGTCGCGATCGAAGGGCCGCTGCGCCCGCGCGCCATCGACGTCGCCGCGATCAAGCCGGCCGACATGAGCGATGCCGGAGGAACCTGGGCGCGGATCGCCCACAACGAGGACTGCTCGCTCTACGTGTCCCGGCGCACCGAACCGATGCCGTACTTCCTGCGCGACGCGGACGGGGACCTGTGCTATTTCGTGCATCGCGGACGAGGCACGATGGAGACCGACTACGGCCCGCTGACGTTTTCGCCCGGTGACTACCTGATCGTGCCGAAGGGGACGACGCATCGCTTCGTGCCCGACGAGGAGCTGTTCCTGTTCGTGATCGAAGGCGCCGGCGAGTACCACATCCCGGATCGCGGCATGCTGGGACGGCACGCCCAGTTCGACCCCGGCGTCATCGCCACGCCGGAGCCCGACCCGCACGACGAGACCGGCCGGTTCGAGGTTCGGGTCAAGCGCGGCAACGCCTACACCGCGCTGACCTACGCGTACCATCCGCTCGACGTCGTGGGCTGGAAGGGCGACTTGTGTCCGATGCGGCTCAACGTCAAGGACTTCCGTCCGATCGTGTCTCCGCGCTACCACCTGCCGCCGAGCGTGCATTGCACCTGGGCCAACCAGGGATTCGCCGTGTGCACCTTTGCGCCTCGCCCGACCGAGACCGGCGACCCCGACGCGCTGCGCGTGCCGTTCTTTCACTCCAACATCGACAACGACGAGGTGATCTTCTACCACGACGGCCAGTTCTTCTCGCGCGCAGGAATCACGCCCGGCATGATGACGATCCACCCGCAGGGACTGCATCACGGTCCGCAGGCGCCCGCGCTCGAGGCGGCCAAGACGAAGGAGTTTGCGGACGAGATCGCCGTGATGGTCGAGGCGGTGAAGCCGCTCACCGTCGATGAGGACGCGCTCGCCGCGGTCATCGACGGCTACGAGACCTCGTGGGCGAAAGGCTACGGTTTCGAGTAGCGCATTCCGTCCGGTTGCGTGAAGAGTCCTGCCACGGCAGGACTCTTCGTTTTTCTCCGGCGGGACTAGTCCTTCCGTCGCCAGGACTTTGGGCCGAACTCTCTATTCCTTCGGAGCCATGTCCGCGAGAGCATGACATCGGGAACGGTTCGTCCGCACCATGCGGACCCCGTGGGAGAGAGGTGACGAGTCGTGCGTTCACGCATCCTTCGTGCAGCGGTGCTTGCAAGCCTGCTTCTCGGTCTGGTTCCGGCCCTCGGGTCGGACTCGGTGCTCGCCGGGCATTCGGGAGGCGGCGCCCAGATCGGGGGCTTCGAGATCGACGGGGACTTCTCGTATCCGCACGACCCGCCGATCGCGGGCGCGACGACGGACTGGGCGACGGCGCCGACGCCCGTGTCCCGCGGAGACGATGCCGAGGGCTCGTCAATCGACGACGTGTTCGGCGGCGGCGCCAAGGAGCAGAGTCCCGACACCTGGACGTTCGATGACGGACCGAAGCCGCCGGGCAAGGACGACCTCACGCGCTTCTACGGCAGCGCGTCCGTCACCGCATCCGACGCGCTGCCGTAGAAG